>CAOKQM010000013.1 GCA_948470875.1 uncultured Clostridium sp.
TACCAGGAATTGGTGAATATACCGCAGGGGCAATTAGTTCCATTGCATTTAATGAACCAGTTCCAGCAGTTGATGGAAATGTACTTCGTGTATTAAGTCGCGTTTTGTTAAGTAAAAAAGATGTTTTGGAAGCTAAAACCAAAAAGGAGTTTACTGAAAAATTGCGAAAAATTATGCCAAAACAAGCTGGTGATTTTAATGAAGGTTTAATGGAACTTCGGGGAACGAATTTGTGTGCCAAATGGTGAGCCAGTTTGTAAAAAATGTCCATTGCAGGAGATTTGTTTGGCGAAAAAAGAAAATATGACAGCCCAAATTCCGCTGCGAAATGCAAAAGTCAAAAGAAGGAAAGAGCAAAAAACGGTATTTTTGCTAGAAAATGAAGGAAAAATCGCTATTCGAAAAAGACCAAAAAAGGGACTTCTTGCCAATTTGTATGAGTTTCCAAATGTGGAGGGAAAGCTTGACCAAAAGGAGATTCAGAAAGTTTTGCAGACTTGGAATTTGCCAATCATTCATATAGAAAAATCGGGAAGACATCGTCATATTTTTTCACATGTGGAGTGGGATATGATTGGGTTTGAAGTGTCAGTTGCCAACAGAAATGACGTTTTTATTTGGGTGGAAAAACAAGAACTTTTAGAAAAATACGCAATTCCTGGGGCGTTTGCATTTTTTCGTGAAAAGTTGAGAAGTTGATTTTTTACAAATTAGAATGTATGATATAAAAGATTTAATGAGGTTTTAAAAAGAAAAATAGAAAGTTGAGGAGACTTTTATGAAAAAATTATTGAAAGGTTGGAATGCTTTTGAAATGGGATTGTTAAGTGTTGGCATTTTATCCGTTTTTGTATCAGCAATTGTTTTCAAAAGTGAAATATGGACTGCTATAACATCTTTGGGAGGAATACTTGGTGCTTTATTACAAGCCAAGGGAAAGATAAGCAGTCAGTTTGTAGGAATTGTAGAAGTGATATTATATTCTATCCTATCCTATCAAAACCATTATTATGGGGAAATTATCATTTATGTTTTCGTAGTATTTCCTATGTATCTATATGGTGTGATTTCATGGATGACACATAAAAATCATGAAACAGATACAGTTGAAGTAAACCAGATTTCCAAAAAAGAATGGTTTATTTTAAGTTTTGCAAGTATTGTCGGTTTTGTGACGCTTTATTATATGCTAGAATATTTCAGCGCAAGCCAATTGATAATTTCTAGTTTATCTATGGTTACAAGCTTAATTGCAACTTATTTAATTACAAGAAGAAGTAAATATAGTTTTCTTTTTTATATGGGAAATGATATAATATTGATATTGTTATGGGGAATTCCAATATTACAAGGAGATTTCTCATTAATACCAATTTTGATAGAACCATTTATATTACTTATAAATGATTCTTATGGCTGGAAAAATTGGAATGAAAATATGTAGTGAGCAAGGAGGATTGTTTTTATTGAATCGAGTGAAAAAAGCAAAAACTAAAAATGTTCCAGAAACGAAGAAAAAAACAAAATTCAGAAAATTTGTCATTATTTTACTAATGGTTATACTAATTATTTTGGCTGTAACATCTGCTATTTCCATTCATAATTGGCAAGAAATGGCATGCGCCATGCTGATAAATCAACCTTCTCAAGTTTTGGATTTAGAAGGAGAAGTTATTGCTCAAATTGGAAGTGAAAGAAATCGACAAAATGTGGATTTTGCTGATATGCCTAAAAATTTAAAAAATGCTTATGTTGCTATTGAAGATGAAAGATTTTACAAACATTTTGGTGTTGATATAAAAAGAACCATTGCTGCGATTGGATCTTATGTCATTCATTTAGGTGATGCGTCTTTTGGTGCGAGTACGATTACACAACAAATTGTCAAAAATTTAACAGGTGATGATTCCAATCGTCCGACAAGAAAAGTCAAAGAATGGACCAAAGCGATTGAACTAGAATGGTGTATGACAAAAGACGAAATTTTAGAAAGTTATCTAAATATGATTTATGTGGGACCAAATCTTTATGGTGTGCAAATGGGAGCGACATATTATTTTGATAAAAATGTATCGGATTTAGATTTGGCAGAATGTGCTTTTTTGGCTGGCATTAACCATGCGCCAAATGCTTATAATCCATTTAATGAAGAAAAAGATCATTCTGAAAAAATACAAAAAAGAACTAGAATTGTATTAAATAAAATGCTAGAATTAGGCAATATCACGCAACATGAGCATGATGAAGCAATGGCAAAAGTCGAAAAAGGTATTTCATTTAAAAAAGGAAAAATTGAATCAAGTGGTGATGGTATTTATTCATATCATACGGATGCCTTATTATTAGAAGTGGTTTCTGATTTAGCCAAGGAAAAAAACATTTCCAAAACATTTGCAAGTAATTATTTGTGCATGGCAAATGCCAAAATACATAGTACACAAAATTCGGAAATTCAAGAAAAAATGGAAGCTGAATTTGAAAAAAGTAAATATCAGTTGAAATCTAGCAAAGAAGAAACTTCTCAAGCAGCTATGGTGATTATGGACCACAAAAAGGGACAAGTGATTGGCTGTGTGGGTGGTTTGGGCGAAAAAAAAGAAGCCAGAGGATTTAATCGAGCCACACAAGCCATTAGGCAAACGGGATCAAGTAGTAAGCCTTTAGCTGTGCTAATTCCAGCATTGGATAAAAAATTGATTACACCACTTAGTCAATATGAGGACACATTAACAACATTTATCGATTATAATAACGAAACATATGAGCCGATTAATTACAACGATTATTTGGGAAAAATAACAGTTAGACGTGCGGTTGAATCTTCTCAAAATATTCCGTTTGTTAAAATCATGGAAGAATTAACAGCGAGTGTTTCAATTGATTATTTAGAAAAAATGGGAATTTCTACATTAAATGAAAAAGATGAAAATTTAGCGTTGTCTTTGGGTGGATTAGACAAAGGAATTTCGCCTTTGGAAATGGCTGGTGCTTATAGCACGATTGCTAATGATGGAGTTTATATTGAGCCAACTTTTTACACAAAAATAACCACAGCAACAGGCAAAGATATTGTTGTATCAAATCAGAAAAAAAGACGTGTATTTTCGGAAGATGTTGCTTATGTAACCAAGCAACTTTTGACTCAGCCAGTTGTTGGGAATCAAGGGACAGCAACGTATTGTGCCATTTCTGGTATGGATGTTGCCGCCAAAACAGGTACAACAAATGAAGATTATGACAGGTGGCTTTGTGGTTTTACGAATTATTATACAGCAGTAACTTGGTTTGGATTTGATTTAAGTGAGCCAATTCGATATAATGGAAAAAATCCAGCAGGAATTTTATGGTCTAATGTAATGAAACAGGTTCACAAAAAACTGGAAAATAGTGATTTTAAAACAACAAAAGGGGTTGTTAGTCAAAAAATTTGTAAAAAGAGCTTAAAAGTAGCAAATAGTGGCTGTAAAGATGTGTTTACGGAGTGTTTCATAAAAGGAACCGTTCCAGAAGGTTGCACAACGCATAAAGGAACGATTTTAAGTCCCCTTCAAAATGAAATAGAAGAAGATGCAAAACAAAAAATGAAAGAAGTTGTAAAAAGTACAGTGGATTATGTGAAAAATGAAATAAATCGTGAAACAGAAGTTACGCCACAAATTGACCAAAATCCGCCACAACAGACGCCAGTATCTCAACCAGAACAGCCAGTTTCGCCACCAAATACAGAAGTTATACAAAATCAAACAGAACCAGAAAATGTGTTACCAGAGGAAAACGTAAATCAAAATATAGTGGCGGAAGAAAATAATAATCAAGTATCAGAAGAGGAAAATTTAGAAACGAAAGAAGAAGAAAAAATAGAAAATAATATCAATGAAAATGAGATAGAAATATGAGGTAGAATGAAAGGAGCCAAAATGAAAGTATATGTGATGAGACATGGGCAAACTGATTGGAATGTTTTAGGAAAAATACAAGGACGAACGGATATTGAATTAAATGAAACAGGAATAAACCAAGCCAAAAGTGCAAAAGAAAAATTTAATCAAGCAGGAATTGAAGTAATTTTTACTTCACCTTTAAAAAGAGCAAGAAAAACGGCTGAAATTGTCAGCGAAGATAAAAAAGTGCCAATTATTATAAAACATGAAATTTCAGAGAGAAATTTTGGTGAGATTGAAGGATTAAATTTTGTAAAAGATGGTTTGTTTGAGAGGATTAATTTTTGGGATTATCAAGCCAATTTGGAGTATGAAAATATGGAATCAGTTGAGGAAATTTGTCAGCGTGTTTGGCGTTTTTTAGATGAAATCAAACAGCAGTACCACGATAAAACAGTTTTATTAGTAACACATGGTGGAACGGCAAGAGTGATTCAGAGTTATTTTCAAGGAAAAGATAAACACGTACTTTTATTTAATGCTGGTTTTGGAAATTGTGATATAAAGGAATATGAGTATTAGGGAGCAAAAGATGAAAAAGTTAAAAAGTGAAAATCAGATTTTATTAATGTTAGCATTTATGAGTTTGTCAATTGGATTATGGGAGAATTTTAGGCAATTATGGCTAGAGGACAATGGCTTTTCTGCTAGGCAAATAAGCAATATTACGAGTATTGGAATATTGGTGAGCGCGATTGGCATTATGTTGACTTCTAAAAAAATTGTACTTAGTCAATTAAAAGGATTTATGTCATTTATAATTGTTGTGAAATTTTTTAATTTAGTAGGATTGTATGAATTAAATCATACCATGAGACGATTTTGTATTGATTTTTTGGTTGTAATTGACCTTACGACTTCGTATTTAATTACGACAAGTATTTATCCACTCATTACCGTTTTTGTGAAAAATAATACGATTTACAGCAAACGAAAATTAACCGAATATTTATTTCGAGATGTAGGAATTTTGGTTGGTGGATTTTTGATTGGAAAAACTGTTGTTGGAGTTTTTGTTAGCTATAATGTGTGTTTATATATTTCTATTGTGTTTTTAGTTGCTGCTATGTTGATTATGTTTAACATAAAATCTTGTCAAACAGTACAATCGAATTCTGCTCCGAAAGCTTCGATTGTAAAATACGTGATGAAAAATAATATTTTGAAAACCTATTGTATTTATATATTTATTGCTTCTATGGCTATGCAAACAGGTTTGGGCTTAAAAATGCTGGTTTTGACTAATTATTTTAGTTTTTCAGAATCGGTTGCTACCAATTATTTAGTAATCGTTGGTCTTGTTTGCGATTTAATTGGCATATTGGCTCTCAAATATTTAACTCCGAAAAACGATTATATTACGATTACCATTAAATTTGTAATTCGTTTTTCGTTGTATACAATTGCCTTTTTTACTGACAATTTACTTATAACAATCATTGCTATTACGTGGTCTTTATTAATTGGAGCTGCCTATGAGAATATTTGTGATGGGTATTACATAAACGCCGTAGAAAATGAGTATCAATTGACTTTTACGAATTTTCGCTATATAATCCAATACATTGGAGAGGCGATTGGTTTGTTTTTCTGTGGTTTGATGTATGAAAAGGGCTTGAAATATATGTTTGGCTTGTCAGCATTTTTCATGATTTTTCAGATTACACTTGCATATGGTCTGATTTATATGAGAAAACATAAGTCTTCAGCGGTTGTCAAAAAAATAGCAAAATGTATCGAAAGGAGGAAAGATGAAATTTCCATTTAAAATTTTAAATAAAAAGAAGTTCATATTGTGTTTTATCAATGCGTTTATTGTAAATATGTGCATTTATTTAATGCCAGTAATTTTAGCATGGTTTACGAAAGAACCATTTACTGTGCAACGATTTCAATATCTAATTATTTCAATTATTGTCATAAAGACAACAGAAATTATATTAAATCATTTTTGGGTAATTTACATTTTAAGATTTGAAAATAGATATGGAAAAGATTTACAATTAGCCTATTTTAATCGAGTTGTGAAAATGAAACCATTTCGATTAAATAAAGTACATAATGGCTATTTGAAGAAACAAATTGATATTATTTCAGAAGAAGCAGAAGATTTAATGGAACAAATTTTTGAAACGGTTAGTGGGTTTACAGTATCTGTGATAATGTTTTTTGGACAAGTAATTCATCAAGACATTCGCATGTTTTTTTGTGTGTTTAGCAATAATTGTAGGAATGGTAATTTATAATGTATGGCTAGGAAAAAAAGTTGTTGTTGTACAGGAAGAATATAATGAATTATATTCAAAATATAATTCTACCTATGTTGATTTTTTACAAAATGTAAAAACTATAAAAAGATTAAATGCCAGTCAATATGCTAATGAGAAAAATGAACAATTATACCAAAAAGTATTGCCAAAATTAGATCAATTAAACTTATTTTATTCTTTCCGCAGTAATGGAATTAATACATTTGTGTATATTATGTATGTCATCGTTTTAGGGAATTTATATTTTAAAATGCAAGTAGGAGAAAATATTTTATCAAGTTTATTGTTTTATGCTACTATTTTTGATTTGCTAAGAGTAGAATTAAAAGATTTAACTTTTTTATTTATTCATTTCAACAAATTCCAAGCTGCTACCAACCAAGTTGAAAAAATCATTGGTGATGAGCCAGAAAACAACTTAATAAAAGACTGGAATACGATTCAAATTAGCAATTTGGAGTTTCAATATAGCAAAGATGCCAAAACGACGGTTCAAATTCCCAATTTTGAAATCCATTGTGGCGAAAAAATTAGTATTGTTGGGAAATCTGGACAAGGAAAAAGTACTTTTTTAAATATTTTTTCAAGATACATAGAAGTAGACAGCGAAAATTATAAAGTGGATGGAGAGAGCAAAAGTGGAAATTTGGATTTGGCATACATTTCACAAGAAATTGATTTATTTGATTTAACAGTAAAAGAAAATTTGTGTTTGGGAAAAGATATTTCAGATGAAACCTTAATGAAAATTTTGGCAGAAGCCGGCTTACAAAATTGGGTAGAAAAATTAGAAAATGGCTTAGATACGATTGTTGGCGAGCGAGGCTTAAAATTATCTGTTGGACAAAAACAAAGACTCAATTTAATTCGTGGCATTTTGTTAGATAAAGATATTTATGTTTTAGATGAGCCAACTTCGAATTTGGATAAAGAAACCGAGAAATTAATTGTCGATTTAATTCAAAAATATTTGGGAAATAAAACTGTTGTTATTGTAACACATCGTGATGAAATTAAGAAAATTTGCCAGAAGCATTATGTTTTTGAGGAAAATCGAATGAGGCTACAAGAAATGAAGAGAGAGAAATGTATTTCAATTTGACATTTTATGTAAAATATTATATAATATACTCATAAAAACGTTTAGGAGGAAAAAAATATGACAAAACGGAAAGTAATGACAATAGTAAATGGATTGGCAACATGCTATATGATAAAAGTTGTATTTTTCTATCTTTTGGGATTAGAAAAATATGATCCAATAGAAGAGGCTTGCATAAAGGTAGTTTTCATTTGCTGGGCAGTTGGCATAGGATTAATGTTTTTTGGATTAATTAGTCAACAGATTGTGATGTACAGGACGATAAAAGATTCTATACGAGTTTTGCAAAACTTATCAAAATTGCGCTATAAAGCATACTTTGAACCTAATTGGGAAAGCAAAGTTGCTACCTATACAGAAGAAATTGAGTCTGTGAGACAAATTGCTAATGACTTTTGTAATTATTTTTTAAAAAGAAAATTTCCCAAATGTGTTAAAAAACATGTTTTGAGAATGAAAAAGGAAGTAAATCATATTGTAGACTAAGAGCCCACTTGGGCTCTGCTTTTTGTTAACAGATTAAATGTACCAAATAAAAGAAAGTTGCCAAAATTATAAAAAACAATTGACAAAAGAACGAATGTTTGATAAAATAATAACAATAAAAACAAAAGATTATTTTATAGAAAATAGAATATAAATCATCGTTTAAAATAAAAGGGGGCAATTATGAACGATAAAATTATCATAAAAGGGGCAAAAGAGCATAATCTAAAAAATATCAGTTTGGAAATTCCAAAAAATAAATTAGTGGTTATCACAGGTCTTTCTGGTTCAGGAAAATCTTCTCTTGCGTTTGATACGATTTATGCCGAAGGGCAAAGAAGATATGTTGAAAGTTTATCTTCTTATGCTAGACAATTTTTGGGTATCATGGAAAAACCAAATGTCGAATCCATAGAAGGTCTTTCTCCAGCAATTTCAATTGACCAAAAAACAACCTCTAAAAACCCACGTTCAACAGTTGGAACAGTTACTGAAATTTACGATTATATTCGTTTGTTATATGCTAGAATTGGTGTGCCATATTGTCCGAATTGTGGCAAAAAAATTGAAAAACAAACCATTGACCAAATTGTGGATACCATTATGGATTATGAAGAAGGTACTAAAATACAGGTATTGGCGCCAGTTGTGCGTGCCAAAAAAGGAGAATACACCAAACTATTTGCTAATATGCAAAAAGAAGGTTTTGTTCGTGTCAGAATCGATGGTGAAATGTACGAATTAACAGATGATATTGCATTAGACCGAAACAAAAAACACACCATTGATATTGTAGTAGACAGGCTTGTTATCAAGCAAGACATTCGAAATCGTTTGGCAGAATCTGTTGAAACTGCTATGCGCCATGCAGAAAATCTTGTAAAAGTGGATATTGTAGGCAAAGATGAAAAATTATTTAGTGGAAATTATGCTTGTCCAGATTGCAATATCAGTTTTGAAGAATTGTCGCCACGTATGTTTTCTTTTAATAATCCTATGGGAGCGTGTTCAGAATGTACAGGAATTGGCTATTTGATGAGAATGGACGAAGATTTAATTATCCCTGATAAAAATAAAACGTTGTATGATGGCGTAAAAGCCTTTGGTTCAAGTACCATGAAACGTGGAGATACCATGGCTAAAATGTATTTTGAAAGTATTGCTAAACATTATGGAGTTGACATAAAAAAACCGATTAAAAAATTACCACGTGAATTTTTGGACAAAATCTTGTATGGAACAGGCGATGAAGAAATTGATTTTGAATACACATCTCCTAGTGGAACACGAAAGTTTACCAGTCCATTTGAAGGTGTTATTCCAACTTTGGAAAGACGTTATCGAGAAACGAAATCAGAAGGAATGCGCCATTTTTACGAAATGTATATGAGTGATAGTCCCTGTAATAGCTGTCATGGTGCGAGATTAAAAAAAGAAGTTTTATCAGTTAAAGTTGGAGATAAAAATATCAATGAATTAACCGATATGCCAATTAACAAAATTAAAGATTATTTGGGGAATTTGGCTTTAAGCAAAAAAGAAAAAATGATAGCAGAATTAATTTTTAGGGAATTGAACATGCGTCTCCAATTTTTGATGGATGTCGGATTAGAATATTTAACACTTTCTAGAAGTAGTGGAACTTTGTCTGGTGGCGAGGCGCAACGTATTCGTTTGGCGACCCAAATTGGTTCAGGACTTTCTGGTGTTTTATATATTTTAGATGAACCAAGTATTGGTTTGCATCAAAGAGATAATGATAAATTATTACAAACTTTGAAAAAATTGCGTGATTTAGGAAACACTTTAATTGTGGTGGAACATGATGAAGATACGATGTATGAGGCAGACCAAATTATTGATATTGGTCCAGAAGCAGGTCGTTATGGTGGAAATGTTGTAGCACAACGGAACTGCGCAGGAAATCAAGCAAATTACAGAATCGATTACAGGACAATATTTAAGTGGAAGAAAAAAAATACAATTGCCAGAAACGAGGAGAAAAAGCAAGCAAGGAAAATGTATTGAAATTGTCGGTGCAACAGAACATAATCTAAAAAATGTAAATGTTAAAATACCACTAGGCGTATTTAACTGCGTGACTGGGGTTTCTGGTTCTGGAAAATCGACATTAATCAATGAAATTTTGTATAAATATTTAGCTAGAGAAATTAATAAATCCAATGAAAAACCAGGAAAATGTGAAACCATTAAAGGAATTTCAAATATTGACAAAATAATCAACATTGACCAATCGCCAATTGGTCGAACGCCACGCTCGAATCCAGCAACCTATACAGGAGTTTTTGATATCATTCGTGATATTTATGCAGGAACCAATGAAGCAAAATTACGTGGTTATCAAAAAGGAAGATTTAGTTTTAACGTTTCTGGTGGGCGCTGTGAAGCTTGTCAAGGAGATGGTGTTGTTAAAATTGAAATGAATTTTTTGCCAGATATTTATGTGCCTTGTGAAGTCTGCAATGGCAAACGTTATAATCGAGAAACTTTGGAGGTAAAATATAAAGGAAAAAGCATTT
Organism: uncultured Clostridium sp.; assembly: GCA_948470875.1. GTDB lineage: Bacteria > Bacillota > Clostridia > TANB77 > CAG-508 > Scatovivens. Next base: position 10,340 of record CAOKQM010000013.1, read on the forward strand.
CAGATGTGTTAAATATGACAGTGGAAGAGGCACTAGATTTCTTTAGCAATATTCCGCGCATTAAAACCAAAATGCAGACTTTGTGTGATGTTGGATTAAGTTATATCAAATTAGGACAACCTTCGACAACTCTTTCTGGAGGTGAAGCACAACGTGTCAAGCTGGCGACCGAATTGTCGAAAAGAGCCACTGGAAAAACACTTTATATTTTGGATGAACCAACAACGGGTCTTCATATTGCTGATGTACATAAATTGGTGGATATTTTGCAAAAACTTGTCGATACAGGAAATACGATTGTTGTCATTGAACATAATTTAGATTTGATTAAAACAGCTGATCATATCATTGATTTAGGACCAGAAGGTGGTGATAATGGTGGACAAGTAATTGCAATTGGCACACCAGAACAGATTGTGAAAAATGAGAAATCGTATACAGGAAAATTTTTAAAAAAGTATTTGGAATAAAATTTTGAAGGTTTAAGAAATCTCTTTTTGCAAACAATAAGTGCAGGAGGGATGAAAATGAGTGAGAAACCAAAAAAGAATGTGACACAATATGGCGAGTTTATTCCTAGCTTTTATGCTTGGATTGGAATGGATGAGCAAAGAGATATTGTAGAAAAATTGGAAAAAATAAGTGATAAAAATAATAAATAAACTTGCTATTTGTATGATTTTGGTGTATGCTATAGAAAACTTTTAAGAAAAAATGTAAAAAGGAACGATAAATATGAAAAGTATAGAAGAAATAAATGAATTAGCCAAATGGTGTTTGAATTGCAAATTGAAACCTTGTAGCAAAGTGGGGTGTCCTATGCAAACCAATATACCAGAATTTATAGAAAAAATAAAAACAGGAGAATATGAAGAAGCTTATAAAATTTTGGTAGATAATAATTTATTTAGTCATGTTTGCAGTTTGGTTTGCCCGCAAGAGGAACAATGTGAAGCAAAGTGTGTGCGTGCTATAAAACAAACGCCAACTAAAATTGGAGAGTTAGAGCAATTTATTAATGAATGGGCTTTACAAAATCAGATAAATTATAAAATAGCAAATTCAGAGAAAAATGGTAAAAAAGTAGCTATAATTGGTTCTGGACCAGCAGGAATTGAATGTGCCATTGAGCTTTTGAAAAAAGGTTATGAAGTTACCATTTTTGAAAAAGATGAAAATCCTGGTGGGATTTTATATTATGGAATTCCAGATTTTAGATTGCCAAAAACGATAGTTGCTAATATTATTGAGAAAATAAAGCAAATGGGGGCCATTTTAAAAACGAATATAGAGTTTGGAAAAGATATTACAATAGAAAGTCTTAAAAAAGAATTCGATAGTATTTTTATAGGAATTGGAGCAACTCAAGCAATGTTATATTCTTTGACAGATCAGAAATTGAATACCGTGTTTCCATCAGATGTATTTTTAAAGGCGTATAATGAAAATCAGTTTTTGAAAAATCTAGGAAAAGTGGTTGTCATAGGTGGTGGAAATGTTGCTATGGATGCTGCAAGAGTTGCTTTGAAAATGGGCGCAGAATCTGTAAAAATTTTATATCGTAGAGATGAAGCGCATATGCCAGCTCGAAAAGTAGAATTAAAAGAAGCAATAGAAGATGGTGTAGAATTTGTGCCGCTTACGCGTGTTATATCAGCCAATTTGGAAAATGGTAAAATGGCAAGTTTGAATTGTGTGAAAACAGAAATTGTAGAAGGAAAAGCAGTCGATCTTGAAAAAACGGAATTTATCGTTCCTGCAGATAATGTTGTTTTTGCAATTGGGTTAAAGCCAGAAAAGTCAGTTTTGGAAAAACAGGGAATTGTTTTAAATGATTGGGGAATGGTGCAAATTGATGAAAATGGAATGACCAATTTAGAAGGTGTTTTTGCTGGAGGAGATGTGACGGAAAGTAAGTCAACTGTTTGTAGAGCTTTGGCTGCTGGAAAAAGAGCAGCTAATGGAATTGATAAAATGTTTGAGAATTTAGAAAAGAAAGAAAATTAGTTATTTAAAAGGAAGTTGCAAAAGATGAGCCAAAGAAGAAAAAAGTGGAAAAACAAAGAAATATTAACTTCACTTATAATTTTAGCAGTTATTAGTGTGATATCCTATTTTAACGAAGATGTTAGGCAATATTTTTATCCACAAAATGAAGATATTTTATCAGTAAGTGTAAGTAATTTAGATGAAATTCCAGATTTTAATGGAAAACCATATGTTTTCATAAATCAAAATATTCCAGAATTTAGTAAAACAGATGAAACAACCCTAGCATTTGAAAAATATAGTGAATTGGACTCATTAGGAAGATGTCAAGTTGCGTATGCTTGTATTGGTTCTGAAATTATGCCAACAGAAGAAAGAGGCGAAATTGGTCAAGTTAAGCCAACTGGATGGCATACTATAAAATATGATATTGTGAATGGAAAATATTTATATAATCGATGCCATTTGATTGGTTATCAATTAACAGGGGAAAATGCCAATGTTCAAAATTTAATCACTGGTACACGCTATATGAATGTGGAAGGTATGTTACCTTTTGAAAATCAAGTAGCAGATTATGTTAGAATGACGAAAAATCATGTTTTATATCGAGTAACACCGATTTTTGAAGATAAAAATCTTTTAGCAAATGGTGTAAAAATTGAGGCAAAGTCTGTGGAAGATGAAGGAAAAGGAATTTGTTTTTGTGTATTTGTTTATAATGTTCAGCCAGGAATAAAAATAGATTATCGAACTGGTGAGAGTGAATTGAGCGAAAAAAGATAGCCAAAAAGCTATCTTTTAAATTGATTAAAATTCTAAAAAAACACTTGACAATTGACCAGTGGTCATTTATAATATATAAAATATATCATAAAATCTTTGAGGGGGAAAGATTTATGCCAACAGAAAGCTTTTATAAATTGGATAAAGAAAAAAGGCAGAAAATACTAGAAGCAATGAAAAAAGAATTTAGTCGCGTTCCATTTCATGAAGCTTCTATCAATAAAATTGTGGAAGAAGCAGGTATTTCAAAAGGTAGTTTTTGGGTGTATTTTAAAAGTAAAGAAGAAGCAATTGAATATTTGATTGAAATTCATTTGGAAAAGGAGCGAAAAAAATCCAAAGAAATTTTTCTAAAAAATAAAGGAGATTTGTTTGCAGGATATTTGGAAATTTATGATTATTTGCAAAAGTGTAGAATCAATAAAATAGAGAAAAATTTGATGACAAATATTTTTAAAAATTTGATTATAAATGGGGATAAATGTATTCCCAAAGAGCCAGGGGATAGTTTAATTGAAGTGACCAAAAATGTAGTTGATACAACGAATTTGGAGATAGAAAATGAGGATGATTTAATCGATTTGATGAAAATGCTGAATTTTATTATGAGAACGAATTTGGTAGATGTTAGTTCCAAAAAAGTTACTGCAGAGATTGCTAGAAGTAGGTTTGTTAGGCAAATTGAAATATTAAAAAACGGTATTTTAAAAGAAAGGTAAGGGATGAAAAATGTTAAAATTAAAAAAGTATTTCAAACCATTTATCGTATCATTGATAATGGCTATGATTTTTTTGTTTACAGAAGCAATGTGTGATTTGAAGTTACCAGATTATATGTCAGAAATTGTAAATATTGGAATTCAATCAAATGGAATTGAACAAGTTGCGCCAGAAGTAATTTCTGAAAATGGAATGGAATTGATGAAAAACTTTATGACACAAGATGAAAAACAATACATGGAAGAAAGCTACATAAAAATTAATCAAGAAGATATGGAATATATCGAAGAATTTCCAGCCATTAAAAATACCAGCATTTATAGCTTAAATGATAATTTGCAAGAAAGTGAGATTCAGAAATTGAACCGAATTTTTGCAGTATCAAGTAAAACCATGATAAATATTATGACTGAAATTTTAAATCAAACGAATGTGGATACTGCTATACAAGAAACCGCTAATGTGGATTTGGTGAAGATTTATGAAATGTTACCAATGTTATCTAATATGCCAGAGCAAAATATTGAAAATGCAAGGAATCAAGCTTTAAAAACACCAGAAAGTATGTTGAATTCGATAGGAATTGTGTTTACAGAAAGTTTTTATCGTGAACTTGGAATCGATGTTTCTAAAATGCAAAATGAATTTATTGTAAATACTGGTTTAAAAATGCTTGGAGTTTGTATATTAGGAATTATTGCGTCCATTTTAGTTGGCTTTTTAGGTTCTAAAATTGGCAGTGGTATTGCTCGTAATATGAGAAATGATGTATTTGAAAAAGTACAAAGTTTTTCTGCTGCAGAATTTAACCAATTTTCCGCAGCTTCTTTGATAACAAGAACAACAAATGATATTACACAAATTCAAAATTTTGTTATTATGATGATACGAATGCTTGCGTATGCGCCGATTATGGGAATTGGAGCTTTAATTATGATGTCTCAAAAAACCACACAGCTTGTTTGGACCATTGCTTTGGCTTGTGGATTGATTGTATTGATTATTTTATTTTTATTTAAAATTGTTTTTCCAAAAATAAAAATTGTTCAAAAATTAACAGATAAAATCAATTTGGTAGCCAAAGAAAATTTATCAGGTTTGATGGTTGTTAGAGCTTTTGGAACACAAAGATATGAAGAAGTAAGGTTTGATGAAGTAAACCAAAATGTGATGAAAAATAATAAATTTATCAATCGTTCAATGAGTATGATGATGCCAACGATGATGTTTATTATGAATGGGTTAAACTTACTAATTTTATGGGTTGGAGCAGATGCTATCTCAAATTCTATGATTCAAGTTGGAGATTTGATGGCAGTTATGCAATATGGAATTGAAGTAGTTATGAGCTTTTTGTTTGTTTCTATGATTTTTATCATGTTTCCAAGAGCGAGTGTTTCAGCTAATCGTATTGCAGAAGTTTTAGGAAAGGAAGCTTCAGTAAAAGACCCAGAAAATCCACAAAAATTTGATGAAAGCAAAAAAGGATATGTCGAATTTAAAAATGTGGGATTTGAATACCCAGGAGCTAGCCAAAAGGTTTTAGAAAATATTAGTTTTGTGGCAAAACCTGGTCAAACAACTGCTATTATTGGAGCAACGGGAAGTGGGAAAACAACAATTGTTAATTTGATTCCAAGATTATTTGATTGTACAGAAGGAGAAGTATTGGTAAATGGTGTAAATGTCAAAAATATAACACAGTTTGAGTTGCATAATCAAATTGGCTATATTCCACAAAAAGGAAATTTACTTTCAGGAACCATTGTTTCCAATTTAAAATATGGAAATGAAAATGCAACGCAAGAATGGATACAAAAATGTACCCAAGTTGCACAGGCAATAGAATTCATTGAAAGTAAAGAGGAAAAATATGAATCTCGTATTTCACAAGGGGCTAAAAATGTTTCTGGTGGACAAAAACAAAGATTGTCAATTGCAAGGGCTTTAGTGAAGGATAGTCCAATTTATGTTTTTGATGATAGCTTTTCAGCACTTGATTTTAAAACAGATAGTAATTTAAGGAAAGCATTGAAAACACATCATAAGAATAGTACATTAATTGTGGTTGCACAAAGAGTTAGCACAATTATGAATGCAGAGCAAATTATTGTATTAGAAGATGGAAAAATAGTAGGATTGGGCACTCATGAGGAGCTTTTGAGAAATTGTCCAACGTATTACGAAATTGCAAGTTCACAATTAAGTGAAGAAGAATTGAAAATAGATTAAAGAAAGGAGTACAAAATGGCAGGAAATAATCGTTTGAAACGTGGTCCTATGGGAGGCGGACCAGGTGTAGGTTTGCCAGAAAAACCTAAGAATTTTAAAGGTACATTTGTCAAATTATTAAAATATTTAACACAGTATAAATTGATGATTATGATTGTTATGATTTGTGCAATTTTGTCAACCATATTTAATATTATAGGACCTAAAATATTGGGGAATATCACAACAGAAATTTATATGGGTGTTATGAAAATGATTGCAGGAATTGGTGGAATTGATTTTGGGGCAATCGGAAAAATTGTTTTAAGTTTGCTAGCTATTTATATCATAAGTACAGTTTTTTCCTATATTCAATCTTTTGTAATGGTTGGAGTTGGACAAAAATTTACGTATCATTTACGAAAAGGAATTAGCGAAAAAATTAATCGTTTGCCAATTAAATATTTTGACAAAAAAACGCATGGGGAAATATTGTCTTACATTACAAATGATGTAGATGCCATTGCACAAAATTTAAATCAAAGTATTACACAATTGATTACATCGATTACAACAGTCATTGGAATTCTAATTATGATGTTTTCAATTTCTTGGCAAATGGCTTTGGTGGCGCTTTTGGTGTTGCCAGTATCTATGATTTTAGTGATGATTGTTGTTCATCAATCACAAAAATATTTTAAAGCACAACAAGAATATTTAGGGCATGTAAATGGTCATATTGAAGAAATGTATGCTAACCATGAACTTGTTAAAGCCTTTAATGGTGAGCAAAAATCAATTAAAGAATTTACGAAATATAACCAGACTTTGTATCATTCAAATTGGAAAGCACAGTTTTTATCAGGATTAATGCAACCAATTATGAGTTTTGTAGGAAATGTTGGTTATGTAATTGTTTGCATTATGGGTGGATTTTATGCAAGACAAGGAATTATTACAGTTGGAAATATTCAAAGTTTTATTCAATATATGAGAAGATTTACACGGACCAATTACCCAACTTGCCAATGTAAGTAATATGCTACAAGCTATGATAGCAGCGTGCGAGAGAGTTTTTGAGTTTTTGGAAGAAGAGGAAGAAATTCCAGATACCAAAAATCCACATTCAGTAGAAGATGTCAAAGGAAATGTGACTTTTGAACATGTTAAATTTGGTTATCAAGAAGATAAAATCATTATCAAAGATTTTTCGGCTAAAATTGAGCAAGGAAAGAAAATTGCGATTGTGGGACCAACAGGTGCAGGAAAGACAACTCTTGTTAAATTGCTTATGAGATATTATGACATTCTTTCAGGAGCAATAAAAATTGATGGAATCAATATCAAAGACTTTAAAAGAGATGATTTAAGAAGCCTTTTTGCCATGGTTTTGCAGGACACTTGGGCATTTAATGGAAGTGTTATGGAAAATATTCGTTATGGAAAGTTAAATGCAACAGATGAAGAAGTTATTCAAGCTGCCAAAAATGCTCAAGTTGACCATTTTGTAAGAACTTTTTCAGAGGGTTATCAGACAATTTTAAATGAAGATTCTACCAATATTTCACAAGGACAAAAACAATTACTTACCATTGCAAGAGCTTTTCTAGCAAATCCGAAAATTTTGATTTTGGATGAAGCAACATCTTCTGTTGATACACGCACAGAAATGCAAATTCAAAAAGCGATGGATGAACTTATGAAAGGCAGAACCAGTTTTGTGATTGCACATCGTTTGTCAACGATAAAAAATGCAGATTTAATATTAGTGATTAATGAGGGGGATATTATTGAACAGGGAACTCATGAGGAATTACTAGAAAAAGGCGGATTTTATGAAAAGTTGTATAATAGCCAATTTGAAGAATGTAGAGATGAAATTGCCTAAATAGCTATAAAAGTTAAAAACGTTGCAAAACTTATTGACTTATTTTGAGTTTTAAAAAGTGGCAATTGCCACTTTTTTTAAATGACAAAGTGCTTCTACAATTTGGTCAATCATTTGCAAAATGAATTTGTTTCATATTTTTCTCTAAATAGCGTATATAATGATAGTATAGCATAGTTTTTATGAAAACATGACGAAAGAAGAAGGATAAAATAGCAAATTGAGAATTAGTTTGGAGGATAAAATGAAGAAGATTTTGTTAAAACAAAAGCAGATATATCAAGGAAATTTAAGATTGGTGAATCGAAAATGTCCCATAAACCAAGATACGCAAGATGAAAATTTGGTAGCATTTAGTGAAGAAAATCAAGAGATTTTATTAGAAGAGAATTGCAAATTGCAATTGCAAGAGGCATTGCAAAAAATAAAGGCGGAAAATCAAATTGTTTTGGTGAGTGGGTATAGAAGTTTGGCTGAGCAAACAGAAATTTTTGAAAATTCATTAAAAGAAAATGGAGAAAAATTTACAAAGCAATATGTTGCTTATCCAAATTGCAGTGAACATCAAACTGGTTTGGCCATTGATTTGGGACTCAATCAAAAGGAAATTGATTTTATAAGACCAAGTTTTCCTAAAAATGGAATTTGTGAAGAATTTAGAGAAATTATGGATGAATATGGATTTATTCAGCGTTACATAAAAGAAAAAGAGTTAATTACTGAAATTTCAAGCGAAGAATGGCATTTTCGATATGTGGGATTGCCACATGCTAAAATTATGAAACAAAAGGATATGTGTTTAGAAGAGTATATTGCGTATTTACAAGAATTTGAATATGGAAAAAAAGTGCTGTATTTTGAAGAATATGAAATTTCTTTTGTGAAAATGGATCAAGCAACCAAAATGATACAAGCGGAAGAAAATGAAATGGTGACAATATCAGGAAATAATATCAATGGCATCATTGTTACAAAAAGAAAAAAATGTTATTAGAAAAAACGAAAATAGTTGCTAATTTTTTATTTTTTTGATACGATTGTTTTGTAGAAGGAGGAAGGGGAAATGAAAAATAAAAAATTATTAATTATATTGGTGATACTGATTGTTTTATGTGGCATAGGAGTAGGCGTTTATCAGTATTATAGTTCACATTTATTTAATCAAGATGGAACCATATCAGATGGACACCAAGATTTAATCAACCATTTACAAGGGGTTGAGGATGCTCAAGAAAGAACAAAACAGATTGATTTTGCTTTAGAACAAAATTTGATTACAGAAAGTGAAGCAAATGAGTTGAGAAATAAATAACAGCAGAAAACAAGAGAGCAAAGGCTCTCTTTATTTTGTGGAATTCTAAAGTAAGAAAAAAATCATATTTTTCAAAAAAAGATTGACAACTGTTATAAAGTATTATATACTGTTAATGTGATGTAAAACAGTAAGGAGATGAGGAATGAAAATAATTATTAGCAATCATAGTTATACACCGATTTTTGAACAAATCAAAAATGCGTTAATCAATCAAATTATTTCAGGTGAATTAGAAGAAAATGAAATGTTGCCATCCATACGAAGTTTAGCGCAAGATTTAAGAATTAGTGTAATGACTGTGAAAAAAGCTTATGATGAATTAGAGCAAGAAGGTTATATTCAAACAAAACAGGGAAAAGGAAGTTTTGTGGCACAGAAAAATTTAGAATTGGCCAAAGAGCAAAAGCAAAAAGAAATAGAAGAGCATATTTCGCAAATTGTGGATATTTCCAAAAGTTATGCGATTTCGAAAAAAGAAATATTAGAAATTTTTGAATTTATGTATGGGAGTGAAGAATAATGGAAAATGTGATTGAAATTAAAAACTTGAGCAAACAATATAAAAATCATTCTTTTCAGTTAGGTCCAATTGATTTGAGTTTACAAAGTGGCAGAATCATTGGTTTAATTGGAGAAAATGGCGCTGGAAAAACATCTTTGATTAAATCGATGTTACATGTGATAAAAAAAGATAGTGGAGAAATTAAGGTATTTGGCAAAGATTTTGAATGTGAAGAGATTCAAATTAAAGAGGAAATCGGTGTAGTGTTAGATGATATTTTTTTCCCAGAAGTTTTGAATGCAAAAGAAATTCATGCTACTATGAAAAATATCTATCAAAATTGGGATAGTGAATTATTTTGGAAATTGGTAAAAGAGTTCAATTTACCAGAAAATAAAAATTTAAAATCTATGTCAAAAGGAATGCGAAAAAAGCTAGAAATCGTAACTGCTTTGGCACATAAACCGAAATTGCTTATTTTAGATGAGCCAACAAGTGGGCTAGATCCAGTTGTCAGAAGTGAGGTTTTAGATATTTTTTGGCAATTTATCAAAGATGAAGAACATACTATTTTGCTGTCAACACATATAACCAGCGATTTAGAGCAAATTGCAGATCAAATTATTTTTTTGGATCAAGGAAAAATAATTTTAAATAAATCCAAAGATGAAATAATGGATGATTATGGAATGTTAAAATGTGATGAAAAACAGTTTTTGCAAATGGACAAAAACGATTTGGTTTCATATCGAAAAAATAAATATCATTATGAAGTTTTGGTGAAAAATAGAGAAAAAGCATTGAAAAAATACAAAGATTGCATTATTGATAAAATTACATTAGAGGAGTTAATGGTATTCATGATTAAGGGGGAAAAAGAATGTTAGGATTGATAAAAAAAGATTTATTAGTTGTAAAAGCCAATTTAAAAACATTGGTTGTAATATTTATTGTATTTGCAATCATGGCAATACAAGGCACATTTGAAGTCTCATTTGTGTTGCCAATTATAGGAATTATGTTATTTATTGGAACATTTAGTTATGATGATTTTAATCATTGGAATGCGTATGTTGCCACTTTGCCAAATGGAAGAAAAAATGCGGTTAGAGCCAAATATATAACATCCATTTTATTGACAGTTTTGCTTGGAATGATAAGTTTTGGTTTATCTGTTATGATAAATAGTTGCCAAAATCGTGAAGTTTCCATAAATGAAATAGTTTCCTCGCTGATGGGAACTCTGTTATCAGTGGTTATAATTATTTCAGTAATGTATCCAATGATATTCAAATTTGGTTCAACCAATGGCAGAATTTGGATGTTTGTGATTGTGTTTGCATTCATGGGAATTTTTAGTTTTATTTTAAAAATGATAGATACCAACGTATTTGCAACAATAATGAATATAGTAGAAAAACAGGCTTATATCCTAATACCAGTCATTAGTGTGATTTTACTTTTGGGCTCGTATTTGATTTCAAGTCGAATTTTTGAGAAAAAGGAATTTTAATTTTCCAAAAAACAATGTATAAAATATTTGCAAAAATACTACACAAATCAAATAAAATGTGTTATAATGAAAAAAATTATAGAAATGGATGTTTTGTACAACCAAAATAAAGAAAATCAAAAGGAGGAAAAGATATGTCTCGGACACTCAAAATGGCATAATATCCAAGCCAAAAAAGGAAAAGCTGATGCAGCACGTGGAAAAATATTTACTAAATTAGGAAGAGAATTGTTAATTGCAGTAAAACAAGGAGGCCCAGATCCAGCAGGAAATTCAAAATTAAAAGATGTGATTGCAAAATGTAAAGCCAATAATATGCCAAATGATACGATTAACAATGCTATCAAAAAAGCTTCAGGAGAAGGCTCAAACGCCAATTACGAAGAAATTACATATGAAGGTTATGGAACAAATGGAGTAGCAGTTATTGTCGAATGTAATACAGACAACAAAAACAGAACAGCAGCTGATGTTCGTCATGTATTTAGCAAAGCAGGTGGAAATTTAGGAACTTCAGGTTGTGTTTCTTATATGTTTGAGAAAAAGGGAATTTTGGTAATTGAAAAAGAAAATTGTCAATTTCAAGAAGATGATTTAATGATGCTTGCCATTGAATCAAGGGCAGAAGATTTCCAAAGTGAAGAAGAAGTTTATCAAATAACTACATTACCAAGTGATTTTACTGGTGTAACAGAAAAATTAACAGAGCAAGGCATTTCATTTTTAGAAGCTAGTGTTCAAATGATTCCAAGTACGTATGTTTCATTAGATGAAAAAGATGGTGAAAAAATGCAGCGTTTAATTGATAATTTGGAAGATTTAGACGATGTAATTGAAGTATATCATAATTGGGAAGAATAAAATTTATAAAAAGGTGAAATTGTTATTTTGCCTTTTTGTTCTTTCATCGTAAAAACGGGAGGTAAAAAATGGATGCAGGAATTTTAGTAGTAGATGATGAATTGCGTATGCGAAAATTAATCAAGGATTTTTTAAAACAGAAAAATTTTAACATTTTAGAAGCAGAAGATGGCGAAAAAGCATTAAAAATGTTTCAAGAAAATAAAAATAGAATTCATTTGGTTTTATTGGATGTTATGATGCCAAAATTAGACGGTTGGTCAGTTTTAAGGCAAATTCGTCAGCTAGATAAAAATGTGCCAATCATTATGTTGACAGCCAGAAGTGAGGAACAAGATGAGCTTTTTGGTTTTGAACTTGGGGTAGATGAATATATTACCAAACCATTTAGTCCTAAAATTTTAGTTGCCAGAGTAGAAGCTATTTTAAAAAGAGCCAATCCAATCAAAAATGAACTCAAAAATCATGATGGAATTGTCATTGACAATGATGCAAGAACCGTTACAGTAGACGGCAAAAATGTTGAATTGAGTTTTCGTGAATATGAGCTTTTGAAATATTTAATTGATAATGAAAATATTGCTTTATCACGTGATAAAATTCTAAATACAGTTTGGAATTATGATTATTATGGTGATTCTAGAACCATTGATAGTCACATCAAAAAAATCCGTCATAAACTTGGCAAAAAAGGAAAATATATTCAGACAATTCGCGGAATTGGCTATAAATTTGAAATAAAATAGAGGTTTTTATGAAAAAGATGTTTCAATCAGTTAGGGCAAAATTATTTTTAACTTTATGCATTGTTGTTCTCATGATAATTGCTTTTTTGGTTATTATCAATAATTCAGTATTAGAAAGTTTTTACTATTATTCGAAAAAAAATGCTTCTTTAAAAGCTTTTGAATTTATCAATCAAACAATTGTAAATACGCAAATCAATGATTTTAATTTAGAAATTGAAAAATTAGCGTTAACCAACAATTTTGATATTATCATCAAAAAGCAAGATGAGCCAATTTATGCTACAAATAAGGATTTTTCAAAGGATTTTGGTGAAATTCCGGAAGTCAAATATAAAGTAGCATATAATGTTTTTAGGCAAGATGACATTATGTATTCAGACCAAAATGTTACCATTCGCAAAATCCAAGATAAAAAAAATGGGCTTAATTTTATTTTGCTTTCTGGAAAGCTAGAAAATGAGGCTGAAATTTTTATTCGTATGCCGATTACTTTAATTAAAGAAAGTGTTGAAATTTCGAATAAATTTTTATACTTAATTGCTTTGATTGCAGTCGTTTTAGGTGGAATTGCGATTACATGGATTACCGAAAGATTTACTAAACCAATTGAAGAATTAAACGATATTGCCAACAAAATGGCAAATTTGGATTTTACCCAAAAATACCGTATACATGATAACAATGACGAAATCGATGAGCTCGGCAAAAGCATTAATACGATGTCTGTTAAACTAGAAGAAACGATTCAGCAACTAAAACGAAACAATATGGAATTAGAGCGCGATATTGAAGAAAAATCCAAAATTGATGAAATGAGAAAACAATTTATTTCAGATGTTTCACATGAACTAAAAACGCCGATTGCACTTATTCAAGGCTATGCAGAAGGATTAATTGAAAATGTAAATTCGGATGAGGAAAACAGAAAATTTTATGCAGATGTTATTTTAGATGAAGCAGGTAAAATGGATACATTGGTGAAACGATTGCTAGAACTTATGAAACTAGAATATGGAGAAAGGGAGTTTCATAATACCAAATTTGACCTTGTTGAGCTGATTCACGAAATGATTCGAAATTCAAAAGTGATGCTAGAAGAACAGCAAATTAAAGTTGAATTTAAAGAAAAAGAGCCAATTTATATTTTTGCAGATGATTTTTATATTGAACAAGTGGTGCGAAATTATTTCACAAATGCAATCAAAAACATTCAAAAAGTAAATGGGCAGAAAAAAATTAAAATTTCACTCAAAAAAACCAAAGAAAAAGATACGATAAAAGCTTGTGTGTTTAATTCTGGAGAAAATATTTCAGAAGAAAATTTGGGGAGAATTTGGAATCGATTTTACAAAGTGGATAAATCTCGTAATCGAAAAGCAGGAGGGACAGGAATTGGCTTAGCTTTAGTCAAAGCAATTATGAATCAGTATGGAACTGATTTTGGTGTACAAAATAAAAAAGGTGGCGTTGAATTTTATTTTGAAGTAAAACTTGCAAAAGAAATGTAAGAAAATAGAAAATTTTATTTTTTGCTTGCTTTTTATATTTGTTTGTGTTAAAATTAGGCTTAATTAAAAGGAAAGGAGGAAAATATGGAAGATAAAATATTTGTGATGTTGACTGAAATTAATAAAAGATTTGATGTGCTAGAAGAAAAGTTAATGCAAGAGATGCATAAACAAATGGAAGCTATGGAAAAAAGAATTTTAGACAGACAGTTTGTATTCGAAACAGAATATGGTAGCAAAATTGATGCTATTTTTGAGGCAGTTACATTGGAATTAGACAAAAATATAGATAAGTCTCAAAAAATAGGCAAACTAGAAGGAAGAATGGACAGAAGTGAAGTTACTATTTTTAATCATGAAAAAAGAATTTCTACATTAGAATTAAGATCTTAAATTTCATTCAATAAAATTTCAAAAATAGGGAGAGCATACACATTATTTTTTATAGGAAAAGTAATCTGTATGCTCTCCATTCTTTAAAAATTAAATTGACAAAACAAAATCTGATTTATATAATAGAAAAAAACAAGAGGATGTGCAAAAATGAAACTAATCATAACAGAAAAACCGTCAGTTGCAATGGAATTTGCAAAAGCATTGAAAATCAATACGAGTAGAAAAAATGGCTATTTGGAAAGTGCAGAATGGCTGATTACTTGGTGTGTTGGGCATTTAGTAACAATGTCTTACCCCGAAAAATACGATGAAAACCTAAAAAAATGGCGTTTGGATACGTTGCCTTTTTTGCCAGAAGAATATAAATATGAAATCATTCCAGCAGTTGAAAAACAATTCAATATTGTACAAAGTTTATTGCAAAGAGAAGATGTGACACAAATCTACAATGCAGGCGACTCTGGGCGCGAAGGAGAATATATTCAGAGGCTGGTATTTATGTTAGCAAAACCAAATCCCAATGCGGAAATGAAGCGTGTATGGATTGATTCTCAAACAGAAGAAGAAATTTTGCGTGGCATTCAAGAGGCGAAAAATATGGAAGAATACAATAGTTTGTCAGATTCTGCGTATTTGAGAGCAAAAGAAGATTATCTGATTGGCATTAATTTTTCGCGTTTGTTGTCCATTATTTTTGGAAGGCGTATTGCCAAAGAAATTGGGGAAGAGCGCGTTTCTGTATCAGTTGGTAGAGTCATGACTTGTGTTTTGGGCATGGTTGTGTCACGTGAGCGAGAAATTCGAAATTTTGTCAAAACCAAGTATTATAAGGTAATTGGCGAATTTGGTGAAGAAAATGCTTCTTTTAAAGCAGAATGGAAAGTAAATGAGAAATCCCAATATTTTGAAAGTAGGCTTTTGTATAACGATTCTGGTTTTAAAAAAGAAGAAGACGCTAAAAAATTAATTAGCAGTTTTGAAGGAAAAAAGGCGATTGTAACAGAAGTGAAAAAGTCTAAACAAAAGGAAAATGCACCGCTTTTGTTTAATTTGGCGGAAATTCAAAATGAGTGTACAAAAAATTTCAAAATCAAGCCAGATGAAACTTTGGAAATCATTCAGGAATTATACGAAAAAAAGCTAGTAACTTATCCAAGAACCGATGCCAGAGTTTTGTCAACTGCGGTTGCCAAAGAAATTGGCAAAAATTTGAATGGATTGTACAAAAACTTTAAAGATGAAGAAATAAGCGGTTTTATTAAAAAAATGATTGAGGAAAAATATAGTACCAATTTGGTCAAAACAAAGTATGTTAATGACAGCAAAATTACTGACCATTATGCAATTATTCCAACGGGACAAGGATTGGAAAATTATGATAAATTGTCACAATTGAAGAAAAATGTCTACAAACTTATTGTAAAACGATTTATCGCAGTTTTTTATCCGCCTGCGGAGTATTCTAAAGTTTCTTTGATACTTAATATAGAAAATGAAACATTAACTGCCAGTGGAAAAGTTTGCTTAAAACAAGGCTTTTTAGAAGTTTTGAAAAATAAAGCCAAAAGTGAGGATAGTTCAAATCTTGACATTTTGGCAAATTTGAAGAAAAATCAAGAAATTGGTATTATAAATTTTGAAACAAAAGAGGCAGAAACATCGCCACCAAGCCGTTATAATTCAGGTTCGATGATTTTGGCAATGGAAAATGCAGGAAAACTCATTGAAGATGAAGCGCTTCGCGAGCAAATCAAAGGTGCAGGCATTGGTACGAGTGCGACAAGAGCCGCAATTATTGAAAAATTAGAAAGAATCCAATATTTGGCGATTAACCCAAAAACACAAATTATTACGCCAACTGTAAAAGGGGAAGCGATTTTTGATGTGATTAAAAAGGCAATGCCAGATATGTTAAATCCGGAACTCACAGCAAGTTGGGAAAAAGGGCTTGAAATGGTTGCTAAAAAAGAGATTGAACCAGCAGTTTTTATGGGGAAATTGGAGGCATATATTAAGGGAAAATTTGAGAAAATGGTTGTGAAGGATTAGAAAACACCAACTTGCAAAGCTTAGTGTAAGCATTGAAAGTTGGTGTTGAAAGATGCGATTTAATGTCAAAAAATACATTTGATTTTAAAAATTCGCCCATTTTCATGTGGTATCATATATGCGAAATAGAGAAGTGGATTATTGGAGAGAATTCGTTTAAGATATCTAAAACTGACTGGACATACTCATTTAAAGCCAATTCATTGCCTAGTTCAATACCACGTAGTTCATACTCAAAGTTGTGAGAATGTGGTTTCATTGAAATAGTTGTGTAGCGCTTATCGATTTCAAATGTTTCATCATGGAGAATTGATAAAGCGTCTAGTATTTTTTTAAAGTGCTCGTTTGATAAGCACCAGCTATGAAGGAGTTGTTTAGTTACCCGCTCTTTTTCAGCAGGTAATTCTTTGAGTTGTTGGTTGAATAGTTCAATCATATTTTTCATTATGACTTCCTCCTGTATTTGCCCTAAGTGGGCTAAAATGTTATTAAAAAGTTTCTTAATAACATTTTACTACAATTTACAAAAAAAGTCAATTAAAACAAAATACTTGAATCAAGATTGGTTTTGTGATATAAAAAAGGCAAGAATGATTTAAAAGATTTCTAGATACAAGTAAAACAGTAGAGTAACAAATTACGTAAACTCTTCATAGTATGTAACATAATATATTATGAAGAAGGTGAATAAACATGTATAACTACATAATTAAAGGTGGTACCAGACTTTCTCGGAGAAATGGATGTGTCTGGTTCCAAAAATGCAACTTTGCCTATTTTGGCAGCAACCATTTTAAATGGCAAAGTTTCAAAATTGTACAATGTTCCAGATATTTCTGATGTTCAGACAACATTAAAGATTTTGGAAAGTCTTCGGTTGTAAAATCAAAAAAGATAAAAAGAAAATAATCATTGATAGCAGAAATATGAGTAACACAACCATTCCAGAAGATTTAATGCGAAAACTGCGTTCTTCTGTGATTATTGCAGGTGCGTTGATTTCAAGATTTGGGCAAACTTGTTTTACCTATCCTGGTGGTTGTGATATTGGAAGTAGACCAATTGATTTGCATTTAAAAGGTTTTAAAAAATTAGGTATAAAAATTGACGAAAACACTAGCAATATTATATGCAAATGTGATAAAATAATAAGTACAGAAATTCAATTGGATTTTCCAAGTGTTGGTGCAACAGAAAATTTAATTTTAGCTTGTGTAATTGGTACACATGAAGTGATTTTGAAAAATGCTGCCATGGAGCCAGAAATTGTCGATTTAGCGGATTTTTTGAATCGTATGGGAGCCAAAATAACAGGAGCTGGAACAAATGTTATCAAAATACGAGGTGTTAAAGAATTACGCGAAGTTTCGTATACCATTATGCCTGACCGAATTGAAGCAGGAACATTATTATTGGCAACTGCGATGACTGGCGGAGAAATTAAATTGAATAAAGCTTGCCCAGAGCATATTAGTCCAATTTTACATAAATTGGAGGAATGTGGATGTCGTGTGGATTGCGTGAAAAACACAATTTATTTAAAATCAAATGGAAAATTGATTGGAACTGAAATAAAAACCATGCCATATCCTGGATTCCCAACTGATTTACAGCCATTGTTTACGACTTTTTTGACAACCTGCAAAGGCACTTCGATTGTAACAGAAAATATTTTTGAGAATCGTTATAAATTTGCTCAAGAATTAAAACGCATGGGCGCTAAAATTAATATAGAAGGAAAAACTGCGATTATCAAAGGTGTTAAAAGATTGCATGGAGCCAATGTGGAAAGTACAGATTTACGTGGTGGTGCGTCACTTATGATGGCAGGAATGGTAGCAAGAGGCATTACTAGAGTAAAAAAAGTGGAATATATTTTAAGAGGTTATGATAATTTAGATAAAAAATTAAATTCTTTAGGAGCAAATATTATAAGAGAAGAAGGTGATTAACTTGAAAAAGATGAAAAAATCTCCCCAAAAGAAAATGGCTGTAAATGATACAGCCTTTTATGGGCAGGACAAGCCGTTTCGTAAAAAGAAAACTAAAAAAAATGCACTGGTTTCTGAGTTAATACTGATTTTCCTAATCTTAATTGCGATAGGATTGCTTGTTACCTCAAAAGCATTTTATATTCAAGAGATTGTAGTTGAAGGAAACAACACAATTTCAGCAGAACAGATTATTGGTATTTCTGGGATTCAAAAAAATACAAATCTTTTTACCGTTGCAAAAAAGAAAAGTGAAAATCAGATAAAACAGATTCCGTATATAGAAGATGTCAAAATAAAAAAAGTTTTGCCAAATCAAATCAAATTGATTGTGGAGGAAAGAACAGTAGAATATGTTTTGCAACTTGCGAATAGTTATGTTTATATAAACAGACAAGGTTTTGTGTTGGAAATTTCGAATGATAAGCCAGAAGTTCCTATGATATTAGGATTTATTACAGATTTGAGTAATATTAAAGAAAACGATCGATTGGAAAAATCGGATTTGCAGAAAATGAATGTGGTGATAAAAATAATGGAAACAGCCAAGGCTAATCAAATTGAGAATTTGATTACAAAGATTGATATTTCAGATGAAAAGGAT
Organism: uncultured Clostridium sp.; assembly: GCA_948470875.1. Classification (GTDB taxonomy): domain Bacteria; phylum Bacillota; class Clostridia; order TANB77; family CAG-508; genus Scatovivens. Next base: position 29,422 of record CAOKQM010000013.1, read on the forward strand.
TATATGGTGTATTTTGATACAGAAGGAAAAATTGCTTATTTAGGAAATGGAAATGAACTAAATACTCGATTTTTGTATATTAAAAAATTATTGGAAATAAGAAAAGGCGAATCTGGTGAGATTTTTGTGGATGGAGATTTGAATTCAGAAGATGTGTATTTTAGAAAACAGGAATAAAAAAGGAGGAAATATGAATCAGAAAAAAATTGGAATTTTATTGGGAATCATGTGTATGTTGCTGACAATAGGAATTTGTGTACAAATCAAAACAGTAAATGATTCTTCAACAGGAGTTGGGAAAACTCAAGTGGAAAATGAGCTTAGAAATAGTGTTTTGAAATGGAAAGAAAGATATGAGTCAATGTATCAAGAGCAAGAAAAAAAGGAAGAAGAGTTAGCAATATTAAGACAAGAAGCTTCAAACCAAGATACAGATTCTGTAAATTTAAGTAAAGAATTGGAAAAAATGAATGCTTTGTTAGGCTATCATGAAGTGCATGGGCAAGGTTTGATAATTACCTTAAAAGATGCCAATAGTAATATGGTTTCTGGAAATGCAAGTGATTATATAGTGCATGATGGAGATTTGATAGAAGTTGTAAATGCGTTAAAAAATGCAGGAGCAGAAGCAATTTCAATCAATGGAGAGAGAATCGTAAATACAACAGCAATTACTTGTGCAGGAAATGTCACAAAAGTAAATGGAGAAAAAATTGGTTCACCATTTCAAATTAAAGCAATTGGTTTGACAGAAAAATTAAATGGAGCATTAACAATGCCAGGTGGTTATTTGGAATTATTGGAAACAGATGGAGTACAAGTTAATGTAGAAGAAGCACAAGATATTATAATTCCGAAGTATAACGGAGTGTATAAATTTGAATATGCCAAAAATATGGAATAGAGGTGATTTTTGTTGAAAGAAAAAATAATTTTAAGTATATCAATTGGTTGTGCTACTTTGATTTTAACAATGATTATGTTTACACAATTTAAAACAGTAGAAAAAACAGATATTGTAGCAATTGAAACAATGAGAGAAACAGAACTACGTTCAGAATTGGCGGTTTGGAAGGAAAAACAAGCAGAAGCAGAAGCAAAATTGGAAGATACTAACCGTAAAATAGAGGAATATCAAACACAGATGTCTTCAGAGCAAAATGCTGCCGAATTGTTAAAACAAGAATGGCAGGAATCGCAGAAGTTTCTAGGCTATACAGATGTACAAGGAGAAGGAATTGTGATTACTTTGCAAGATAATGATTTTAAAAATATTGAACGATTTGATTTACTGAGTCTTGTCAATGAATTGAAGTTAGCAGGAGCAGAAGCAATTTCCATTAACGATGAAAGAATTGTAGCAAGTACTGATATTGCGTTGATTAATAATCGAATTATATTAATCAATGGAAGAAGAATTGCAGGTCCTTATGTTG
>CAOKQM010000014.1 GCA_948470875.1 uncultured Clostridium sp.
GTTTTTTGCGTTGGATAAAGAATATCAATTACTCTTTTATGTGTTCTCATTTCAAATTGCTCTCTTGAATCTTTATGTTTGTGTGGAGAACGCAAAATCGTAATTACTTCTTTTTGTGTTGGAAGTGGAATTGGTCCAGATACTTTAGCACCTGTTCTTTTAGCAGTTTCTACTATTTTTTCAGCAGACTGATCTAAAACAACATAATCATAAGCTTTTAGACGAATTCTAATTTTGTCACTTCCCATTGTGTTTGATGTTGCCATTTTTTTCCCTCCTTTTTTTATTTTACGAGAAAGGTCTTTTAACTTTCTCTATAAGTACGTTAACGGCAAGTTATTAACGTTTCCAGGTGTTTTCTTTTTCACTTTTTAAAATCCAAGTTTTGTATTTAACATAAGTTCAAAGTTTCTAAATCTTTTTAACTTTGCAATATTTTTAACTTTTTGCAAAGTTTTCTTTAACTTATAAAATACAATGCGAGTAAAATTTTGTTTTACAAAATTTTCCACGCTTTTTTCTTGGATAAGTTCGTAAGAATGTTCTTCTTTTTCCCTATAACGTTTATCAAACTTATCGCCTGGTCTTAAGCCACGACATACTCTGCAAGAGTTCCCTCCGTCAAATAAGAAAGATAATTTTTTCAAATTTCTTCTACTTATTATACGTAGCCACATCTTGCTTCATCGCAAATCTACACGCAGTTGATATTATACTACGAATTGGTAGGTTTTGTCAATATGTTTTGAAGATTTTTTCTAAATTTTACCTTTCTTCTATATTTTCATTTTTCTTGATTATTTAAAGTTTCACTTTTTTCTCCTATATAAAAAATGGATTTCATATAACAAAAAAGTTATACTAAAATCCACTTTGTCTCAAGGATTGTTGATTTTTGTCAATTTTTTCACGCTTGAAAAAACTTGATTTTATCCTTTATAATTTTTTCAATTTGAGCAACTACTTCCTCAATTGTTAAATTGGTAGAATTCACTAAAATAGCATCATCTGCTTTCTTAAGTGGTGCGATTTCTCTTTGCGTTTCTGCTTTATATCTTTGCTTAATATTCTCCAAAACTTCTTCATAATTTGCCTCTATTCCTTTTTCTAAATATTGTTTATATCTTCTATTGGCTCTTTCTTCAATTGAACAATCCAAATAAATTTTCACATCGGCATTTGGAAATATAACGGTTCCACAATCTCTTCCTTCTATAATAATATCTCTACACTCTCCTATTTTTCTTTGCAAAGGTGTCATTTTACTTCTCACACATTTCAAGGCAGAAAATTTATCAACATGTGCATCAATTATGGAAGTTCTTATTTCAGTTGATACATCTTCTCCATTTAACCAAACTTCTTGTGCCTCACCGTTTCTTTTTAATTCAATTTCTATGGTTTCCAACATTTGAACAATCTCATCACACTCTATTGGCTGAATGTTTCTCCTTAATGCCTCTAATGCAACACATCGATACATTGCTCCAGTATCAATATATACAAAGCCTAAATCTTTTGCAATAATTTTTGCCACTGTTCCTTTTCCGGTTCCTGCTGGACCATCAATTGCTATAACAAATGCCATTTTTTCTCCTTTTCTGAGCGCAACTTACGCCCCTTGATTATTCTTTATTTACATGAACTCCTTTTGCAACAATATCTGTGCTTAGCACATTCATTGATGTCAAATGTTCAATATCTCTCACAATTCCAGATTTCAAATTCTGAATGGCTTCTGAAACAGGATAACCTAACTCCAAAATTACTTCAATATAAATGTAAATTCCGTCATCTGCTCCTTCATGTTTTTTGATAATCGTACGATGCACTTTGTGCACACTTGGCGTTTTATCAGCCACTACATCAATAATTTGTTTAAAAACAGTATCCGATATTTTAAAATTTCCCAAATAACTAAAAGTTGGTCTTATTATTGATTTTTCTGCAATATATGGCTTATTTCCCTTGCCTTTTGATTTAAAAATTTGAAGTGGGTCTAGTAAAAAGCCAGAAAAATCCTTTTTAATCGCAAATGTCGGTACAGGAATCACATGCTTTCCTTGTGTAATTCTAATATTTTTTGCCATTTCCATTTCTTCTGGAGTTGCCACATCGGTTATGTAAGTAGTCCCCAAAATCGGCCCAATTTCCAAGCTATTAGCAATCTTATTAACCATTTCATCAGAGGTTCCTAAAATCAAAATTTTGTCTGGTTTATATTTTTTGATGGCAGCTTGCATTTGCTTTCTTTTCTCTTCATTAAAAAAAATCGCATTACGAACGGTTTCCACTTTAGTTGGCGCTTTTTTGGCTGAAATTCCTGCCAATACTTCATTTTCGCTAACTAATAATCCATCATCAATAATATATTTAATTCCTTGCTCACCAGCAACCATCTGCGCTCTGTAACTCTTTCCTGTGCCAGATGGACCAACAAAAGCATAGGCTTTTACTTTATGACTAAACAACATGTTAATTCCTTTCTGGAACGATACAAAAAATCGTCTCCTATGTTAATTATGTTTGGTTGATTAATTGTTCTAAATCTGGATGTTCTATCTCTTCTCCAACAGCTCGAATTCTGACTGATTTAACATGGCTTCTTAAATCTTTATCACGACAATCCACAACATAGGTTCCTAGTTGCTGTTTTGGAATCGTAAAACAAATTTTGTCACTTGCTGTTACTATACTAATTAATTCCAAAGTATTTTTATTCAAAATCCCATAATCCACATTTTCTGTTATATCTGTGTCAATTTCAATCAAATAATCAATATCACTAATCGCTCTGACACAATCAAATCCATAATATAAGGATAAATAAACATTAACTACACTATCGCGATTGGTTTCAATAAAAAAATTGTCGATATTAATCAAATCTTCTCTGCGAATTTTATCCATAAATAAAAATTTGCTAACAATCACATCTTTCTCACCATTTTGTTTTGCCTCCTCTAATTGTTTTGTCATTTTTATTTTATAGGGCAAAATGTAACGGATATCACTATACGTTGTTGGTAGCATTTTGCCAAATACAAGAATGGTTACTAAAAAACTTACGCCAATTAATGTTTTTTTATGTGATGAAATGTGTTGACTAATCACTTGCACATTAGTTGTCATAATAATGATGATTAATATTTCATATGGGACAAAGCATCTTGGTGTAAAATAGCCCATAATTGCAAATGGTGTTGTTGCAATTATGCATGGAATCATAAAATATATAATTTCCTTTTGAATTAATTCCTTTTGTTTAAATAGCCCAATTGCAATCATAGAAAGTAACGTAATTAGCAATTGCCACTTAATGTCTTTATAATTTCCTAAACAAGCAAATACAGAACCACGCTGAGTTCCATCTAATGTACTTCTTGCAACATTTCCAGGCGCTAAAATTGTGAGCATAGCGCCAAATCCAAAAAATAACAGCACACTAATTAAAAACAATGTATCTTTTTTCGAATTTTTCCAAACTTTTTTTATATTCATTAAAAATAAAATTCCTAAAAAAGCTCCTCCTACAAAAGCCATTACTTCGTGTGAAAATGCTACAAAAAATCCTATTATTACAAGGAAAATTTTTTGCCATTTTTTTAAGAAATAGTTTTCCACAAAAAATCCATAAATATTGTATAAGTACAAAAGCAAAGCGACTGTCGTCCACAAATAATTCAAACTTCCGGCTAATCCATGCAAATTTTTCGCCAAACATTTTTCCATAAATCAAAAATCCAAATGCTAAAATAAGCGATAAATATGAATTTTTTCGTGTGATAAATCGACTACTGAAATACAATAACACTAAAAATAAAATTGTGTTAATACCTTTAAAAAGAGTTGTACTTGTAGTCATAACAACACCAACCAAAATATGTGGAATAACTCTTCCCGTCCAGTTTGTATATAAATATTTGGTTGCTTGCGTTATTTCTGAAAAAGTTGTAATTTTTAAATCATCACCTGAGACAACTCTTGCATAACTATAATCATCTGGGCTCAAAAGAGTGGCAATATTTAAAATGAATACACAGCCGAAAATTGCCAATAACAACAAAACAATTGACCAATTTTTCTTTAATTTTTCCATGATTTCTCCCTATATTTTTGATAATTTTTAACAGCCTCTTTGGTGGTAATTGTTATTTTTTCTGGCAAATGATCGATTGAAAACCACTTCATATCTAAATGTTTCGTTGGCTCCATAATTTTAGGCTCACCTTGTATAATTTTGCATAAAAAACTTGGTGAAACCCAGTGTTTTTCTTCCTTTTCAATAATGTGATTACATATTCCTAACAAATCAATTACTTGTACATCTACTCCTATTTCTTCTTTTACTTCTCTTTTAACTGCATGTTCCAATGTTTCAAATAATTCTACTTTTCCACCTGGAATTGACCAATGTTCTTTTTCAGGAGCTTTGTTTCTTAGTTGCAATAACAATTCATTTTTACAATTAAGGATAACTGCTCCACAACCAATGCCAATGTAATCTTTTCCTTGAATCATTACTTCCTCCTAATTGCTTGATTTAATTCATCTCTCATGCGAATCGCCTCAGCATGTGTCGCTTTTGCATATTCCTCTTCTGAAAATTCATCTTTCCATCGCTCTGATTTATAAGCACACATCAATCCTCTTGAATTATTGATAATTCCTCCAATTCCATTTTCATCAAAACCAAGAGCAATATCTTCTGCTTTTCCACCTTGTGCACCATAACCTGGAATCAAGAAAAAAGTATGTGGCATTTGTTTTCTTAATGTTTGCAATTGTTCTGGATAAGTTGCACCTACAACAGCTGCAACACTACTATATCCATTTTCTCCTCTTAATTCTTCGCCCCAAATCTCAACCAGATTTCCTACTGTTTCATAAATCGTTGTACCATTTTCTAATTTTAAATCTTGTAATTCACCAGCAGATGGATTCGAAGTTTTCACCAAAACAAAAATTCCTTTGTCATATTTTTTACAATCTTCTATAAATGGCTTAATTCCATCACTTCCTAAATATGGATTCACTGTTAAAAAATCCACATCAACAAATGCTTCTTGAAATTCTCCCATTGACGTTTTTCCCAAATAAGCATTTGAATAACCTGTTGCAGTTGAACCTATATCTCCTCTTTTGGCATCTACAATTACAAGCATCCCTTTTTCTTTAGCATATTGACAAGTTTTCTTAAAACACTTGATTCCTTCGATACCAAACATTTCATAAAATGCCATTTGTGGCTTTATTGCTGGAATAATATCTTCTACACTATCCATTAATGTTTGATTGTATTCCCAAATCCCTTCACAAATTTTTTCTACACTTCCTTGATATTTTTGTTTAATTGGGTTTGGCAACATCTCATATCTTGGATCTAATCCCATAACCGTTGGATTTTGCGTTTGTTTTATTTTGTCGATTAATTTATCAATTGCATTCATGCTTTATTCCTTTCTCTTTTATATTTATTTGTATTATACCGCAAGATTAAAAAATTGTAAATATTTTTTATAATTTTTCTTTTCCAACTTTTTGGATTTTCTTCTATTTATAGCTTGTTTTCAACAATCTCTACAATCTGTGCAATATATTCACCAATTACTGGAATATTGAGTGTCACAATTTTTTGCAATAAAAAAATTAATATCCCAGTAATGATAGTAACACCTATTCCAATTCCAACCCCTCTACCAATTCCTGCATAAAAATTTCTTTTAAAAATCTCTTTTTTGCTTCCTAACAAATAAATTAATTCTTCTATATTTTTTTCTTCCATAATTTGATTGAGTTTATCAATTTTTTTGTTTAATTTCCAAAACATAAGCACCATCCTTCTTTTCTTTAGGATGGTGCTTTTTTCATTATTTATACAATATCATACGAAAGCCCCAATATTCATTTTCTGTATTTTCTTTATAGCCTGTAGACTACTTGCTGTACGATTCAAATTGGCACTTCCTCCTCTTATTACTCGGTAACTTACCGTTTCTGCAACCGTTTCTTGATTAGTTGCATTTTTATTTTTATTCTTATTTTTAGAAGTATTGGTTGTAGTTTTTTTCTTTTCTTTGTAAATTTCTGTTGTCCATTCTCTAACATTTCCAGCTAAATCACATAAATTATTTTTTTGATCAGTTGAGGTTGTTCCTGTATTTCTGATTTCTCCTGAATAGTTCCCATAACTTGTATTTGTCGAATAATTTTGTGTTGTTTGATCAATCCATGAAAGCGCTGTATCCCAAGCATGACTATTCACCAATGCTGTTTGACAATCTTCGTATTCAAAAACAGAGGCAGCTTTACTAGCAGCATTTGCTGCATCCACATAGGTTATATGCGTCCATGGCGTTTTATCTGCCATACTACTGGCAACTTTTTCTCCATTTATCTCATAGGAAGATGCTTCATATCTTGCCATATAAAAACCATAATTTTGCGCAACACTATTGACCAAAGCAGAACCACTATCTTCATAATCATTGTCTAACATGGTGTTTCTGATTAATTTAGCATTTGCAACAGGAATCCACACAAACTGGTTGCCAAACTTATCTTCTATCACATATCCTGTTTCTACTTCTCCTTCTACATGCGAAAAACCAGTAGGAATATACGGCGTTTGAGAAGAAATTTCTCGAATATTAGTAACTTCAATAGTTAAAGAGGAAATTTGTCCGTTGTTTCCTTTTGCCTTAAATGTATAAGAACCGTTTTTATCCGTTTCATATGTTGCTGTATCAGAATATGTGATGGTTCCATCTGGCAAAGTAAGAGAAGCTATTCCGCTTTCATCTTCGGTTTTCGCTTTTGCTGTAATCGTTACATTGGTTTGATTTTCTTCATTTGTATTAGAATTAAGCTCCAATATAGGAACAATTTCAGATACATTTTTTGGTTCTAATTGAGGTTCTGGACTTTTTTGGTCAGTCAACAGTTTCACGCCAAATCCCGCAATTACAATTATGATAACAATTAAAATAGCAATTATGATAGGCGAAATTTTATAATACATTTTTTCTCTCCTTTTTACTTTTCTTTTATCCTAGTTCATTGATTTTAAAATCATAGATTCTTTGTTTGATTGGTTCTAATACGTTTTTAGAAATTACTTTATATGGATTTAAGCGATTGACCAAAAATCTTTTAATTTTGGCTAATTTTTTGGGTTTTCTAATTTGTGTTACCAAACCACTTTGTGCAACTTCCATCGCTTTCCATGCTTTATCTATTTTTTGCTGATGCAATTGTTCAATTCTGTCATGCCATATTTTTATTTGTTCTTCAAAATTTCTAATTTCATTTTCATATTCCTGATTTTCTTGTGGAAAATTTCCTTGCTTCCTTAATTCTTGTTCAACCTCTTGTCCATCTTTTATGCGATTTAACAAACTCACATCAATGGTTTTCATTTTGTTCATTAAACGATTCATGATATGTTTCTTATTTTGAAAAGCTTTTTCAGCTTCCATAGCCTTTTTTTGATGCACTAATTTACGTAATTTTGTTTCTAATTGTGCTTTTTCTTCAATCATACTTTTGATTTGTTCATCATATTTTTCACAAAACTGTGTTAAAACAGTTTCATAATCCGTTAAAATCGAAGTTATTTGTTCTTTTATTTTAGTATAATTTTTAGAATTTTCATCCAATTTAGGATGAATTTGATGAATCATCACATTCATCGCATTTAACTGATTTGTTAACTTGGTCTGAATAATTTCTTTCGACATTTTTTCTACATAAACGCAAGCTAACGTTACACTTAATTCGATTTCTTCTTCCAGTTGTCGGTCCATCTGTTTTAAAATCGCTGAAATTTCTTTATCTTTTGTTTTTATTCTCATTTCTTCACAATCCTTTCACGTGAATCCATTCGTGTTTTAGCCAATTTCTAAATTTTGCATTTGAGTTATATTTTCTTGTTTATTATCATCAACTTTTGTTAAAATTTTCTGAACTTCTTCAGCTGTCATATAATCTAAATTATAAATTTCCTGTTCATATACAATCGTACCTAATTTCATTTCTTTCCCTTTCTCTATTTATATATTTTATCTAAAAAAAAGTCAACCTCTTGCCCCAATTTTATTTACTTTTTCATCAATATTCAATTGGCATTGCTTGTTTTCCATTTATTTTTACACGATACATTTGATATGTCCTGGCTTCATCTTGGCTTTTATCTAAATAATATAATTCGTCGCCTGCTATATTGATTTTGGTTTTCGCAATTGTAATTGGAACAATTTCCTCACATTGACTACTTTTTCCAATTTTCATGCGCATAATTTTGGAATTTTGTTTATCTAAATAATACACATATTTTCCTGAAACATTATAAATATCGCTATTGACTAAGACAGAAACCAGCTCTGTTTTTTGCCCTTTTTCCTGCAAACGAAACAAAGCATTTTCAGTTTCATTATAATAATAAATCCATGAATCTACCACTTGTATTTTTTTGGCATTAACATTTTCCTGTAATACCAATTCATTTTCTCCAGAAATGTCTGCTTTGCAAATCTGATTTTTATCATTTATATAAAATAGTTTTCCATTTGCGACATGGAAATCCAGTATATTTGCTGTTATGACAACACTTTCTTGAGCTCCATTTATTCCCATTTTAGCAATCCCATTTTGATTGTTTGCATAATAAATAAAATCATCTTCTATAAAAATTTTGCTAATCGAAGTATCAATGGTTCCAATCTCTTTCAAGTTTTCGCCATTCGTATCCATACTTTTTATGACAACATGATTAAAATCTGCTACTGTTAAATAATAAATTTTATTGTCGACAACTGTTAAAGAATAAGCCGTTTCATCTGTTAAATTCGTCTCTTGTGCATTTTTAACAGCGAAAATTCCTTTTTCATATTTATGATAATAAATCACTCCTTTTGCTTGACAAACAAAACCCATATTGGCTAAATTTCCATTTTGGTTTTGTTTGAATTGTTTCCAAATGCCAACAATCACTATTAAAATAATTGCACAAACAATTATAATTTTCAAACTTTTTTTCATACAACTCTCCATTTGTTTAAGAATCTGATAAATGAAATTCTCCATCTAATTTAAAGGGATAACCATTTACTGTAATAATTGCCAAATTTGAAGTAATGGAAACCTCAACTTCATAATTTGGAATTTGCAAATCTGCCAAATCTTGTAATTCTAAGTTTTCGCCATTTGCCAAATATTCTCCCATTTTATTTGAAATCGTTTGAATTAAAATTTCTTTAACTTTTTGCTTTTCCTCATTTTCTTGGTCTTGCGTTTCTGATGGCTCAATTAGCAAATCATTCTGATTCATATTAATCATATTCAAAGCTTCATTTTTTTTCTGCAAAACTTCTTTTGTTTTTTTCTTAATTTCTTCTGCTGTTTGCACTAATTGTTCTTCTGACAAAACATCCAGCCACAAACAATTTTCTTCGTTTAGTTCTTCTATTTCAGGCTGAATATCAAAATTTAGTGAATTTTCAAGCTCTAGCTTAAATTCTCCATCTGAATCTGCGTACAACATTTCAAAAATATTCGTATATTTTTTACTATTTACCATACCATTTGTTTCCAAATAAATTTGCAATTTTTGATGAATTTTATTTTTCTGAATTTTGTAAACATTGATTTTTGACTTTGTAACAGAACTTCCCATTTTTTTGTAAAAACTAACTGTATAGCCATTGGTTTTCTCTTCTTGCTCTTTCAATAATTTCAAATTCAAATATTTTTCATTTTCCGATTTTGAAATAATTTCCATATCCAAAGTCTGTGATGTCTCTGGAACTTCCCATTTCATTTTCACAACTTGATTCTCAGCAACATACATTTTCATAACCATGCAAGTTGGCAATTGCCCCCATTTTTCTTCCACAAATCCTGCCAATTCTTCTTGTGTACAATTTGCTTTTGCTCCTGTTAACAAATAGTTTTTCCAATCTATTTGTTCTAAAAAAGCAATCATATTTTTAATGGTTTCTTCAAAATCCTTTCCAATGATAAAATTATTTTCCCCATCTGATTCAATTTCGTCATCTTCTTCATTTACTTGAATAAACCCTTGTATTCGAAGATTTTCATCTTCTTCTATCACCATATTGTTTTGATTTTGCACTTCATTTTCTGGTTCTTGGACTTGATTAGGTTCAAGATTTTCTTCTGTTTGGACTGGCTGAGGTTCTACTTGATTTTGCTCTGTTTCTGAATGAGCTGGAATTTGCACTGGTTCTTCTACTGTATTTTGCTGAGTTGTATTACTAGATTCATTTTCTACAGTTTCATTGCTTACTGTCTGATTTTGCACTTGATTTTCAATGATAGTATTTTCGGGTATTGGCACTTGAGCAGGAACTTGATTCAAAACCGTTGTCTCATTTGCTGTATTTTGTCCCCAAATATTCAGTGGCGCACTTGTGTTAAAATAATTTTCTTCACCAGAAATTTGAGTGATATTATCATTATCTTTATATTCTAAAATTCCTTGTCCTTCTGTGTCAAAATTTTTTACTTGATCAACCACCAATTGAGCCAAAATACCATTTGGCTTTTCCAACAAATTCCAAAGCTCAGCTACTTGATTGGTATCCAATTCTACAGCATATTCTGTTGTAGAAACTGGTTCTTCATCCAATGTAACCAACACATTTTCTTTTTTTGAAAAATTTCCTTTTTCCAAAATTTGTACATATGTTTTTAAATCAGCAGAATCTACTACATTTTGCAAATCAATGGGTTCTCTTTCCCATAAAAAATTTTTCATCTTTTTGGCAATTGACAAATCGATGTTGGTTTTGAAAGCTTTTTCTAATACTTGGTTTGTACTCATTTTTTTCATTCCAACATAACGATTCACAATTTCATCTGATTTTAACGCAAATTCATCTTCTCCCACAAGAACATCCAATGTTAATAAATCATTTTGCGCATATTGACTTGCAATTTTACTTTTGAATTTTTTATTTTGTTTATCTTTCATCCCTTGATATTGAATTTCGATTTTGGATAAATCTAAACCAGAAAACATGTTATTTTCCATGGTTGTTGCCAATTTAATTTGAGAAGATATTTCATAACTTTGATTTTTTATTTTTTTTGCAATTGCCTCATGCACATCTTGATTCAGAAAAAAAGATACATCAAAATTTTGCAGGTTAGCTAAAAATTCTTTTTTACTATCCTCACTTTTTCTATTTTTAGCATAATACGTACATAATACAGCTGTTGCAATTAGTAGAATCATTAGAAAAATCAACATTCCTAGGATTATCTTTTTACTTCTGGGATTTCGATAAGATGGATTCATTTCTCATTTTCTCCTTTTTTGAATCTTTCCTAAATTATATAAAAATTTCCAAGAAAAGACAATATCTTTATCAAAGAAAAATTTTAATTTTTGAATCCCAATCCATAAACTTCTCGCGCATCGGTTATAATAATAAAAGCCTTAGGGTCGATTTGTCTGGAAATTTCCTTTATTTTTATAATATCTTTTCGTTTTGCCACACACATAATTACCATTTTTTCCTCATTTGTGTACATGCCTTTTCCATATAAACCTGTGGCTCCTCTTTTCATTTCCTGATTGACAATTTCGGCAATTTCTTCTTTCTTTTCTGAAATAATATAAATCATTTTACTAAAATTAATGCCTTCAAAAATCAAATCCAACATTTTATTGGTCATGTATATCGCTATTGCAGAATATAAACCAATTTCAATTTGCCTCAAAAAAACAATATTCAACAACACCACAAAAATATCTAATATTTGCAATACTTTTCCAACACTCATTTGATGGTTGTATGTTTTTATGATATTGGCTAGTAAATCCGTTCCTCCTGTGGAACTTTTTCCTTTAAACACAAGTGCCAATCCCAATCCTATCACAATTCCACCATAGACACTTGCCAACACTTTGTCACTTGTAAAAGGAGTAATAGAATCAAATAAATCAATAGCTTTCGAAAATACAAAAGTAGATACAATTGTTTTTAGTAAAAACGATTTTCCTTCTCGAATATACGCCAATATAAAAACAGGAATATTTAAAATCAAAATCGTAGTTCCCATTGGAATATGAAATAGATAATAAACAACTGTCGCAATTCCTGAAAAGCCGCCACTTGACAACTGATTTGGAAGCAAAAATAAACTTGTACCAAATGCAGCCAAAATACTACCAAAAATGCATAATACATATTCTTTAAAAATTCCTTGTTCTTTTTTCATACATTTCCGCCTTTTTCTTTTATAAAAAGTGCTCCTCCTGTGTAAAAAAACAATATCTTATTTAAGAAGCGTAAGCAAAATTGGGAGCAATGCCCAAAATTTCTCACGCAATATATTTAATTTTACAGTCCTTAACACTGCTTTTATTATGCATTTTTTTTGGAATTTTATTCTATTTTTTCCTTGTGACAATTTCTTTATCATCTGCAAATTCTTTGTATGTTTTCGTAATTTGAATATCTAATTTTTTCAAACTATATTTTTCATTTGGTACAATTTTAACATCTAAATTATACATTTGCTTTATTTTTTCAATATTTTCTTTTTTATAACCAATCACTTCATTAATAATTTGTGGGTTTACTGTTATCTGAATTTCCTTGGCTTTGGTATTAATTTTCTTCATTTTTTCATCAATCAAATCAAAATAATAAGAAGAATCAATCAATTGTCTTAAATTTTCATGATAAGGTCCTGCCACAACTTGACTTCCTGGCTTTTCTGAACCAATAATTGTATCTGTTGTTTGTAAACCAATTCGAATTACTTTGACTTTTTTCTTGGCAAAAAATTTGGTTAATGTTTTACAAATTTCAACTGTTTGATTTAAAGCTAATGGCTCAAATTCTCCACTTAAATATTGTTTTTCCAATGGTGTATCTTTAATCACCAAAACAGGATATATTCTTACCATTTTAGGTTTTAATTTCACCAAATCTCTTGCTGTGTTTAATTCATCCAAACGTGTGCTTTCTGGAAGTCCAACCATCATTTGATGTCCTAATCGAAATCCATACCATCTAATTAATCTAGAAGCACGTTTTACATCTTCAAAAGTATGTCCTCTTTTGCAATTTGCCAAAATATAATCATTGGTAGATTGCACACCTAATTCAATAGTTTTTACTTTAAATTTTTTCAATCGTTTTAATGTATCTTTATCAATATAATCTGGTCTTGTTGAAATTCGTATTGCATCAATTTGTCCTGCTTTTATATATTCATATGCCACATTTAATAATGCATTTTGTTCTTCTACTTCAATTCCTGTAAAACTTCCACCAAAAAAAGCCACTTCTTTATAGGCTGTTTTATCTTTAAAACTGTCTAAATAAAACTCTATTGTATTTCGTACTTCCTCTTGAGTCACTTTTTTTACTTGTCCACTAATGTTTCTCTGATTGCAAAATGTACACTCATTTGGGCAACCTAAATGAGGAACAAAAATCGGAATAATATATTGTCTTTTCATGTTAATTTCCCTTCTATTTCAAATCTTCTAAAGCATTTTTGGCAGCATCCATTTCTGCTTTCTTTTTACTTTTGCCAACACCTACTGCTAATTTTTTTCCATCACATTCTACACCAACTGTAAACATTTTTGCATGATCAGGTCCTTCTTCTTTGATTAAATTATATTTTATAACAACTTCTCCATTTTTTTGCAATTCTTCTTGCAAAACCGTTTTATAATCCTTCATTCCTACATTTTTACTGGCAAATTGAATTTGTTCTATAATGTTATCTAAAATAAATTTTTCTACAACCTCTAATCCGCCATCTAAATACATAGCAGCAATAACAGCTTCCACACTATCTGCCACCAATGCTTTTTTGATAGAATGCGACATTTTTTCACTTTTGCCCAAATATAAGAAATCACTAAAATTATGCTTTTGTGCAATTTGATAAAGACTATCTTCACACACAGCATATGCTCTAACTTTAGTCATTTCTCCTTCTGATAAATGTTCAAAATTTTCAAATAAATATTTGCTACTAACAAATTCTAAAATGCTATCCCCTAAATATTCTAATCTTTCATTACTTCCTACTTTATTTTCATAAGCATAAGAAGTATGTGTTAAAGCTGTTTTTAGCAAATCTTTATTTTGAAAAACATAACCAATACTTTTTTCTAACGTTTCTATTTTCTTTTCCCCCTTTCAATAATTATATCTATTTTACATGTTTTCTTCAGAAAAAACAATATTTTCCCAAAAATTTATAAAAAAAATCTAATTTTTAAAGTGAACCCTCCTTATTAAACTTTTTTGTCTAATACTCTGGGCTCACTTCATTTTACAACCATCTTATTTTTTTTGCTATTTTATGTTTAGATTTCAATTTCTGGCTGATATCTTTCTAGCCAAGTGTTTACTTGAATCAAATATGCCATCAATTGTGGACCTGTCATTAATTGACCAAACCATGGTCTTGTAAATGCCTTTCCATCTGTTTCTATAATTTCTGAAATATAATTTCGATTTAATAATTGATGAATTGGCGCATCTTTATTTTCCATTATGTTGCGCAAAGCTTCTCTAACCGTTTTAGTATAGTTTGGATTCCAAGTTTTGGGATACGGACTTTTCTTTCGATTCATAATTTCTTCTGGTAAAATATTTTTCATTGCGTGTCTTAAAAGCCCTTTTTCTCTTCCCTTATAGGCTTTCATCTCCCATGGAATATTCCATGCATATTCTACAATTCTGTAATCACAAAATGGAACTCTTACTTCAAATCCATTGTACATACTCATTCTGTCTGTTCTATCAAGAAGCGTTTGCATAAACCAATTAGAAGTCAAATAAATGAGTTTTCTTTCTAGTTTATTCACTTCACTATCTGTTTCCAAAAATTCAACTTTGCTTAAAGATTTATGATATTGCTCATCAATATATTCTTTTAAATTAAGTTTTTCAGAGATTTCTGGATGTAACAAATTTTGCCTTTCTGCAATAGCAAGAGACCATGGAAATGTATGACTTTCTAGACTATCTTTTCTAAAATACCACGGATATCCACCAAAAATTTCATCTGAGCATTCTCCAGAAAGAGCCACTTTAGCATGTTTTTTTACTTCTTTAAAAAATAGCAAATACGATGAATCTACATCTGCCATTCCTGGAAAATCTCTTGCTAACATAGCATCTTCTAATCCTTTATAAAGTTCTGGTGTATCTAATACAATTTTATGATGGTCTGTATCAAATTCTTTTACCATTAAATCGATATAATAATTATCGCTATTTGGCTGAAAATCGGTTTTCATAAAATTTTTATCATTATCTACATAATCAACTGAAAACGTTGTTAATTTTTCTCCATATTGTTTTTTATAATATTGACTTGCAAATGCTGTAATAATGCTTGAGTCCAAACCTCCTGATAGCAAACAACAAAGTGGCACATCAGAGACAAGTTGTCTTTCAATAGAATCTTGTATTAAAAATCTCATTTTTTCGCAAGTTGTTTCTAAATCATCTGTATGCTGTTTTGTTTGTAATTTCCAGTATTCTTCTTTTTGGAAACAATTTTTATTATACACAATAAAATGAGCTGGTTCTAATTCCTTGATTTCTTTAAATGGACTCATGCCTGGTGTATGACTTGGTCCAATCCCAAACAATTCAGCAATGCCTGTTTTGTCAAGTTTTGGCTTAACCAAAGGATGTTCAAAAATTGCCTTTACTTCTGATGCAAAAATCAAATTATGATTCATGAAAGTATAATATAAAGGTTTGATTCCAAAATGGTCTCTTGCTATAAATAATTCTTCTTTTTTGCTATTCCAAATTGCAAATGCAAAAATTCCATTCAAATGTTTGCATACATCTTTTCCATAAAAAATATAACTTTTGAGCAAAACTTCCGTATCTGAATGCCCTTTGAATTTGAAACCATGGTCTATCAAAACTTCTCTTAATTCTTTTGTATTATAAATTTGCCCATTATAAACAATTGTATATGTAACATCATCGATTTTACAAGACATTGGCTGTTTTCCATTTTCAATGTCAATAATGCTAAGCCTTCTATGACCTAAATTACAATGTTTGTCAAAAAATAAACCTTCCTCATCAGGACCTCTTTTGCTTAATGTTTGCGCCATATTACGAAGCGTTGCATATTGATTGGAAATATCCTCTCTATCGTTTACAATTCCAACAATTCCACACATAAAAAACTCCTTTTATAAAATATTACTACTAACATTTTATGAAAGGAGCTTGTCAAATATGACAAAAAATTTCTATTTTTCTTTTCCTATCAATCAAAAAATACTTCGCACTAATCGCCTAGTGATAAAATCAGATTTTATCACTCAATTTAGCAAACCAATGTCTCGCTGACGGAGGCACCTTGGTTCAAAGGGACAGAGCCCTTTGTCAAGATTTTTAAAGAAATCTTTTATGCTAACAGCTTGATTTCAATGTTGTTGGCTTTGTATTTTCCAGTTTGTTTATCTTTTCCAAATTCGATGAAAGATTTATCCAAAGTTGTAGAATTTTGCTTTAAGTCTGTTGTAAAATAAATCTTAGCTTTTTCAAGCATAACATTATTGGTCACAATTTGTTTGAACGTTTCGACCATATGTTTATCATCTTCACACACTAAAATCAGTTGTGGCATGATTTCAAAACCAGAATCAAATTGTACAAAATTATCGTAGAAATCTTTTAATAAGCGCATTCTGTCTGCAAATTTTTGTTCCCAGCCTAAATCTCTTCTAACCACATCAAAAATAAGACTAATCGATTTTCCAGATTTGGTAATTTTGACTTCCGCATGTGATTTTATCGTTTTACCAGCCATTTTAGCTGTAATTTGTGGCTTTACTTTATACGAAGCAAAATTTTTAGATTTTCTCATATAAGCAATAATTACTTGATTTCCTGCTAATCTCTTTTTTATCATTTCAACTGGCTTGATATTGTCTGTTGGTTGCCATTTACATTCTGCTTCTTTGGAAGTTAATAAATATTTTCCCATTTTTTCTAAACAATACACACGGTAAATCCCTTTTCCTTCTTCAGACATGAAAAAATATCTTGTCAAAACTTTGGATTTTACCAATTGGTCTAATTTTACATTTAACTTATCTTGTGATTTTATGTCTACACCGTCTTGCTAGCAACATAAAATAGATTTGTCTGGAAGTCATGAATTCAAATTCATTGACCAAATCCAGAATTGCAAAATGCACCTCATTGATATGTCCTAAATTAATTTTGTGAATAATTTGACTTATAGAAACATAACCATCGTTTCCATCAAATTTTTTGATTTCTCCTTCTCTAATTGCAAATGGAGAAATGGTAGTTTTAATATTTTCATCATCTACCATAAAAAATACGCCTCCTTTAGACTATTAATAATTTTATTTTCTTTTTATCTTTGACAATTTTCTTGATATAAACTTTTACTTTTTGTCCATATCGAAAACCATCTTTATATTCTGCAAGCCCAACCAGATTTGGTTTGAGCTCGATAAAAAGCCCATTTTTGTAGCTATCTGCTTCTTTTACTGTGCCATCTACTATCATTTTTTCTTGAAAATCTTGTATATTTTCTTCCCAATTTCCTAATAATTCCTTGTACGACAATACAATTCTATTATTTTCTTTATCAATTGATTTTATCATAATTTTTATTTTTTGTCCATTTGAAAAACGCTCTTCTGGTGATTTCATTCGAGAAATTGAAATATCTTCAATATGAAGAAGCCCTATAATACCTCCTCCAATATCTACAAAAACACCAAATTTTCGAATATTTTTTACAATTCCATTTACCACCATACCAGGTTTTAAATCCTTTTTTACCCAATCTAATGCATCTTTTCCGCACTTGTTTTCGTGATAATAATAATTTGTTTTCATCATAAATATCTTTTATTTTAAATTGCACAAATTGACCTACTTTGTTTTTACAAATAGCTGGATTTGTCATTCCAAAATCATCTTGATTGATAATATCCACTTCATTTCTTGGAATGATACCAATTATATCATTTCCTAAAGCAATTTGCAAGTTATAATTGGTATCACACTTTTGCACCAAACCTTGCATAATTGTTCCTTTCATTTTGGCCTCTTTTAATTGTGCAAAATCAAAGCCTTCTTCGGCATTTTTCCAACCCTCTGGTATAAATTTTTGACATTCCATAATTTTCTCCTTGGTTTTTTTGTTATTTTTTCAGTTGTATTTTCATATAATACGGCATTTGTGCTTTATATTTTATGGTAAAATTGTTGAATTTCAGATTTTTTTAAGTATCGCCATGTTCCTATTTTCAAATCTTTTACTTGAATTTCCCCAATTTTACTGCGGTGTAATGCAATTACTTTTTTGCCAACTGCTTCACACATTTTTCGCACTTGCCTATTTTTTCCTTCATGAATGGTAATTTCAATTCGTGAGATATTTTTTTCTTGGTCAATTTTCAAGATTCTTACTTTGGCAGGTTTGGTTGTATAATCCTCAATTTTTACACCATTTGCCAAATTTTGAATTTCTTCTTTTGTGATTTTTCCCTTTACAGTCACTTGATACGTTTTTGTAATTTCATGTTTGGGATGTGTTAATTGATAAACAAAATCTCCATCATTGGTAAGAATTAATGCACCTGATGTATACATATCTAAGCGTCCCACTGGAACAATTCTTTGCGGAAGCTTTACCAAATCTAATACACTCGTTCTTCCAAATTGTTCTTTGACTGTTGTAACTACATCAATTGGTTTATTTAACAAAACATAAACCAATTCTTGCGAATCCTGTTCTACCTTTTTTCCCTCATACGTAATTTCATCTTTTTGTGGATTAATTTTAGTTCCTAGTTCTGTCACAATTTTGCCATTTACTGCGACTTTTCCTTCCAAAATGATTGTTTCACATTTTCTTCTCGAAGCAATTCCGTTAGCAGCCAGAAACTTTTGTAGCCTAATTTCTTCCATGGTTTTCCTTTCAAACTTTTTTCTTCTTTATTTTAACATATAAGATTTTAAAATTCAACTTTTGCTTTTCCTTTATTTTTCGTCTTCTTTTTGCAATATTCCCAAAACTTGTTGAAAATAGGTTGGCAAATCTGCTTGTAATTCTATTTTTTGGCCGTTTGTTGGATGAACAAATTCTAGCCTACTACTATGAAGCATTTGCCCTTGCACACCAAATGGATTTTTTCCATTTGAATATACATAATCTCCAACAATTGGATAACCAATTTCCGCTAAATGTACTCTAATTTGATGAGTTCTTCCTGTTTCAATCACAACTTCTAACAGCGTAAATTGTTCAAATTTTTGAAGAACTGTCACATGTGTTATTGCTCTTTTTCCTCGTTTGGAAACTGCCATTTTCGTTCTTTCTTTATCACTTCGAGCAATTGGCATATCAATGGTTGCTTTATTTTCTTTCATATGCCCTCTAACTAATGCCATATACGTTTTTTTTACTTCATGATTTTTAATTTGCTCACTCATCTTGATATGAGCCTGATCATTTTTGGCAATAATCAACAAACCAGATGTGTCTTTATCAATTCTATGCACAATTCCTGGTCTAATTTCCCCACCAATACCAGAAAGGCTATCTTTGCAATAAGCCATCACTGCATTTACTAATGTGCCATTTGGATTTCCATTTCCAGGATGCACCACCAATCCTTTTTGTTTGTTAACAACCAAAATTGCTTCATCTTCATAAACAATTTCAAGTGGAATATCTTCTGCTTCTAATTTTATTTCTTTTGGTTCCTCTTTTAAAATCGTGATTTCATCATTTGGCATCACCTTATAAGAAACTTTCGTTTTTTTGCCATTTACAAGAATTTTTTCTTGTTCGATTAAACGCTGAATCGCAACTCTTGACATTTGCGTTTCTTGCTTGGCTAATGCTTTATCAAGCCTAAGACCTGACAATTCCATGTTGATTATATATTTTTTTGTTTCCAATTACTTGTTTCCTTTCTTTCATTTTTACTGAAAATAAAATCTATTTTTCAAATTTACCTTTTGTCATATCTTTGGTAAATAAAATTTTTATCAAATACAGTGGCAATACCATCATTCTTTTGATTCTCGTTGGTTGTAAAATCAATCTCCATGCCCATTCCATGCCTATTTTTTGAATCCATTTTGGAGCCCTTCTGATATTGCCTGCTTCATAATCAAAAGTGCCACCTTGTCCTGCTGCTATATCTACTTTTAATTCATTTTTATGATGATAAATCCATTTTTCTTGCGCTGGCGCCCCCATTGCCACAAATAAAACATTTGGCGCTAAGGCATTAATTTCCGCAATAACTTCACTTTCTGATTTTGACTCAAAAAAACCTTCTTGTGTTCCTACAATTTTTAAATTGGGATACATTTTTTTGACATTTTCACTTGCCTTTTTGGCAGTTTCTCCTTTGCCACCAAGAAAATAAAAAGTCCAACCTTGGTTTTGTCCAACTTCCAAAACTTTTCGAAAATAGGCTTGTCCTGGAATTCGCTGTTTTAAAGGATTTTTCTGAAGCTTAGCTGCTATTTCTACACCAATGCTATCTGGTGTTGCTAGTTTGGCCAAACGCAATATCTCGAAAAATTCTTTGTCTTTTTGCGCTCTCATAATGAATTCCACATTCGGTGCCACAACAATTTCACAAGTTTTATGACTATTTTCGACCAAATTCTTTGTGATTTTTCCGACTTCTTCTAAGTTTACATTATCAATTTCTATTCCTAATATTTTTACTGTTTTTCGCAATTTTTTTCACCTACAATTTCTTTATTGAATTTAATTAAGAAAACGATTAATAAAATCCAGCCAATTACAATATAACAATCTGCCACATTAAAAATAGCAAAATTTTTGATTTTGATAAAATCGATTACGCCTTTTTTGACAATTCGGTCAATCAAATTGCTAATCCCGCCTGCTAAAATCAGACTCATTGCAATTGCTGTTTTTCTATCGATTCTGTCTTTTTGATTTCGAATAAAATTTGCTATGATAACCAAAATCAGAAAAGTCAAAATGATATTTTTTGTGTTTCCTTCATTCATTCCAAATGCCATTCCTGTATTTTTTATGACAGTAATTTCAATAAAGCGATTTTGACTTGTTCTTTCGTTTTGGGCTTGAACAGCAAATTTGCTAATTTGGTCAATCAAAATTAAAATTGTTGTCAAAATTAAAATTAACTTTACAATTTTATGTTTCATTTTTTATTCCTTTTCTTACTTACTTTTTTTCAAAAATTGCAAAATAATCATCTTCATAAATACATGGATAGTTAGAATTTTCTTTTAGTAGCATAACCAATTTTGAATTGGCATAAGAAATTACGTGTGTTACGCCATATTCTTTAAATTTGGTTTCATAATCCACAGAAATTCCTGCAATGTTTAAAGCATCCGAAAAAATATCTCTTCCCGCAATTCCTTGTTTTTCATCATCATTAAATTCTGGTGTATATAAATCACATCTTGAATCTACAAACACTGGAATTCCTCTATATAATAAGTAACTTCCATAATTATATTCATTGTATAATTTTAGGTTGCTCATTTCCAAATTTTCTGTCATCCAAGTTGCTGCTTTTACTGGATACGTTGCTTCATCAATATATTGTGTATTACTTTTTTTCATTTTATCAAGCATTTTTACTGTATAAATAGAAAATCCTAATACGATGATTAATCCGCCTAACGCAGAAGCTGCCCATTTGAAAACTTTCTCACAAGTTTGTTTGTCGTACTTTTCAAACATATTTGCAATCAATTTGACTAAAATTGGGCAACAAAATATCGCAAACATCGATATTTGCCTTCTTGACATCAAAGAAAGTGTCACCAAACCGCCAAGCATAAATAAATCTGCTAATTTAATTTTCGTATCTGTAAAAATAAGAATGGCCAAAAATAGGCAAATTGCAAATAAAAATTCTTTGCTATCAATTAAGGTAACTGGCAAATGTTCATTAATCGAATCGGTTGTATTTCCTTGATAAATCTTATAAGTATACGTATAAGCACCATCTCCTGTTGGGTTGATAAAACCAGTAAATAATGCGATTATGGCAAGCAAAATTAGCCATTTGACAAATGGATTTTTTTTCACTTTTATTTTGTAAGGATTTTGCCTTCTCAATTCTCTTTTTTCTTTTTTGTTAGCAATTACAACTGGAATTTTTTCTAATTTTATTTGACATTTTTCTTTCGTGGTTTTTTTCACTGGCAATTTTAAAATTAATTTTAAAATCAAGCCAATGATTCTGTAATCCAAATCCCAATCTAGGATACTTATCCACAAATATTCCCCAATGTATGGCAAAAATAAAACAAAATAAAATGGAAAAACAGCGCAGTGCAAATTTGTAATGAGAATTGGAATGATAACCAATGGCACAGCATATCGTTTTTTATGTGTTTGCAAAAACATTTCTATAAAATATACTGTTAATGCAAATAAAACAAATGTTGCAAGCTGAGCTCTTGCTGCCAAATATGGTTTTAGCAAATACATGGTAAGTATAGTAAATACAAAAGATACTACTTTATTTTTAGAAAATTTGCTACTTGACAAATAAATACTACCACCCAAAATAGCTGTCAACAAAATGGTAGATGCATAAATTCCTGCTTGTCCAAAAAAATGATAAATGAGATAAATTCCCAAATCATACAACCAATGTGGATACGTATAAGGCAATTCATGCCATGAAAACGTATCTGTTGTTAAATTCCAAATTCCATTTTCTGCAATATATTGTCCAATTTTTATGGTATAAAACGTATCATTTTGCAAGGTTTTCGGCGCGATTGCAATCGCAAATAAAACAATGCTTAAAACGACAACAATTGAAAAAATTACATTTTTACTTTTTTCTAACTTTTCCTTTTTCATTCATATCTCCTAACAAAAATTTTTTTCATTATATCACACTTTTGTTTAAATAGGAAATCTTTTTTCGAAAAAAATACAACAAAAAAATCTTTTTTTACATCTTACATTTCAATTCAGAACAAAATTTACAAAACAAAAGCACAGTTAATCTGTGCTTTTCTTAAATATTTTAACAAACCAAGTTTGGATTTTTTTGAAAACTGATTGTTTCATTTTCATATTTTGTGACAATTCCTCTTCTTGTTTTTCTTCCTTTGGCTCTAAATTTTCCAGTTCGTTTTCTGGGTGATTGGTATACTTAGAAAACGCTTTTACCATTTCGTCCTCTTGTCGATTTTGAGATTGATTACCAGAAAATAAATTTTCAGTACTAAATTGTTCTTTTATTTTTTCTTCAAACCTTTCTTGATTTTCTTTCATTTTTTGCAACAATTCTTCTTTTCTTTGTGGATTTTCACACCAATATTTCACATGCAATAATGCAATAATCTCAAGCGTATATTTCTGTAACCCTTGATTTTGTAAAGGTTTAAATGGATTAATATCCACTTTATGATTTGGATCTTTTATACTACTAAAAAAACTCACTAAATTTTTAGGTAACTTTGCTTCATATTTTTCATTCATATGATGAATGATATAATCTACTTCAGCATATGCCATTAAATCTTCTTTTGTAATGATAACACTCATTTGCAATTCCTCCACAATAGGACTTTCTATTTGTATTATACAAATAAATCAAAACTTCGTCAAGAGAATTACACAAGTTTTACATCATTTCTATTTTTCCTTCAAATACCATTTCTGCTGGACCTTTCAAGAAAATTTCATTGGTTTTAGGGTCATACTCAACTTCCAATTTTCCGCCTTTTAACGAAATCATTACATCTTTTTGCGTAAATTTTTCATGAATTGCAATCATAGCACTTGCACATGCCCCAGTTCCACAACTATTCGTTTGCCCTACTCCTCTTTCCCAAACACGCACTTTCATATGACTTTTATCTTGAATTTCTACAAATTCCACATTTGTCTTCTCTGGAAAATATTTATAGTTTTCCAAAATAGGACCTATCTTTTCAATTTCTATTTTGTCTACATCTTTCACAAAACACACAGCATGCGGATTTCCCATTGAAATGGGATAAATTTGATACTGTTTTTGTTCTATTTCAATAATATATTGCAAGAAATCCAAAACAGGACTTCCCATATTTACTTTTACTGCTACCACTTTCTGATTTTCCAATTCTAGTTTCACTTGTTTGACACCTGCTAATGTTTCTACTGTAAACTCTTCTTTTTCAGTCTTTTTTTTCTCAAATGCATATTTAGCAAAACAACGAATTCCATTTCCACACATTTGTGCTTCTGTTCCATCTTGATTAAAAATCCTCATTTTAAAATCTGCCACATCACTTTTATCCATTAAAATAATCCCATCTGCACCAACTCCATAATGACGGTTACATAAATATTCAGCCAACACTGGCAATGAATAAGAAAACTCATTTTGCTCGCAATCAATCAACACAAAATCATTTCCTGTTCCTTGCATTTTACAAAAAGAAAACATACATTTCACCTCTTCGGTAAATTGTATGTTTCAAAATAAAAAATATTACTCTTCTGCTTTTTGCAATACGATATCAACAATCGAGCCTTCCTCAACTGACTTATTTGGCTGAGGCTCTTGTGATACAACCGTTCCACGCTCTCCTTCTATTTTCACATTCAAATTACTTTGCTGTAATTTGGCTTTTGCTTCCTCTTTTGTCAAACCTGTCAAAACTGGTACTTTGGTAGAAACCCTTGTATCATTTTCATTGGTATATAAATATACACTTGAGCCTTTATCCAATTTAGTTCCTGGTTTTGGCATTTGATCTGTTACCACACTTGTACTTTCATCTCCTGTAATATTTATTTTTACATCAAATCCATAAGTTTTTAGTAATTCCTTAGCAGAAGCAATCGTTTTAGAAGCAACATTAGGAAGCGTAAAATCAGTATTTTCTTGTTTTATTACATTTTGCTCATTTGTATTTAAACCCAAATATGGCAAAGTTTCTCTTAAAATATTAGCCGCTACTGGACCTGCTGTTTGCCCACCTTGATACGTTTCTCCTTCTGGGTCATATAACACAGCAAGCACAATTACTTGCGTATTTTCAATCGGAGAAATCGCAATAAAAGATGCCGTATAACCTGCCTCTTCATCTCCAGCCATTGGTTCAGAGGTTCCACTTTTTCCGCCAATCGTATAGCCTTCTACTGCAGCACGTTTTCCTGTTCCTTCAACAACCACAGATTGCATCATATCTTTGATTTTTTCGGAAGTCTCTTTTGATACAACTTGTCTAATTTCTTTACTTTTTTGTACTTCTATAACACCTGTATCAGCATTTTCAATTTGCTTTACAATGTTAGGTTGCACCAATTCCCCATCATTGGCAATACTTGCAACAGCTGTTATCAATTGTAATGGTGAAATTTCGAAACGTTGCCCAAAAGAAATGGTAGCAAGCTCAACCTTTCCTACATTTTCTAATTTATGAAATACAGAACGATAGGTTTTTGCCACGCCAGTTCCAATGGATGCATCAAATAACCCAAAAGCTTCATAATATTTATATAAGGTACTTGCTCCAATTCGTTGCCCTAATTGCATAAAAGCAGGATTACAAGAATTGCATAATGCTTGTCTTAATGTTTGTGACCCATGTGGCTCTTTTCTCCAACATGCAATTGTGCGGTCTTCCACTTGATAAGAACCTGTACACATAAAATCTCCTGGCAAATCTGTTTGCACCAAATTTTCCTCTAGTGCAATGGCTGATGTAATAATTTTAAAAGTAGAACCTGGTTCATATAATTTGGATACTGATTTATTAGTCCAAAGTTTATTATAAGAAGTATTTTTTTGCTCGGTTGTCAAGGTGTCCCAAATGGCTGAATCTCCTGTTGGCTCTATCGCAAATGGCTGATTTAAATTATAATCTGGATAGGTTGCCATAGCTAAAATATTCCCATTTTGTGGATTCATGATAATTACATTTCCTCCACCTTTACAGGAATTTTGTTCTACTGCCTGTTTTAAATATTTTTCTGCAATTTGCTGAATTGTAATATCAAGTGTTAAATAAACATTACTTCCATTTTCAACTGGAACATATTGTTCGGTTTCATCTGAAATGGCATTTTTATGTACATCTTGCACTGTTACAATTTTTCCTGCAGTTCCTGTTAACACATTATCCCAACGTTCTTCTAATCCTATAATTCCACTATTGTCATCTCCGCAAATGCCAATTAAATTAGAAGCCAAAGTCTGATGCGGATAATATCTTTTGGTATCCTCATCAATGTTAATGCCTTTGGTAATGCCTTTTTCTGCCATCCAATTTCGTAAAAGAGCCGTTTTTTCTTGATCCATTTTTTTGGCAATCACAACAACAGAAGAATTTTTCTTTACTTTTTCAAGTACTTCTTGATAATCCAATCCCAGATTTTGAGCCAAACCAGTTGCTATCATTTCGTCTTCTACTTTTTTTCCATTGGCATAAGCGAATTTTCCAGGATTTACAGAAACAGTATCTACTGCAATATTTCGAGCCAAAACTTCTCCATTAGCATCATAAATAATTCCTCTTCTTGGACTAATCATTTGATTTTTCATTTGTTGTTTATAAGCTTTTTCACTATACTTTTTGCCATTTACAAAAATAATTCTTGACAAACTTCCTACTAATACAAGAAAAAACATTGTCGCACTTAAACCTGTTACCAATAATTTTCTTCTTGTTCTTTTTTTGTCTTTACTTAATTTTTTCTTTTTTTCTTTTTTCATCCAAACACCACACTTTATTTAAAAATATTTTTTATCCACTCCAAAATGGATCTGTTAAGCGAAGTTATGCTGTCAACTAATAATCTTAGAATTTGGTTTTGCTGATACAAATCAGTCAAAGTTTGCTTTACAAAAGGAATTTGCCACATTACTGATAAGGCAATTATAATAGAAATGATGGTAATTAACAATCTTTTGATTCTCAGCCAAGTCCACGGATATTTTACGTAATAACCTTGTTTTTCTAAATAAGCACCATAAGCATACATTTCCCTTTCCTTTTTTAACATGGCTTCTTTTTTAGCTTGCCTTTTTTCTTTTCTTTCCTTGGTTCGATTTTGCTTTTCTTGTTTTACTTTTTGCTGTTTTGCAATATTTTCTAAATGCTCATCAATTGCTTGTTTGATTCTTCTTTCTTGCTCGATTTGTTTTTCTGTTTTGTTTTCTACTAACTCTTGTTTTTCTTTTATTTGAACATTTTCTAATAAAGCTTGTGCTCTTTTGGCTGCTAAATCAAAATCATATTTTTCTCTTTTTTCAGGATTGCTTAAAATGCCATAAGCAATTTTTACTCTTCTAATTTGCTGGATTATTTTTTCATTTTCTGGTAGGGAATCTGCTTTTTTTATGATGTTATCATAAGCTTGTTTGATCTGTTCTTGTGTTGCATTTTCACTTAGTTTAAATAAATCATATAATGTGCTCATTTTTCCCCCTTTTTACCTAAATATCAAAAAAGTACGTGGCTTCTAAATCTGCTTCATGTAGTAACAAAGCAAGTGGAAATTTCTTGAAAGCTTGTCCTAATGTGTTATACACTTCCTTGGCTTCTGTAAATCCCATATGCCAACGAATGCAATATTTTTCTTCTACTGTCAATTTCATATATTCTGTAATCATCATAACACTTTTTTCGCCATGTCCATAAGGAATGGTGTCTTCAACTGTGTAATAAGGTACTTTTTCCCATTCGCCAAATGCGTTCTTCGCATTTCGATAATCCACTTTATAAAAATTTACTTTGCAAATATCATGCAATAAGGCAATAATAATTAAAGTTTCTTCTGAAACCTCAATTTCAATTGGTGCATTTTTCACTTTATGAACTAACAATTCATACACTTTCAAGCTATGTTCTAAAAGTCCACCTTCATAAGCACCATGATATCGAGTGCTAGCTGGCGCCTTGAAAAAATCTGTTTTTTCTATAAATTCAATCAATTTGTCCATTCCTTCACGATTTACACTTTTTAATAATTCCAAAAATTTTTGTTTCATTTGTTGTTCCTTTCTTTTTCCCAATATCTTTATTTACAGTTATTTTATCATATGTTTTTGGTTTGTACAACAAAGAGTTTGATATTTTTGTAAAAATATGGTATACTTTTTAAGAAAGGATGAAAAAATATGAATCTTATTCAAGAAACCAACTTTATCATGAAAAAATATCATATTACAGCCAATAAAAATTATGGGCAAAACTTTTTAGTGGATGAAACTACAGTAAATTCAATTGTAGAATCTGCTGCGATTTCCAAACAGGATGTGGTAATCGAAATTGGTCCTGGCCTTGGTACACTTACTTCTGCCTTGTTAGAAAAAGCTGGAAAAGTCATTTGTATTGAACTTGACAAAAAAATGCTTACCATTTTAAATGACAGATTCTCTTTGTTTGAAAATTTCGAATTAATTCATGATGATGTCCTAAAAGTGGATTTAGCCTCTTTGCTTTCTAACCAATTATGCTCTTTCCAGAAAGCTAAAATTGTTGCTAATTTGCCTTATTATATTACCACTCCAATTATTATGAAATTGCTTGAAAATCATTTGCCACTTGAAAGTATCACCGTTATGGTGCAAAAAGAAGTTGCGCAGCGTTTAACAGAAAAACCTGGTGGAAAAAATTGTGGTGCTATTACTTATAGCATTCATTATCATGCCAAACCAGAACTTGTTTGTCAAGTTCCTTCTTCGTGCTTTATTCCTAGTCCAAAAGTGGATTCTAGTGTCATTCATTTGACCTTACGAAAAACTCCTGCTGTTTCTCCTTTAGATGAAAAAACGTTTTTTCAAATTATCAAAACAGCTTTTTTACAAAAAAGAAAAACGTTACTCAATACCTTGCTAATTGGAAAATGGGGAGATAAACAATTTTTAGAACAAATGTTAACTACTTTACAGATTGATTTAAAAATTCGTGGAGAAAAATTAACCTTAGAACAATTTCAACAAATTTCAGATTACATCACTCAGTTTTCAAAAAAAATATAACTAAACAAAGCTAGGAAAAACTTCCCAGCTTTGTTTTTTACTATCCAATTTTCTTCAAAATTTCTTCTAATCCTTTTGCCATTTGGTCTGGGCAAGAAGTTGTTCGATATCCACAAGGAATGCCTTTTAATCTTTTAATCGCCTCTTCTACTGTCATGCCAATTAGTAAATTGGTTAATCCAACTGTATTTCCAGCACATCCTCCAATGATTCTAGCATTTTTGATGATTCCATTTTCTATGTCAACCATCATTTCTTGTGAACATACTCCTTCTGGTCTAAATTTATATTGCATAAAACTTCCTCCTTGTATAATATAGTTAGGTTTTTAAATAAAGGATTTACCTATAAACCTAT
>CAOKQM010000015.1 GCA_948470875.1 uncultured Clostridium sp.
CAAACATATCATTGGTCAAAATACAGCTGTAGAAGCAGTTTCTAAAGCAATTCGTAGAAATCGAGCTGGGCTTCAAAGCACCAAACGTCCCCCATCTTTTATTTTTGTTGGACCAACTGGTGTAGGAAAAACCGAACTTGCAAAATCTTTAGCTTATGAAATGTTTGGCAATGAAGATGCCATTATCCGAATTGATATGTCAGAATATATGGAAAGTCATTCAAGTTCTAAATTAATTGGTTCACCTCCAGGTTATGTTGGATATGATGACGCAGGTCAACTTACTGAAAAAGTAAAACGTAAACCATATTCCATTATTTTACTAGACGAAATTGAAAAAGCTCATCCTGATATATTCAACATTTTATTACAAGTCTTAGATGATGGAAAATTAACGGATTCACAAGGAAATATTGTCAATTTCGAAAACACCATTATCATTATGACATCTAATGCAGGTTCTAATTTGAACAATAATTCTATTGGATTTGGAAGCAAAGCAATTATGGATAATGACAAAATGATTGCTGCTTTAAAGGATTTATTCCGCCCAGAATTTTTAAACAGAGTTGACGAAATTGTTGCTTTTAGTCCTTTGAATGAAGGTGAATTATTGCAAATTGTGGATTTACTTTTAGCCAAAACACAAGAAGCTTTAGCCTCAAAAGACATTCAATTAGATATTTCATTAGAGGCAAAAAAATTCTTACTTGCTAAAGGAACAGATTTAAAATATGGAGCACGTCCACTTCGTCGTTCGATTCAGCGCTATATTGAAGATGAAATCTCAGATATGATTTTAAAATCAGAAGTTGTTTCAGGACAAACCATTTATGTAACACTTAAAAATGAAACATTAACATTTAAAGTATAAAAATGAAAGTGGACTTTTGAAGTCCACTTTTTGACAATAAAATAAAAGGATTCAAAAAATAGAATCCTTTTATTTATTTTTATTAAACAGTTTTTCTTAATGATAATTTTTCAGAAATTTCGCGATAACGATTAACATCTTTTTTGGCTAAATATTTTAATAAACTTCTTCTTTTACCAACCATTTTTAATAATCCTCTTCTTGAGTGATTATCTTTTTTATGGATTTTCAAGTGTTCTGTTAATTCTGTAATTCTTTGAGTTAAAAGAGCAATTTGTACTTCTGGAGAACCAGTATCATTTTCATCTCTTTTATAAGTATTGATAATTTCTTGTTTTCTTTCCTTTGTCATATTTTTCCTCCTATTTTTTGTTATTTGCCACAAACTGAGTTTAAGGTAGGTTTTTCCCTTAATCTAAGTAAATGGTATTGTTAATATTTTACTACACCTTTCATAGAAAATCAAGTGTTTTATGAAATTTTTTTAAATAATTTCTCTTGCTTTTTGTAGGAAACTTCAGTATAATATTTTCATGAAAGAAATAATTGTAACCGAAAAATATCACAATAAAAAATTAAATACTTTTGTTTTAAATACATTTCCCAATTTAAATCCCAATATTTTGTACAAAGCCATTCGCAAAAAAGATATTCGAATCAATGGTAATAAAATTAACGAAAATGTGGAAATTCATGTTAATGATAAAATCACGCTTTTCATAACAGATGATTTACTATTTGGTTTTTCCTCTTCTCTTTGCGTTATATATGAAGATGAAAATATTCTCATTTTGGATAAACCTACTGGTATCTCCGTTACAGAAAATCGTAACTTAGAGCCAACTCTAACTTCACTTGTTCACAAACAATTTAGTTCTTTTTTAGAGCCATGTCATCGCCTAGACCGTAATACATATGGCCTAATTCTTTATGCCAAAAACAAAACAGCTTTATCCATCTTGCTTCAAAAATTCAAAAATCACGAAATCGAAAAACATTACCAAACAACTGTACTTCGGAACTTTTGCCAAAAAACATGCTATTTTAACTGCTTATCATTTCAAAGACAGCAAAAAAAGTCTGGTTTATATTTCCGATGTTCCCAAAAAAAATTACACAAAAATCATTACCGAATACACTGTGATTTCAGAAAATCTGAAAAACAACACCAGCGAGCTTGATGTTATCCTTCACACTGGAAAAACTCATCAAATTCGTGCTCATTTATCACATATCGGTCATCCTATTATTGGTGACGGAAAATATGGCAACAATCAAATCAACAAAAAATTCAAAAAAACAACACAAATGCTTTGTAGTTATCAATTAAAATTTAATTTTACAACAGATAGTGGCATTTTAGAATATTTGAATCACAAAACAATTGTTTTAGAACAAAGTGGACTTTCTTAATTTAAAATGATTCTAAATTTTTCACACTTGGTCCTTCAATCAATTTCCCATCTTGTTCATAACGGCTCCCATGACATGGGCAATCCCAAGTTTTTGTGACCTCATTCCACGTTAACTCACAACCCAAATGCGCACAATACTTTTTACCTTTTTCCCCTTTTAATCGTGGCATAATAACAGATTCTCCGACTTCTTTCAACATATTTTTCATCTCTTCATGATTTTTAATTGGCTGAATTCTGGTACTATCTAATATTTCCTCATATGAATTTTTCCTTCCCAAAATCTTATCTGTTATTAAATTTGCTGCAACATTTGAACTTGTCATGCCCCATTTTTTAAATCCAGTTGCCACATACATATTGTCTCGTATTTGAGAATATTCTCCAATATACGGAATTTTATCCAAACCAATACAATCTTCTGCATTCCATCGATACATAATTTCACTTTCTGGAAAATAAGTTTTAGCAAAATTCTCCAATCGTTCAAATCCATTATTTTCTGTCTTCTCACCAGTCTTGTGACCATTTCCAACAATCAAAATATATTTTTGTCCATTTTCTTCATAATCTCGAAATGAAATCGTTGGAACCTCACTTGATACATACATTCCATTTAATCCAATTTCTGTTTTTATTGCAATTCCATATTCTAATTCTTGATACATTTTCAAAAAATGAAAACCCGGCACATTAAAAATTGGATAACGTGTTGTAACAACAACATATTTTGCCACAACTTTTCTTAAATTTCCATTTACTTCAGCCATGATAGCAAAAAAATCATCAACTTTTTCACATTGAACCACTTTTGTATTTTCAAAAACTTCGCCACCTTTTTTCAAAACACATTCAGCAAGTCCTGTTACATATTTCACAGGGTTAAATTGAGCTTGATTTGGAAATTCGACTCCACCTTCCACTTTTCCCAAAACTTCGATTTCATTCGTAAATTTTGCCTTCATTCCTAAAGATTTTGCAGCTTCTACTTCATCTTTTATTCCTTGCAATTTCCCCAAATCTTTGGTAAACACAAATGCACTTTTTCTCTCAAAATCACAATCTATTTTTTCTGTCTTTATAATGTTTTCAATATTTTGAATTGCTTCTTCATTTGCTTTCAAATATTTTTTGGCAAACTCTTTATTTTGCGAATCTATTAAATAGCGATAAAATAAATGATGTTGGCTCGTAATTTTTCCAGTCGTTCCCCCACTTGTTTTCGAACAGATCTTATCTTTTTCCAAAACAACCACTTTTTTTCCTTCTTGTGCCAAATAATACGCTGTAGAAATCCCAGTAATTCCGCCACCAATCACACAAACATCCACTTCTAAGTTATGTTCTAAACTTCTAAAGTCTCTCCTATTTTCTCTATCTTTTTGCCAAATTGAATCATTATTTTTCAAAACAATCCTCTCCTTTTTCTAATTTTTTGTTAGTATTTGCAAATTTATACAAATTATGTATCAAATCTTACAAACATAGTTTCGTAAATCATTTGACTTCTTATGTAAAATATAGTATAATAAAAGTATATAACATTCGAAAAAAGAAAGGAGAGCCCATCTTTTGGGCAAATGACAATATGTTAAAACAAAAACAAATCGATGATATAATAAAATATATCATCAAAACAGAATTTGAAAAAGGAGTGGAGAAAATGTGTTCTCCGACATATTACAAAAATGTTTATTTGGAATATGCCATAAAACACCACAAATCCCTCCAATGTATTGTCCGGACCTATGCAGAAATGCTAAATTCTGGCTATGCTTACACCCACCTTGTAGGTGACCGCAAACATGCCAATCGGCTTGTGTCGTATTTGAATGTTTACTCAAATACAGACTATTTGGAATTCGTCAATCAATGTTTTGACGAATTAAAGGAAAAAGCCTTTGAGGCATATTCGTACTTGATTTTGACAGTTCATGGAAGGCTAAAATCCTTCTTGAGCTTAGAAGTCAAGCTTCGGAAAAAAATTTTGAGCTCGGAGATTCTTTCCAATTTTTTGGAAAATTACAAAACCATCTTATGTGATGAATTTTGGAATTTTGAGCCAAAAGAATTGGAAATGGCAAAAAGGCTTCTTCTTCAACTCAAAGAAAAAAATCACTCGGAAAATCCGATTCGAGATTTGGTTGGATACCGAGGGATTGTAGATTCTGTCAATGTTTCAACAAAAGAAGAAGATCTCATAGATTTTATCTATGATTTCTCAGAATTTACAAAACATTTTTTTGAAGAAGAAAAAGGATTTGATATTTTGGAATCTAAGGATTATATCCAAAATCCGAAAAATAACAATTATCAATCCTACCATTTTCGCATTGAACTTCTGGAGAAAATTTTGGAAGTGCAAATTCGCACTTCTCAGATGCATGAAAATGCAGAAAATGGCACAGCTTCACATAATAGTATTTATAAAAATACTACCTTGCAGAAATTTCTAGAAAAATTTTTGTATGAAATTTCTGGTGAAAAAGTGCCATTAAATGAACGATTGGGCTTGCTTAAACCTTTGGTGCTTCCAAGCACGCTTTGGTGTTTCATTCCCAATCAAGAAATCCCTGCAACACCCGCAGATTTAAAAGAATTTGCAGATATGGGTTTTCTAGAACACATTTTTCAATAATTCTTTACCACCTTGTTTTTAGAATAATTTCTAGCAAGGTGGTCTTCTTTTAAGCTACAAAAAAATCACTAAAATTTAGTGATTTTTTGTTATGATTAGTCATCATTATTATTTTGTACAGCATAATACCAAACCATTGCTACAATGATAATGGCAGCTACTGCTAAAATAATCCAAATCCATGTTGTTGTAGACATGTTTCCTGTTGCCACATCTTCTACAGATGTTCTAACAGCATTGTAACCATTTGCATAGATATTATCATCTCGGTTATGATTGTTTGTGTCACGATTGTTATTTCTGTTATCTCTATCGTTTCCGTCTACACCATTCATCACATCATCTGCTACATTTCTTACGCTATCTCCTGTCTTATCTAAAGAATCTGTAATCTCTTCTCCTAAATTTACATTAGAATCTTCTGCTGCAAAACAAACTGAACAACATAAGGAAAGGACTATAATAGCAAAACAAATCAATATTTTCTTTGCCATAATTACCTCCAAAATTTTTGAATTTTGTTGACTAAAAGCAAGCAAAATTTTCTTGCCTTTATCGTTCTTGCTTTATAAAGCTCGACTTTTGTCTTTACTTTATATGTTTATTTTGCATAATTATAGGTTAAAATATGCTAGAAAAATTTTTGCTTTCTTCCTATTTTTGACTGATATTAATATTTTCTGGTTTGATTTCCAATTCTCGACAAACAATATTTTGAATTTGTGCAATTTGATCTGTACTTAAATTTCCTGATTTTACAATTACACTTGCATTATTATTGCTCACTAAAATTGCGACATCTTCAAAATTTTTATTTTTGATTAAATTTTCAGCAATCATAATGGCATTTTTTTGATTTGTAATACGATTAATTTCTTGAATAGCAATGGCTTTTTGGTCATTTGTAATTTCTGTGCTATCTACCATTTTTTGGTAAGTTTCCAACATTTGAGAATACATGGTGTCTCTTTCTAAACGAGTGGATGAAAAATAGTCATCTTGATTGGTATCTGAATTAGTAGCAGTTGTTTGTGCTTCTTCATTTGGCACAAGCTCTGCTTTGACTGTGTTGGCATTTACCAACTCTACATCTCCGAAGTGTGGTTTCATCTATTTGATTGTCCATTGCAGCAACTTCAATAGTTGGTTCATAATCATAATTCAAATAACCAATTCCAATCAAACAAACTGCCACAATGACTAATATCAAATGTTTTAAATTTTCTTTTTTCATACTTTCAATCCCCTTTTTTCATATTTTCAATTTTGCAAAAAAGTTATGTTGACATTTCAAAAACTTGAATTTTATGTGTTGCAATTCCAGTTACCGCTTCAACCGCTGCAATAATGTTGGCTTTTACATTGCTATTATTGGCTCCTTGTGCAGTTACAACTGCACCTTCAATTTTTGGGTGAATGGTTTTTCCTGTGACAGGATTGGAGTCTGAGCCAGTTACAACACTTTTTTCACTATCTTGTGATTCGATGGTTCGTGTTCCACCAGAAGTATCGGTTTCTTCTGTTACACTTTTTTTACTTGTTTCATTATAAATCGGAACAATTTGGCTACTTTGTGAATATGTGATTAAAACGGAAACTTCTCCTACACCATCCATTTTAGACAAAATATTTTCTAATTTTCTTTCCAAATTATTTTCTGTGTTCTCATAAGAAGATGCGCTTGCCAATTCTGCATTTGAGTAAGTTTTTTCCTCTTTTTTCTCATCTTGCTTTATAATTTTATTAATCACGATTAAAGTTATGACTAAAATAATTAAAAATACTACTAAATTTTCAATTTTCCTATTTTTATTTTTGAACATTTTTTTTAGTTTTTCCATAAAATAACCTTTTCCTTTCATCCATCTTAATAAATGGTAATTTTGGATTCTTCAATTTCATAATTTTGAGCAATGTATTGTTTAATTTTTTTGCCATTTGCGTTTTCTGGTGGTTTGGTTTGATTTCCAATTTGCACTTTTTCAACTTGGCTAATATTGCTTTCTTGAATGTGTAATTCTAT
Source organism: uncultured Clostridium sp. (assembly GCA_948470875.1). Lineage (GTDB taxonomy): Bacteria > Bacillota > Clostridia > TANB77 > CAG-508 > Scatovivens. Next base: position 6,951 of record CAOKQM010000015.1, read on the forward strand.
TGTTTCAATATTTTCATAGTCTTCATCATATTTTATTTCTAACTTGGTAACTAGATAGCCGAATTCTTCTTCAATTTTATTTTTTAAAGTTTCTTTAATTCCACTAGCATATACTTTTTGAATATCTTGTGTGCTTGGACTAGAAACCTGAATTGTGTCCATATTAAACGGATTTTCAAATTTTATTTCTGTATTTAATTTTCCCAAAAACGGATTTAATATGGTAAACACAATGTAAATTCCAATCACAACTTTGACATATTTTTTATGATTTCCTTCTGGCAATATGGATTCTATGATAATGGAAATGATGACTGCCACAATAATTCCTTCACACCAAGTTTTGCAAAACTGAATCATTTTTTTCCTTTCTTAAAAAGTTTTTTAATTTTATTTTATCCATTGTTTTCTAGCTTTCATCGATACATGAGGCTGCTATTGGTGATTTTTAATACAAGTGTAATTCCTATGATGAACATGATTGATACGGTGAATAATAAGGCGAGTAAGATTTTATAACTGTCTGCGATTTGTCCAATTAGTTTGACGATTTTTTCATCTGCTACGACTTCACATACGCCTGATACAATATAAAAAGATATCCATAAAATAGCTAATTTTAAAATTGGCAAAATAACAATTCCTACAATTACAATTACTCCAATGACACCAACTGCGTTTTTTAAGATATTTCCACAACCAATGATGCTATCAACCGAATCTCCTAATATTTTTCCGACGACTGGTATAAAGTTGGAAACTGCGGCTTTGGCCGTTTTAGCTGTCATGCCATCTACTGAACTACTTAAAGTTCCTTCAATCGATAACGTACAAACAAATATGGTAAGTATGATTCCTAAAATCCAAACAATGGAAGATTTTAAAAATTTGGATAATCTGGTAATTTGTATTTTATCTGAAATGTTGGAAACAATTCCAAGTGTTATAGAAATTAGCAAAATCGGTATGATGAAATTGGAAATAAAGTTTCCTATAAAACTTATCATAAAAAGTAAAATTGGCTGAATGATTCCTGTTGTAGTCATACAACCTGTTGTTAGCATTAAAGTAGATAATAAAGGAATGAGTAAATTCATAAAATGAACAATTTCTGAAATGGCATTTTGTGTTAGCTCAATCACACAAACAAGGCTGTCTGTGATGAGTGTGACAATGATTAAATATTGGATAAAGTATATGATTTTACTGCTAGAATGGTTTCCCAAATTTTCAATAATAGCTTTTAATATGCTGTGAATGATAATTACAATTAGAACAGTTATCATGAGTTGTAAGGTGATTTTAATTTCTTCTCCGTGCAAAATTTAAAATGCTATTGGTCCAAAAATTGGTGCTAATACTGCCACGAATAGCGCCTGTGAAGAGGTTGTCTACATCTAATTGCGGAAAACTTTCTTTGGTATAATTTTGAGCACTTTGTAAAAAATCCGATATGCCTAATATGCTTTTTTGTGAATTGATAAATTCATCCATTTGTCAATCCTTTCTTTTTTAATTTTGGATTATGGCAATAATTTAGTTAATGATTCTAAAGCTGTTGATATGACTGGTATGGACATCGATATGACAATGACTTTTCCTCCTAAATCGATTTTATTGGCAATGCTATTTTCACCACTGTCTTTGCAAATACTAACTGCATATTCTGTTAAAATTGAAATTCCTGTGATTTTTAGCAAAATCGAAATAAATTGTGTGTTTGAGCGCTCACTTAACTGTTGGATGAATTGAATAATGCCGCACAAGCGTGTCCAAAGAAATATACAAAATAATAGCACCACCAATTAAAACAGCAAAAATCGCAAACTCTTTTCGATATTCTTTTAAAAGAATTGTAATGATTAATGTAATTAGTCCGAACTCCAATCATTTTAATTATTTCCATTATAAATCAAACACCGTCCTTACTGTTTCAAAAAGTTGACTAATTTCCTTAATAACAATTGTCAGTACAATCACCATTCCAGCTAAAGTTGTCATCATGGCTTGATCTTCTCTTCCTGCTTTACTTAAAATTTGATGTAAAACAGCAACCACAATTCCGATTCCTGCAATTTTGAACAATAAATTTACATCCATAGTTTTCTTTCCTTCCTATTTTGATTTTTCCTATATTAAAATAATACAGATTCCAATTCCAACAACACTTCCTAAAGTTTTAAATAATTTATAATTTTTGTTTTTTTCGTTTTCTGCTTTTTCAATAAGACCATCTACTAAATGGCTCGTTAGATTGATTTCATTAATTTGTCCATTTTTATCTGTTTTTCCTAATAATTTTCCAAACATTTTGATAGTAGATTTATCTTCTTGATTTAAATATATGTTTTTTTCAATTGCCTTATGCCAACTTTGTGTTACACCATTTGTTTCTATTGTTTTTACCGTTTCACCAAAAATATTTTCTTGATTGTCATATACAATTTTCGAAATTTCCTGAAATATTTCTTTAATTGGTTCATACGTAAATTCAATTTTACTTTTTAAAACTTGTAAAGCACTTTTTATTTTTTTTAATTCGATAACTCGATAATCATATGTTTTTGCTTTTAACATTCCAATGCTTGTACAAATGCCAAATATGACCATTAATAACATTAATTTTAGAATTCCTAACATTCTCTATCTCCTATTTTTTCATAGGTTGTATTTTTTCGATTCATTCTGTAAACTTCTTTTATGTTTCCTTTTTGCTCTGTATCTAAAAAAATGATTTTTTGAAAAACATGACTATTTAACAAATTTTTTAGAACTGGATTTAATAAAATATCTTCAAAGTTTGCACCATGTGCTGTAAAAATTCCTTTACAACCAGAACACATCGCATAATTGATAGCTTCGATGTCATCTTTGTTTCCAATCTCGTCTGCCACAATTACTTTTGGCGCCATGGAACGAATCAACATGCGAATTCCAATGCTTTTGTGTACATTTTCGATAATGTCTGTTTTGACACCTAAATCATTTTGTGGAATTCCTTTGTAAAGTGCTGCAATTTCTCCTCTTTCATCTACAACACCAACATTGATTGCTTTGAATTTTATTTCTTTGACTCCACTAGCAATTTGCCTTACTAAATCTCTCAAGATAGTCGTTTTTCCGAGCTCCAGGTGGCGCAACTAGCAATGTATTAAAAACCGTGTTTTGTTCTATATCTAACACATGTTTTAATAGTTGATTACTGCTTCCTACAATTTGTTTGGCAACACGAAAATTCAAACTATAAATATAATTAATATTAATAACTTTTTCATTTTCCAATACACACGAACCAGTAATTCCAACACGATGCCCACCTTTGATTGTGATAAATCCTTCTGAAATCTGATTTTGGTACGTATAAATTGAATTTTCACATATTATTTGCAAACACGCTAAAATTTCTTCTGAGCCGACTGTGTATGGAACCATTTTGTCGCTTTCTTTGCATTTCAAAATAATGGGTCTTTTGGTACGAAGCCTAATTTCTTCTAAATCGTCTAGCTTGTCTACCATTTCTTCTGACAACTTTTTTTCTATTTTTTCTGGAAAATATTTTAAAATAGTATTCAATTTTTTAGTCCTTTCTCCTTTTATTTATTAATATATATTCACCAAAAAAATTTTTAGAACAAAAAAAGTTATTCTTTTTTAAGAATAACTTTTTATTTTTTATTCACCTCTACCTTCAGGCAAAGCAGGATAATCCAATACGACTTTTATTTTCATGATAAATTTTAATGTTCTGATTAATTTGCAATTTTTGATTCTTTGCCATAAACTTGGTTTTGCTTCAAATCTAGTTTGAGCAAAAAATGCAGATGCTTCATCAAACTCATTTTCTTCTGTGGCAGAATCCATCATCACATCTTGTAATAATTCAGAAGTTGATTTCATATTGTTTTGCTCTGCCAAACTGTGTTCAAATAAGCTTGTATTTTCTGTTTGTTCCATAATTGGAGCTGGAATATATTTTAAAGCTTCTGCAATTTCAATTCCGATATAACTTAGCGCTTTTGATTTATCTTCAATTCTTTCAATATCTATTTCAATAAACATATTAGACTCTAAATTTCCAATTTTCGCTTGAATTAATTTTTTAGCAGCTTGATATTCATCGTCTTCTTCTGGCAAAGTTCCAATTAATTTCAACGCTTCTACTACATCTTCTGGATATCTTTTTTTTGCTTTTTTTACAATTTCTTTCCAATTTTTTGATTTGTTTTCTACCGCTTTTAACACATCAGATAAAACACCAGCAAGTTTTATATTTCTTTCACGATTTCGAATTAATTCCTCTACTTTTTTGGTGTTTTCCTCAAATTGCCCTGTAGCATATTCAATCAAATCATAAGAAGCTTTGTATACACTAACTGGAAAATTCTTTTTTTTCGGATATTCAATTAAATACGTTTTAATGGATTCTACTAAATCTTTAAAATATGTATCTTCTTCTAATTGCACCATTTGTTTTTTGCTATTTGGATTAATTAGTTTTTGTATTTTATCGATATTGGATAATATTTTTTCTTCCGTGATTACCATTTTCACGTTTACTATGCCTGATTTTTGAAAAAATGACATTGTAAACTTACCTCCTTAGTTTCCAAATTTGTGTTTTCCATTACACTTATTTTTTGACTATTTCTATTATATCTGTTTTGTTCAAAAAATACAAGTAGTTTTCTATTTTTTTATATTACATTTATGTTACATTTTGATTACTTTTTCTTTTCTCTTTCATAACATTATACAAAATCATTTATTTCAAAGAGTTTCATCTATTTTCTTTAATTCCTCAAAACGCTTTATTTTTTGTGTTGTTGTTTTAATAAACTCTTCTTTTGTAATTAGCAATTCTTTTACATATTTATAAGTTGGCATTTTTTTATTGATTTCCTTGATTTCTTTCCAAATGTTAGCATGAATTTCTTTTTCATCTTCCAACCCAAACTGCTCCTTCATTACTTCTTCATCATATACCACTTTTGTTGCTAATTTCAAATCTTCTTTATCTTTTTTATCTGGTCGCCCAAAAACAAACGATTCTTTTACACCAACAATATCATTTATCATCGCTTCAATTTCTTCTGGATAAATATTTTTACCATTTTTCAAAACAATGACATTTTTCTTTCTTCCAGTAATATATAAAAATTCATTTTTATCAAAATACCCCAAATCACCTGTATGAAACCAACCATCCACAATTACTTCTTTCGTTGCTTCTTCTTGATTAACATACCCTTTCATAATCGTATCACCTCTTACAATGATTTCCCCAATTCCTTCTTCATTTGGCTCAAAAATACTGACTTCTAAACTTGGAAATACTTTTCCAACCGAACCATATTTTACAGCTTTTAAATGCTCAGCAGAAATAACTGGCGAAGTTTCTGTTAAACCATATCCTTGGTAAGTATCAATTCCTAAATCATTTAATCCTTTTTCCATTTTCGGATCAAATGCTGCTGCCCCTGCTACAAATAATCTTAATTTTCCACCAAGATTTTCATGAATTTCTTTAAAAATTTGTCTTCTTTTATCAATTCCAATCTTTCTTAAAAAATTACTAATTTTCAAACCCATTTGGACTTTTTTCGTCATGCCTTTTTTCTCAATATTTTGCATCACTCGTTTATACAAACTCTCAAAAAGTACTGGAACTGAAATCATCACACTTGCTTGATATTCTTTGATATTATCTGCAATATGACGAATTCCTTCACAATAAGTAATGGTTGCACCAACATATACAGGATACAAAAATCCAACAGTACACTCATAAGTATGATGAAGTGGCAAAAAAGAAAGAATAGTATCTTCTTTATTAACATCAAAAACAGAAGCAATATCATACAAATTCGTACAAATATTTTTATGTGACAAACTAACTGCTTTGCTTTTGGAAGTCGTTCCAGAAGTAAATAACATAATAGCCATTTCTTCATTATCAATTGTGGCATCAGTAAAAATCTTAGAGCCATTTTTCATTAAGTCTTTCCCAATACGAATCAATTCTTTTTGTGAATAAACCTCTTGTGTACTTTCTTCTGCTTCCATGGAAATAAAATACTGAATTTTTCCGATTTTCTCTTGACGGATTTTATCCATTACCTCACTATATTTATTAGAATAGAAAATTGCCTCAGCTCCAGAGGCTTCTACTAAATTGATAATTTCCAATTCTGGTAAAGAACGGTCTAATGGTACAATCACACCTGTTCCATTTACAGTTGCAAAATAAGTTAATGTCCATTCATAACGATTTTCTGAAATTACAGCAATCTTTTTTCCTTGTAATCCAATGCTCATCATCGCAGTTCCTAAAGCATTAATTTCTTCGATATATTCAGCATAAGTTTTAGTTCTAAACTCTCCTGGTTTATCGGTTTTAAATTTAAAAGCAACTCGCTCTGAATATAACTTTTTTGTTCGAATTATTAAGTTTTTTAAATCATTTACTTTTTCAATTTCAAATATTCTTTCACTACCTTTATGTATTTTCATCTTCTTTTTATTCTCCTCTAAATTTATGATTTTTCAATGAATAAATTATGCTAATTGCAATTTATCTAATAGTATTTTTTCATATTCTTGATATAATTTTTCAATATCAAATTCTTGTGTTTTTCTTCGATAAATCAAGCTTGAACAAGTCAGCGAAAAAATTTCACAAGCCAAAACTTCAGAATCGCACTGTTTGATATCTCCTTTTTGCATACCTTGCTCAATAATTTTTTGCACAACAGCAATATATTCCATCACTTTTTGTTTACAAAGTACATTTCGCTTTTCATTTCCCCACACTTGACTCATCACAATTGTCAAAACATTTTCATATTTTTTGATTCCTTTTAGCTGAATTAGCACTACTGCTTTTAATTTATCAATGGTATTATCACATTTTGAGGTTTTGATTTCCATACTATTTTTCAATAATTTCATACCTTCTTCTACCAAAAAATTGAAAATTTCTTCTTTACTTGCAAAATGATAATACAAAGTTCCTTTGGCAACACCAACGGTAGCCGTTATTTCTTCTATGCTTGTTGCCTCATATCCTTTTTCTGAAAACAATTTCATAGATGTTTCAAATATTTTCCTTTTCGTTTTTTTCATGTTCTCCCCTTTTTATAAAGTTAATCCTATCATTTCTAAAAAAATTCCAAAAAACACACCTGTTCCATACAAAATAGAAACGACCTTCCAATTTTCTTTGCGTTTAGGATTGATTCTAAATAAAATCAATAATCCAACACCAGAGCCGACCAATAAACCAGCAATCATTGTACCTGCTGAAATCATGTTTCCAAGATACAACTGAGCAATGATGACTGAGGCTGCACAATTGGGAATTAAACCAATCAAACCACAAATCATAGGTCCCAAAATTGGTTTATTTAAAATAAAATGCGAAATCGTATCTTCTCCAATAAATGCAATTAAGCCATTTAAAACCAAAGTAATCACAAAAATAAAACCAGTAATTTGAATGGTATGTCTAACAGAAGATTTAACAACTCCTTGCTCACAATGACAATGCTGCTGCTCACACATATGCTGAATTTCATTTTCTTCAACTGCATTTTGAAAAATCAAATCTAGTACAATTCCTACTAATATGCCAATCACAATTTTGATTCCAACTACTTTAAAAATCACATTTAAACCGGACATTTTCTGCTAAAAATACAGGTATCATTTCATCTGAAGTAGATAAATAAACAGCCATTAAGGTTCCTAATGTAATCACGTGTCCTCTATATAAATTGGTGGCTGATACAGAAAATCCACATTGTGGAAATGCTCCTAAAATGCTCCCAATAATTGGTCCCCATTTGCCCGATTTTTTCATATGTTCTTGGGATTGATTCCCTGTTTTATGTTCTAAATATTCCATAATGAAATAAGTGATAAACAAAAATGGAACTAATTTGACACTATCTAACACAGCATCGATTAAAATATCCAACATTTAAAAAACCCCTATTCTTTTGGTTTACACTTTTCGATAAACAAAAAGTGCAATTCCAATTCCAATAATACTTGCAATATTTATTTTCACCATAAGTCCAAAGGTAACTTTTAAAATGCTTAAATTTAGTACAAGTGGACTTTCCAATCCAAATTCTTGTCCAAAACCAAGCCACCAAAGCCAATCTACTCTTGCTGCCAAATCTCCTAAAAGGCCTCCAATTACCAAACCAGATAAAACAAATATTAATAAAATCCATATATTTTTATCTCTTGTAGCCATTTTTTATCCCCCTATTTTTGCATTTGTTCATATGTTTTTACTATTATATCTTTTCTTTCTTAATTTTTCAAGTGTTTTCCTAGAAACTTTTAGAAAACTTTTAGAGATTAGCACAACTTGACATTTTATGTAAATTATGCTATCATAAAAGTATAAAAAACTTTAGGAGGTAAGCATTTATGAGAATAAAAAATAATACCACAGAAGGTTTGATTGTGGAGCAGGGAAACTTCTCTGTTAAACTTTGGCCGGGAAACTCTGCAGAGGTTGATGGTTGCAAAACCAAAATCTATTATCGGGGAAGTTTTTTAGTCTGTCACGATAATTTTCGTGTGATAGATTTTAACTATTCCGATTTGGCTCTGATCACTTCTGAATCTGGAGAAGTAACTATTTTGGAAAAATGGGTATTGTGCGTAGTTACACGCTTGAAAAACAATACCAGTGCTCCCATTTTCCTAACACAACTTGGGAATGGAGTTGCTTCCAAGAACCTTGTCCAACCTGAAGAAACCCTAGAGGTCAATGGGATATTAAAAGAAACCCATATTAAGACCGAAAATGGGTATGCTGTTTGTCGCAAGAATTTTACCGCAATTGAAAGCGCGGGCGACATCAAAATCTCTGTTTCTGGAGAGGAAGTGACCGTTTCAGAATAGGCCAAAATTTAACAGCAAACTTTTGGGGTAATTAACCCAATCGTTTGCTGTTAAATTTTTATTCTTCTAATATAGATTTTACAATTCCTTTGTCAATTGTATTTTCAAAAATATTTTTTAAAATGATAAGCACAATCGGTCCAATTAACATTCCCATTACACCCATTAATCTAAATCCTGTATACATAGCAACTAACGTAAAAATTGGGTGAATTCCAATTTTGCTGCTGATAATTTTGGGCTCTAAAAACTGCCTTACAGCAATCACAAAAATATACAAACCTAAAATTGAGCTTCCAACAGAATATTCTTTATTCAAAAACAAAATTAGTGCCCATGGAACCATAACTGTTCCAGAACCGCAAAATAGGAAGAGCATCAATAAAACCAATAAATAACGCCATTAGTAACGGATATCCAACATTCATTCCCATTAAATAAAAAATATTTAATCCCATTAGCACAATCACAAATGAAATGCCTATCATAATCATTTCTGCTTTTAAATATTTACCAAGTGAAGTTGTTATTTTTTGCACTTTAGTTGCTATTTTTCCCAAAATTTTCTTTGGTACATGGTGTTCTAAACGATCCCAAATGTAAAATTTATCAGATGTGATAAAATAGGTTGCAAGTACTGTAATAACTGTGTAAACCAAAACCGTTGGAATGGATTTTAAATATTCCAAAAAATTGGTTAAGGTATTTTTTAAAAATTCAATTCCTTTGTTTAATACATCAGAAGAGGTGGATTGCACAATTTGTTTGATTTCATCAGAAACGGGAAGTCTGTCCATATCGATTTTTTCTACAGCTAAATTAATCCATGAAACTGCCTTTTCTAAATATGTATTTAAGGCATTTAACAAATGAGTACTTTCAGAAACAAGAGTGATTGTCCCCCAAGAAATCAAACCAATTAGGATTAAAAAAACAGTCACCAAAACAAGAATACTACTTGTTTTTCTACTTAAATCCGTTTTCTTGTGTACATATTTAATCATTGGTTCAACTAAAAGAGAAATCAAATAAGCAATTAAAAATGGAACATAAAATACAAAAAGTTTTGCAAGCACAATAAAAATGATTGTGATTAAAATTAACAAACCAACCTTTTTTAAAATTGTTTTATATTCCATTTTCAGTCGCCTCCTTTTTATTCATGATTATGCTGACATTCGCAAATACATTCCATCGTGTCTCCTACTTCTTTTGCATGCACTTCTTGATTTTTAGCCAAATCTCCAATGGTAAGCATTCCAACAATTTGGTTATTTTCAATTACGGGCAATCTTCTAATTTGATTATTTGACATCGTTTGTGTGGCATCATCTAGTTTTGTATCTGGTGTTGTTTTAATGACCTTTGTTGTCATAATATCAGAGGCTTTTGTGTTTTCGCATTTTTTGTTGTTTGCAACACATCTTGTAATAATATCTCTGTCTGTTACAAATCCAATTACATGGTTTTCTTGGTTGCAAATTGGCACACAACCAACATCATTTTCTTGCATTAATTTTGCAATTTCTTGTAATGTTGAATCTGAAGTTGCTCTGACTACTTTTTTACACATACATTCTTTTACTCTCATTTCGTACCTCTTTTCCTAAAAATAGATTATCTAAAGTATGTGCAAAATTTCTGAAATTATACGCATCTTACATAAACATTTGTTGGTTGGCATTTGGCATCATCATTGATATATTTTGCCTTTTGTTTAAAATTTCATTTAAAATAAGAATTTTGATTAAATCTCTTAATAAAGAATTTTGATTTTTTGTAACATTTGTAGAAACAGAATTCGTACTTGAGGCGTTTCTTGCACAATTCCCTCCATTTGAATTTTCTGTAGAAACAGAATTGTTTGAAATAGCCTCATTTGTTTTTGGAATATCTTTTTCTACAATATTGTAAACTGTACTGACTAAATTATCAAATGAATCTTCTGTTAAATAACCAGGATTGTTAGTTGCCAAAACTTGTGTTACAACTGGTGAAATAATTCGATAAACCGCAGGATACATCGTACTTAAATTTTGTGTTTGCATTGGCATTTGATTTCCTCCATTTGGTCCATATGGATAATAACCATAATTGGGAGTTTGGTTATAATAATTTAAATCTTGCATGTAATTTGCATTTTGATAATACATTTTTTGTTTTCCTCCTTTCATTTCATTCTAATACCAATATATTCCATTTTCATAAAAAAAGAACGCTTCCTCTTAAGTGTTCTTTTAATTCCTATTTTATTTACTCATTTTCCAATAATGTTTTTTTGATATTTTCCATCACAAAATCAGAAGCTTCATTTACTTTTTCAGTTGCTTTTTCCAAAGATTCGATATCTTCTGCTCGTGTTTGCAATATAGTTTTAGCCATATCTTCATAAAACAGTGATGGCTGCGTTAATTCTATGACAGAATTTGTGTCAATTCCTTCCCATTCAAGATCTTCTTCTTTTCCGGGGCTCAACTATTTCTTTTGAAAAATCTGGTATGATTTCATTTTCTTCTAATGGCCCTAATTCTTGAATCAAATTTTCAATATGCAATAACAAATCTGGAACAATATCTTCTATCCAATTATTCAATCTTTGCATTTCTCTTTGCAACTGATTGACTTCAAAATCAATCTCATTTGCACCACTATCATAAAGTTTTGCTAACTGCTCATTTAAGTTATTATAAATTGTTTCTAATTCATCTTTTAATTGACATAATTCTGTTTGATACGCTAGCACATTTTTGAGTTGTGCAAAATCATTGCCAACTGTGTTTTCATATATTTCTGATATTCTTTTTGTCATTTTATTCACTTTTTCTTTTGTTACTTCATCCATTTTCACACTTTCCTTTCTCAAAATGAAAAAATTTAACTTTTTACAACAACTCTTTTAACATATCATCTAACTCTTGTTTAATTTTGATTTCCTCTGCATTTATTTTTTCTACTAAATCCTTCAGTTCTTTAATAGAAGCCAAATTCAAATAAACTTGTTTGCCTTCTACCATAACTGGTTCTAAATTATATTTCATTGATTTTCTCCTTGTCCATTCATTGTATTTTCAAATACTTTATTGGTTTCATCTTTCGCTTGTTTTATTTTGGCAATAAAATGAATTGCTTCTTGTGTAATATTATTTTTGATATCTGGCATTTTTTGGTCAATTGTTTCAAGCTCCATATTCATTGGTTCGATGACATATCTTTTAAATTTTCGAGAGCCAGTAAATTTATTTTCTATTTTATGAATCCATTTTTTGAAAGGACTTTGTTGCTCTACCGATATTTGACTTAATCGGTCCTCAAATAAAGGCTTCATCCTTTTTTGCATGTTGGAAACACAATTTTCTAATTCTTTTTCGCAAGCTTCTATAATCACTTCATAATTATTTTTCTTTTGCATACAAGCACCTATTTTTCGCTTATATTCAATAATTAACTCTCGATTTGCTTTGGTTACTATTTCTTGTTTAATGTCCGAACTTTTTTTCAAATTTGTAATTGCGATTTTTTGATTACATTCTGCTTCTTGTAATTCCAATTGCATATTAATATACAATTCTTTGTATTTATCAATAATTTCAGATAATTGTTCTTGATATTCTTCCAACATTTTATGATAAATTTCTTCATAATTTTCTAAATCTTGGTCATAAAATCTTGCTTGTTCTTCAAAATTTGTCTGAAAAGTTTGTATTTTTTGATTCATAATTTGTCTTGCAGTTTTGACAAAAATTGCAATCAAAATCTTTGATTTACTGATTTCTAGCTCATTTAATTTTATTAGCTTTTCCATTAAATCGGTATTTTTTTCCATTTGATTCCCCCAACTTTATCTCTTTTGTATCTTATGATTTTTGCCGTTACTAATATTATATAACAAAATAAAAAAAAGCAATAGTTTTTGCTATTACTTTTTACATTTTTTAAATTTTTAAACTCCATATTTCTTTTTAAACTTATCAGCTCTTCCGCCAGTTGTATTTTGTTTTAAATTTCCTGTCCAAAATGGATGACACTTTGAGCAAACATCTACTTTCATTTCTGCTTTTGTTGAATTTGTTTCTATCACATTTCCACAAGCGCATATAATTTTTGAACCTGTATAATTTGGTTGTATTTCTGTTTTCATCTATATTCACCTCTTTCTTACTTTTTGGCATTTTTCTAATCATACCATAGTTTTCATAATAATGCAAGTATTTTTTTCATTTCTTATTATTTTTTTGTAACCCATTTGTTGTTTCGTTCATAGTATATAACATACAAATGATTTTTAAGTAAAAACTTCATCAAAAAGGGGGGAAATATTATGCCAGAAAACAGAGGATGCGGATGTGGATGCGGATTCGGTTTCGGTGGTGACTGCATTTGGATAATCGTTCTTATCTTAATTTTATGCTGTTGCTGTGGTGGAAACGACAGAGGATGTTGCTAATCCATACACTTAGAAACTACGCAAAAAAAAGAAGCTTTTCATTTGAAAAGCTTCTTTTTCTATCTCTTATTAGAAACTTGACATTTTACATAACCCATGTTATAATCATTTTAACCAAAAACAATTGCATAAAAAACCAACTCTTGTTGGTAAAGGAGGACCTCTTATGAAACTTTCAATCGAAGATCTTTTACATCTACACATGAAAAGAGATTTTTTCAAAAAACTAAAAAATGGTATTCGGCTTATGAACGAAACCAGCTTTTTAAATCACAGCTCTATTCCAGATGATACTGTCTACATCGCCACTAGCAACTCCTCTTATTCTCACCATCATTGTCTCTTTCGTTGTTTTATCAATGATAAAGAAAATCCAATAGATTTTTTTAATGCAAAAAACATTGTAGACTTAATAGGCTATTCACGCCAAGATTTCATTGAAAGTCTACTAAATTTTCTAGAACCCACTAATGGCAATGATTTTATTTGGGTAGATCGAACTGCTTGGCGGTATCTTTGCGGAGAAATCTCTTCTGTTTGGGGTAAACTCCACTAAAATAAAAGAACGAGACATTTCAAAAATGTTTCGTTCTTTTTTCTTTTTAATACATGCCTCCCATATCTGGCATTGCTGGCTGACCGCCACCACAATGGCAATCTTTTTCTTTTTTCTCTGTCATAATGCTTTCTGTTGTTAAAATCATAGATGCAACACTTTCTGCGTTTTGTAAAGCTGAACGCGTTACTTTGGTTGGATCTACAACACCTGCTTTTTTCATATCAACATATTCTTCTTTAGCAGCGTCAAATCCTACACCTGCTTCACTTTTCTTTACTTTTTCTAAAATCACAGCTCCTTCTAAACCTGCATTTGTAGCAATTTGTCTAACTGGTTCTTCCAAAGCTTTTAAAATAATTTTCACACCAATTTTCTCGCCATCCGATTTTACATCTGACAACAATTTTTCCACTTTTGGAATAACATTAACATACGCTGTTCCACCACCTGGTAAAATACCTTCTTCCACAGCAGCTTTTGTAGCAGATAACGCATCCTCAATTCTTAATTTCTTTTCTTTCATTTCAACTTCTGTTGCTGCTCCAACTTCAATAACAGCAACTCCACCAGCGATTTTTGCCAAACGTTCTTGTAATTTTTCTTTTTCATATTCGCTTTTTTCATCTTCTAATTGAGCTTTAATCAAACGAACTCTTTCGCTAATTGCAGATTTATCTCCGTTTCCATCAACAATAATCGTATTTTCTTTGCCAATTTTTACTTGTTTTGCTTGCCCTAATTGCGCTAAGCTCGTATCTTTTAATTCCAAACTTAAATCAGAAGTAATCACTTCTGCGCCAGTTAAAATAGCTAAATCCTGCAACATATCTTTTCTTTTATCACCAAATCCGGGAGCTTTAACAGCAACAACATTTAGCACACCTCTTAATTTGTTCAAAATTAAAGTTGACAATGCTTCTGATTCTACATCATCTGCGATGATAACCAGTTTTCCTCCAGCCTGTGTTAATTCTTCCAATAATGGCAAAATTTCTTGAATGTTAGAAATTTTCTTATCTGTTAATAAAATGTATGGATTATCCATAATAGCTTCCATTTTTTCTGTATCTGTTACCATATAAGGTGAAACATAACCTTTGTCAAATTGCATTCCTTCTACAACACTTACTTCTGTTGATGATGTTTTTGATTCTTCAATTGTGATAACTCCATCTTTTGAAACTTTTTCCATTGCGTCTGCAATTAAATTACCAATTTCAGCATCGTTTGCAGAAATGCTTGCAACTCTTGCAATATCTTCTTTTCCATTAATTGGAGAACTAATTTCTTTTAACGCATTTACTGCTGTATCTGTTGCTTTATCCATTCCTCTTTTAATTGCTAAAACATCGCCACCAGCTGCTACATTTTTGATTCCTTCTTTTAACATAATTTGTGCTAAAACAGTTGCTGTGGTTGTTCCATCACCTGCAATATCGTTTGTTTTTGTAGAAACTTCTTTCACAAGAGAGGCTCCCATATTTTCAAAAGCGTCTTCTAATTCAATTTCCTTTGCAATGGTTACACCATCATTTGTAATTAAAGGTGCTCCAAAACTTTTGTCTAGTACGACATTTCTCCCCTTTGGACCTAAAGTCACTTTTACTGTGTCAGCCAATTTATTCACACCATCTAATAATTTTTTTCTGGCATCTTCGCCATAGATAATTTCTTTTGCCATTTTTTATACCTCCTACTTTTACAACAAAATTTTCTCGCGTGATTAACGCGCGGTACCAAACCAGATTTTATTACCCAATCCAGCAAACCAATGTCCCTCTGACCGAAGAGTGGTTGTCAAGAGGGCAGCGCCCTTTGCGGGATTTTTAAGGGTAGAACCCTTAAAGCCCTAGTAGCAACGCTATTCGACAATTGCAAGAATATCTGATTCTTTCACAATAATGTATTCTTCCCCTTCGTATTTTATTTCTGTGCCTGAATATTTGCTTGTGATGACTTTATCTCCAACTTTAATATTCATTTCTATTTTTTTTCCATCTTCGATTCTTCCTGGTCCGCACTTCAATAACCTCAGCAATTTGCGGTTTTTCTTGTGAACCAGCAGATAATATAATGCCACTTTTTGTGGTTTCTTCTGCATCTTTCATTTTTAATAAAACTCGATCTTCTAATGGTTTTATCATATCAATTCCTCCTTTATTTAAAAATTTTTCTCATAATCATAAAATAATAATTGAATTCACCATAATGAATCATTATATGAAATAAAATAACAATTCATGCTCAAAATTATTTTTTATGATAAAATTAGCAGTCATTATATCCGACTGCTAATACTTTATACCCATTTTCAAAAAATGTCAATAGTTTTTTCATTTTTTATTAAATTTTCTTCCCAAACTGCTTCTTTAAATCCAACTAACACAAAATTTTCGCATACCAATAAGGGTCTTTTTATCAACATTCCATTAGTACATAATAATTTTATTTTTTCTTCTTCTGACATATTTGTTAATTTTTCTTTTAAATTCATATTTTTGTACACTAGACCACTTGTATTAAAAAATTTTTTGACTTCTAATTTGCTTTTAGCAATCCAATTTTTTAATTCTTCAAAAGTAGGTGGCTCTTCTACAATATGTCTTTGCTCAAATTCTATTTGCCTATTTTCTAGCCATTTTTTGGCTTTTTGACAAGTGCTGCATTTGGGATATTCTAGGAATAAATACTTCATTTTTCCTCCTTATTTGACATCTGTTTGCCATAAACCATGTTGATTGCAATACGCATATAATTTTGAACCTGGAATATATGGCATATGCACTTTAGCCTCTTGTTCAGGATACAATTTTACAAAATATTCTTTGTTTTCTGAAACTACTGCTAACCATTCAATAAAATGCGCTTTTTCCATGACATGATTTACGGTTACAAAAATGCCATCATCCATTTTTTCATAGGTTGGAACATGTTTTTCAATTGCTGCATCAACTGAATTTGGCACTAAAACTTCCATTGGTTCATCACAACAAACCATTCCGCCATTTTCACATTCGCAATCTTGTATTACACGAACAATTGCTCCACATTTTTTACATTTTCTAACAATCCATTCTTTTTTCATTTTCTTAAACCTCCTAATTTTTTCATTATATCATATATTTTTTTATTTGAAAATAGGATTTTGATTTTTTATCCATCATTTGGCTTTTGGTTAAATTTTACAACCACATATGGATATGTAAATGCCATTTTAAAAATATATTTTCTTATCCTCACTTTTTTACGAATAGTTTGCAATTCTATTTTTTTATGATATAATAAAAACTGGAGGTGATTTTTATGATACCAAGTATGATTATTTCAATTAGTTTTACGATTCTATTAACTGTTGTATCTCTTATTTTTAAAGTTGCTGGAAAACTTCGCCTTACGATTCCTCTTTTATATTTTTTAGCTGCTATCATCAGCACATTTTTTACAGATTGGACAAGTCAAAACGAACCACTTGTTCTAATTGGTTTATATATACTTATTGGTCTTGTTACATTAAGTTGGATATTTTCCCTAATAAAAACCATCAAAAATAAACTTGACACAAATGAAGCCTTAACAGACTTTGTTCAATGGCAACTAAAAAAAGCAAGAGAAAATAATATTCCACTCGATGAAATCACATTGGATGAAAATGGAAATATGTATAACAAAACAACTGGTGAACAAATCTTATTTTAATTATCATCTAAATATTTGTCTGACTTTAAGCAGACTATCTCTACAAATTTTTTCTTTCTTATACCAAAAAAGCCAATTTTTTGATTGGCTTTTTTCGTTATCCAAACATTCTAATTCAAAGGTTTCATGGTTGGAAATAGCAAAACATCTCGGATAGAAGCAGAATCTGTAAACAACATAATCATTCTGTCAATGCCAATTCCTAAACCGCCAGTTGGTGGCATTCCATATTCTAAGCTATGCACAAAATCTTCATCCATCATATTGGCTTCATCATCACCTGCTTCGCGCTGTTTTACTTGGCTCAAAAATCGCTCGTATTGGTCAATTGGATCATTTAATTCAGAATACGCATTTCCATATTCTCGTCCACCAATGAAAAACTCAAATCTTTCAGTTAATCTTCCATCTGATGGTTTCTTTTTGGTAAGAGGAGAAACTTCAATCGGATAATCATAAATAAACGTTGGTTGAATTAAAGTTTCTTCTACAAATTCTTCAAAAAATTCGTTAATAATATAACCTCTAGTTTTTTTGCTTTCTTCTATTTCAATTCCTTTTTCTTTGGCAATCTTTAGTGCGTCTTCATCGGAATTAATTTGACTAAAATCAACACCAGTTACTTGTTTTATTGCTTCTATCATGCTTACTCTTTTCCAGCTTCCACCTAAATCAATGGCTTGTCCTTGATAAGAAATTTTGGTTGTTCCCAATAATTTCTCAGCAATTGATTGAAACATTTCTTCTACCAAATTCATCATGTCTTGGTAATCTTGATAAGCAGCATACAATTCCATAGAAGTAAATTCTGGATTATGACGTATATCAATTCCTTCATTTCGAAAGTTTTTTCCAATTTCATAAACACGGTCAAATCCGCCAACAATCAATCTTTTTAAATATAGTTCTGGTGCAATTCTCAAATACATATCCAGACTCAAAGCATTGTGATAAGTCTCAAATGGTTTGGCTGTTGCACCACCTGCAATTGTACTTAAAGACGGCGTTTCTACTTCCATATAATTTCTACTATCTAAAAAATTCCTAATTTCTTTGATTATATTACTTCTCATTTCAAACGTGTTTTTCACTTCTGGATTCACA
Organism: uncultured Clostridium sp.; assembly: GCA_948470875.1. Classification (GTDB taxonomy): domain Bacteria; phylum Bacillota; class Clostridia; order TANB77; family CAG-508; genus Scatovivens. The sequence continues at coordinate 25,673 of CAOKQM010000015.1, forward strand.
ATTAAATCCACATATCTTTGGCGATAACGAAGTTCTGTATCTTTCAAGCCATGAAACTTTTCAGGCAAATCTCGTAAAGATTTAGCAAGTAACAAAACTTCTTTGGCATGAATGGAAATTTCTTCTGTTCTTGTCTTAAAGACAAATCCTTTGATTCCAATAATATCGCCAATATCATACGTTTTAAAAGCTTTGTAACTTTCTTCTCCTAAATCATTAATGCTAACATAACTTTGAATACTGCCTGTACTATCTTGAATTGTGCAAAAAGCAGCTTTTCCCATAATCCTTTTTGCCATAATTCTTCCTGCTACAGATACATCTTTATTTTCAAATGTTGCATAATTTTCTTTGATTTGGTGACTAAGTTCTGTACGATTATATTTGGTTATTTGAAAAGGATCCTTGCCTGCCTCTTGCAATTCTTTTAATTTATCACGTCTTACTTGCATTAATCTGTTTAGTTCTAACTCTTCATTTTGTTGTTCGTCCATACCATCATTCCTCTCTTTTTTAATTTGATATTTATTATATACCAAAATTTAGTTATTGTAAACAGATATTTGTAGTTTTTCAGTAATTTATTTGAAATGTTTGGATGCCACTTGAATAAGGTGCAATTTCATATTGATTAAAAAACACAATCAAGCCGTCCTTCGACTAAATAAAAATTTTCAAGTCTGAAATTCTCTTGCACTAATTGACAATAATTATCAAAATATTGACCTTCTCCGGTTTCTATTTTGGCTGCAATTTGCTCATTAATTTCTTTTAAAATATCGATTATGTAATAGGGCTGATTCAAAAATAAATCTTGCATAGCAATTTGTTTTCCATTTCTTAAATTCCAATTTTGACTTTCTCGTTTTGTGTTTCCATGTGCCCCACCCAAAAACATGTATTCATCCATATATAAAGCTATCACAGAATTGGCTTGATATGTTACTTCATAATCTAAAATAATTTCATACACCATAATTGGGTAACCATTTTGCTGATTCAATTCATACAATTCTTTTGCTTCTTTGAAAAGTTCATTTTCACAATATTCCTTTAATTCCACGGCACGCTCATAATAAAATTGATTAAATTTTTGAGCACCATAACGATAACACGTTTTTTTTAGTTGTGGAAAACGTATTTTATAAGTCAAAATCACAACATCTTCATAATACAATTCTTTTTCAAACACATGATTTACAATTTCTCCCATAAAAAATCCCCTTTCAAAACAGTATATGTTTTTGAAAGAGGTTGTGTTCCTATTTTATTCATAATCTTCTAAAACAGCACTTAATTTTCCTTGTCCATAAACCGTTATGCCTTCTTCTAGATTTTCGATATCCTCTTGTGGCAAATAATCTCTTGCAATATCTGTTTTTTGATAAGGATTTAATTCCCCTAATCGACCAAATTGGTAAACATTCACATGATCTTGATCTAATTTAATTAAAAAATGCTGGTCACAATAACCATTTATTTCTTTGGTTAAGGTTAATTGTTTATCAGTAAACTCCGCTACTTCCCAATCTTTGTAATAATCTTCAACTTCGGCTTGTGTTAAATTCACAAGTTCTACTGGCAACTGGGCTTCTTCATATTCAAAATGATTGCATTCATCATAACACTTTTTTAAAGCAAATTTCATATTAGGAGAAACTTTTTTATTTTCTGAAGCGGTTGTCACGGTTTGCTTATTTTCATAAACATTTTCAATACTACTGCTTTTTTGTATGGTTTCCTCTGGCTGATATCTTGTATTGATAAGTGCTACAATTTCCCAACCAACAATCCCTATCGACAAAATTAAAATTAAAATATAAATGTATTCTTTTCTCATATTCCCACCTTCTCGTAATGGTAGTATGAGTCATTTTCGAAAATTTATACATAATTTGGAAAATATATAACATTATATAATTCATAAAAAAGAAGGGAACTAGAGTTTCCCTTCTTTTTTCATCACCTATTGCTTGGTGAATCCCGTGCTCGTACCATAAATTTCTCCTTTCACTTGCAGAAATGCTCTTTCTTAGTAAAACCTTTTAGATATCTGCTATTCAAATTTGAACTTTTTTAAGTGGGAGAATCCCGAGCTTTAAATTTTTTTCTTTTCATCATTTAGCTACCTCTTTTTGAAAAATACTTAGAATTTTTTTCTCAAACAAAAACGCCCAAATACGAAGCTTTCTTCGCACTTGGACATTTTCAGAAAATCCACCCATTTAAATGGATCTATACTATATTATATTAAATTGCTTCTTCAGATGCTTCACTTATTTTTGTTTCTTCTTCTTTATCTATTATTTTTAAATTCGCAATTGAAACTTCATAAGCTACTCTTTCTTCTGTTGTACCATCTTCATGTTTTTTCTCATACATTCTACTTTGCACTCTACCTGTTAATTTTACTTCTGTTCCAATTTCCATATTTTGGCAATATCTAGCATTACGTCCCCAAGCAATACATGGAATATAATC
>CAOKQM010000016.1 GCA_948470875.1 uncultured Clostridium sp.
ACTTTAACGAAATCTTTTACAATTTTATAATTCACATCAGCTTCTAATAAAGCAAGTTTTACTTCACGCGTTACTTCTTTTAAATCATTTTCTGTAATCCTCGTTTTACCTTTTAGCTTTCTTGTTATTTCTTGCAATCGAGAAGATAACCCTTCAAACGCCATGTCTATTCCCCTTTCACTTTTTGCTCTAATTCTCTACCTAGTTTTGAAAAACTGCTATATTGTTAATTCTTTTCAAAACTAAACTAAGCAATTTAACTTACTTTTCACATCCTCAAGAACACTTGCTATTTCTATATCTGTTGATTCTTTGTTTAACTGATTAATCTCAGCTAAAATCGTAGCAATTTGTTCTTCTTGCATTTTATTTTTTTTCATGATTTCAAGCTTTTCTTCATAATCGAAAAGTCTTTTTTCCCCTTTCTTCAGATTGTCTCTAACAGCCTGCCTTGTAATATTTTCATTTTCAGCAATTTCTGCTAATGACAAATCGTTATTGTAGTAGTCATTTAATAAATCATGTTGCTTTTGAGTTAACAATTTGCCATAAATTTCTAATAATATACTAATTTTTATACTTTTTTCTGGCTCCATGACTACTCCTTCTCTTCTGACAATATAAATTATTACCAGAATTCGAGTGAAATTTTAGAAAACAAAATTTCTCACGATTTTAAATGTAATGCTATTATACTTTACACCATTTTTTTTGATTTGTCAAGTAAAATCTGTAATTTTTTTCATAATTTCTGTATTTTTTCCATTAATTCTCTAATTTGCTTTTTCACATAATTATTTTCTTCTTCTAATTTTTGAATTTTTTTTATGGTTTCTCGCTCATCAATTCTTTCAATTTTCGGATGTATCTGTACATATTTTTTAATTGTTAAGTCATAATCTTTTTTCCTAATTTCCTTGATTTTGGCTAGATATGAATAATTCTCTAAACTTTCTTTTGTTTGATAAATTTTCACTATTTTTTCTTGATTTTCTTTTGCCAAATAATTTATTTTTCTATTGCTTGCAAATTCTCGGCTTGCATCCATAAATAAAATTTCATTTTGTTTTTTGGCTTTGTCAATTAATAGCAAAACAACTGGAATTTTCGTATGATAAAACAATTTTTCTGGCAGTCCAATAATCGCATCAATATAATTTTTCTCTATCAATTTTTTTCGTACTTCATATTCTATTTTGTTTCTTTTAAACAAAAATCCATGTGGCATAAGAATCGCAACTCTCCCTTTTTCATGAACATTTTCAAGCATCTTAGCCAAATATTTTACATAACTACTTCCACTCTTTGAAATAGCATAACTAAAATAAAGTTCCCCTAATCTGTGATTTGTTGTCACATCTTCTCTCATTGATGAAACAAATGGCGGATTGGCAATTGCCAAATCAACTAGCTGAAACTTTTCACCATTTTCTTCTTTAATCCTTTTATTGAAAATATCATGCAAGTATAAATTGGTCATACAAATATTATAATTGCGTGCATTATTTTCTTCCCCAAATGCATAAATTGGGCCTTTTTTAGCACTCTCTACAATAAAATTTCCGCGTTCCACAAGCTGGATTATAAATCGCCATATTTGGTTTTACGTCCAACAAATTTATCATTGTTTGAACAACTTCTTTCGGTGTAAAAAATTCCTCATGAGAAGAATTTGCAGAATCTTGCGCAGCTTGCATAATAACATATTCAAATGCCTCAGCAAGCTTGCTTTTTCCATCTCCTATCTTTTCTAATTCCAAAATTAATTGTTCTAAACGCTCAAACACCACATCCCAAAAAAGGAAACTATTTTCTCCATTTAACACTAAATGAAACCTAATATTTCGAAACAACTTTTCTGATTTTTCTTTTAACCTTATGTGATTTAATGTTTCATCAAGCCTTTGTACAGCAAATTTAATATCTCCTGCTTTCACTATATAGCCAAACTCCTCTTTATTTTCATATATAGTGTAAATCAAAGCTGCTAAATATTCCATATAATTAGGTCCAATACTTGCTATGCTTTTTAGGTTCATAGCAATTCTTTGTAGCCTTTCATTAATTTGTTCTTGTTTTACTATCTCCAATGCAATTTTCTCCTTTTTCTACCATTTCCTCCAAATAATAATGATACAACTTTTCTTTTTCTTCCATAATTTGTTTCGAAATTTCTTTTTCCTTTTCCCATAATACAATCAATTTTTCCATCTCTTCTTGTTTTCTTAATGAAATTTTAGGAATCTCCAAGCCTTTCAAATTTGAAATCGACATCGATTTTATAATCGATCCTGTTATCCTTTCTTCCAATTGAGTTTGCGCGATTCTGCTTTCCAAATACCATTTCAAAACAATCGGATTCATTTTTTCTTTTTGTGTTCTAATTACACAAAACTGCGAAGAATGTAGCATTCCCTGTAATGTTTCATCTACATAAATAATTTTATTCGGATACAACAAACGAAACAGCAAATCCCCTTGCTGAATCAACTTTTGACTCAAATCTTTATTGGTTTTTAATGTTTCATAAGTTTGTTTTTCCTCATAATTTTTTAGAGAAAATAGCAAATAACTATTTTCTCCCCTTTCGTCATTTTCTCTTTGTGCAAAAACACCTAACATAATTTGTGCAATTTCATCTAATTTCACGAAAGAAACTCCTTTCATTTTTTAAAAAATATTTCTCTGCAACAATATTTGCATCCATTTACATTTTCATAATACTCTTTTGCTCTACTTTTTGCCTCAATGGGGCACATACAATTTCCCAATTGAATCACATTTTCCTCTTTTGGTCTTTTGGCACATTTTTGTGTATGTATTTTATGATAACTTGTATTCATTTGTGGATTTTTATTTAATATATAATCCATTTTCTTCACCTTCCTTATTTATCTTTTCCTTAGAACAAAATATTGTAAAAATCTTTCATTTTGTTCTAACTAGCAAATTTTCTAAAAGGTTTTTCCCTAGAAAAATCTAAATTTTTCCTTATTTTCATAAAAAATTTCATATATATTTTGCATTTTTCATTATTTTATGTTATACTAGTTTTGTGGCTTAAATATCATACAAAATATTTATGTAAGTTCTAAATAAGTTCCAGTTATTTAGAGCTTTCTTTTTATTCATCTTTTAGTTCCTTTATGGCCTTTGCTAAATTTCCAACTTCTTCAATCAAACATAACATCTTTTCATTCAATTCTTCATATGTTACTTTTGTTCCTTGCCCCAATTTTTTATTCGCATTTTCTTTTATGGAAAGTATCGCATGCTCAAACCTTATTTCATAAGCTTTGTACAAATCTGTGATGTATTCTAAATCTCTGTCAAATTCCTCTTCATCGAAACTTTCCATACGAATCTTTTTTTCAATAAAAATAGCCTCTGAACAATCTGCTTTATATTCAAATCCATATTTCAAATCAGGTTCAATCAAAGAATATTTTATTTTGTAGTCTTTTGCCAACTCAAATATTTCCGACTTTTTCTTAGAAGTTCTTCCAAATCCCAGCCATAATTCAATTTCGTTAGTTTGTTTTGAAAAAGAAATTCCAACATACCTTCCTTTGGCACCACTTTTATTTTCCAAAGTGCATAACTGAATCCATACATTAGTTGAACGATTATAAGAAGGGCCTAATTTCAATTCTACTAGCAAATCCTTGGCTTTTACATTTTCTTTGGTTCGCTCTTTTAATTCTTGGGCTAGCTCACTGTCCTTCAATCTTTTTTGCAAACCTCTTTTAGTTTCTACTTCTTCTAGCTCATAAATATAACCATACATCAAATAATCAAACAATTGCGCTTTATTTTTGAGTTGCCTTTTCATCTTTCTCACCTCCTTTTGTTCCGAATTTTATTACCTTGAAATATATTTCATTAAAATATTACCATTATTTTTTATACTTGTCAATACTATCTATATAACTTTTTAATGCATTTTTTATATAATATCACTTACTTGTTGTGTTCTATTCTTCCTATAACATTTTTCTTTTTGCACTATCTTTATTCTTTACTCCCAAATTTCATTTTGATTCTACAAAATTTGCTAATATTTTCAAACGCAAAAAAACCCAAAATTTGAAATTCTGGGTTTTCGTTTTTTATTTTTCTCTTGCCAAAAGTATTAATCTAGCACTAGAATCATCTGTACAAGTCGAAAGTGAAATTTCTCTAGCACCTTCTGTATCTCTTGTCATATATTCTGCATCACTTGGGGTAGTGGTAAATAAGTCATAAATTTCATATGTAATGGTTGTTCCTTCTTGGTCCGTAATTTTTACAATATCTCCTTTTGCTAATTTTTTGTTGTCTGAGAAAAACAAACCATTTCTAAAATTATGTCCAACAATCGTTGTATTTCCTGGTTGATTTAAGCCAACTCCATACAAAATCGCCACAGAAAGTTCTAATGACCTTGGTGTAACTTCTCCTAAAATTGGATATTTAATCCCTGTTTTCGGAATTTCAATTTTTCCCATTACTTCATAGCTTTCCATATATGTTTTTTTGACTTGTTGCTGAGTTTGCTGATTTGACACAGCATTCATAAAATCAACTGGATTTTTATCACCATTATTTTCCTTATCTTCTGTACTATCAAATTCTCTTCTAATCGATGTATTATCAAATTCGTCCATCACTTCTTGTGCGTTATTATTTTTGGCTTTAATCACATATATATCATACACAAAATATCCGATTGTGCCTACAATTGCAATAATTACGATTATTAAAATAACAGTCAAAAGTTTACTATATTTACTATTAAACATAGGCAATCTCCTTTTTATTTAATCTACTATTTCTAATTGTATTATATCATATTTTTTTCTGTTTTGCAAGTTTTATGTTAATTCTGTTCTAAAACTGCCTTAATTCTTCTTACACCACTAGAAGAAGCTTCTTCTTTTTTAATCTTAAAATGCCCTAATTTTGCTGTATTAGTCACATGTGGACCTCCACAAATTTCTTTGCTAAAATCGCCAATTGTATACACTTTTACAAGCTCTCCATATTTATTTTCAAACAATCCAATTGCACCAGAATTTTTCGCTTCTTCTAAACTCATTTCTTCACAAGTGACTTCCAAATCTTTTGCTATTTGTTCATTCACGATTTTTTCCACTTCATCTAACTCTTCCTTTGTTACTTTTTGTGGATGTGAAAAATCGAAACGCAATCTTTCTTCTGTAATATTGGAACCTTTTTGGTTGACATGTTCTCCCAAAACTAGCTTCAAAGCTTTGTGAAGCAAATGAGTTGCTGTGTGATACATAACAGATTTCTCGCTTTGGTCAGCTAGTCCACCTTTGAACTTTGCTTCACTTCCCATTCTCGATTTTTCTTGATGGGCTTTGAATAATTGAGCAAACTCTGTCATTTCTACTTTTAAGCCATTTTCGTCTGCTAATTCAACTGTCATTTCTGGCGGAAAACCATACGTTTCATACAAATTGAATACAGCTTCTGTGTCTATTTTTGTTTTATTTTCTGCTTTTAATTTGTTTACGACTTTTTCAAATTCTTTTTCGCCTTTGGCAAGCGTTTTCATGAATTTATCTTTTTCTTCTAAAATAACATTTTTAATCATTTCTTTATTTTTCGTTAATTCAGGATACATTTCATTTAATGCTTGAATCGAAACATCTATGATTTCTGGAAGTTTGTTTAAATCAATTTCCAATTTGTTCAAATGACGCGTCATTCTACGAAGCAAACGTCGTAAAATATAGCCTCTGTCGACATTGCTTGGGCGTCCACCATCGCTTATAATCATCATGCTAGAGCGCAAATGTTCTGCCACAATTCTTCTACTTTGAATAAAATCTTGTTTTTGCAATGTTTCTAATTTTTCCATAACTGGCGCAAAAAGTTCAATTTCAAATGGTGTTTGTTTGCCTTGCAAAAGCATTGCCATTCTTTCTAAACCAAGTCCAGTATCCACATTTTTTTGCTCTAATTTTGTGTATTTTCCATCTTTTCCTTTGAAATATTCCATAAATACATTGTTCCAGATTTCAACATATTTTCCACAATCACAAGAAGGATTACAAACCTCGCTACATGCTGGTTTTCCTGTATCGTAAAACATTTCTGTGTCTGGTCCGCAAGGCCCTTCTTCTCCAGCAATCCACCAATTATCATCTTTTCCAAAAAAATAAATCCTTTCATCTGGGATGCCTGCTTTTTTCCAACATTCATAAGAAATCATATCACGAGGCGCATCTTCGTCACCAGCAAAACACGTAACTGACAATTTTTCAGCTGGAATGCCCAATTCTTTCGTTAAAAATTCATAACTCATGCTAATGGATTCTTCTTTAAAATAATCACCTAAAGACCAATTACCAAGCATTTCAAAATATGTTAAATGGCGATTATCACCAACTTCGTCAATATCGACTGTGCGAATGCATTTTTGAAAATCTGTTAAACGTGTGCCTGCAGGATGTTTTTCACCTAAAAGATATGGCACAAGTGGATGCATTCCAGCGGTTGTAAATAAAACGGATGGATCATTTTCTGGAATGACTGGTGCAGATGGAATAATAGTATGTCCATACTTTTCAAAAAAAGCTAAATATTTATCTCTAATTTCAATTGCTTTCATAAAAATTCTCCTATTTATAGACTATCCTAATTTTTTATAGATTATATTACAAATCAATTGAAATTACAAGATTTTTTTATAAATTTTATAAAACATTACATATTTTTTTTAAATCTTATCATAATATTATTAACATTGCACTTGAAAATAGCATATTTTAATTGTATAATGTGTTTAGATTTAATTTGTATGTACGAAAGGAATATTAAACTTATGAATATTGAAATAAATGATTTATCAAACTATCCACATATTCACTTAATTGGAATTGGCGGAATTAGCATGAGTGCTATTGCGGAAACTTTACATAATTGGAATCATTTGGTGACTGGCTCTGATTTAAACCAAAGCAACATTACAGATACTTTGAATTCTCATGGTATTCAGACTACGATTGGTCATGATTTGGAAAATTGCAAAAAAGCAGATTTGATTATTTATTCTGCTGCTATAAAAGAAACCGATCCTGAAATGCTTTGCGCTAAGGAAAATTCTATTCCAACTATTTCTCGTGGAAAATTTGTTGGTCACTTAACGAAAATGTATGAAGAATCCATTTGCATTTCTGGTACACATGGAAAAACAACGACAACTTCTATGCTTTCTATTTGCTTTTTGAATGCCAAAAAAGACCCTTCGATTGAAGTTGGCGCAATGCTTAAAAAAATCGATGGCAATTATCAAGTTGGCAACAGTCAATTTTTCATTGTTGAATCTTGTGAATATCAAGCAAATTTTTTAAATTTATTTCCAAAAACAGAAATTATTTTAAATATTGATAACGATCATTTAGATTTTTATAAAACATTTGATAATGTCATCAAAGCTTTTCAAGATTTTGCTTTACTTTTGCCAGAAAACGGCTTACTTGTTACCAATGCAGATGACCCAAATTGTTATGCTCTAAAACAAATGGTAAATTCGAAATTTTTGTCTTATGGCATTGAAAATGAGCAAGCTGATTATTTGGCTAAAAATATTACTTTTGATAAAAATGGATTTGCTAATTTTGATGTTTATAAATCTGGTGCATTTTTTCATCATTTTGGTTTGTCAGTTGCTGGAAAACACAATATTTTAAATGCTTTATCCTGCATTGCAGTTTGTGATTATTATGATATCGAAAAAGACGTTATTTTTGAATCTTTAAAGGAATTTACTGGCGCTGAGCGCAGATTAGAATACAAGGGTTCATTTGACCAAATTTCTGTATTTGATGATTATGGGCATCATCCAACAGAAATATTGGCAACTGCCAACGCAATTGCAAACAAAACATTTCATGAATCTTGGGTTATTTTTCAGCCACATACTTATAGTCGTACTGCTACTCATTTAGAAAGTTTTGCCAAAGCACTTTCCAATTTTGACCACATTGTTTTAGTGGATATTTATGCGGCAAGAGAAAAAAATACAATTGGCATTTCTTCTCAAGATTTAGCAAATGAAATTCAAAATTTGGGCAAAAGTGCCGTTTATATTCCAGATTTTGATGAAGTAGTAAATTATATAAAATCTCATGCTAAGTCAGAAGATTTAGTTCTTACTCTAGGTGCTGGAACAGTCACAAATATTGGTCCCATGCTAGTTGATTAAAAAACCTTTGTCAAATGTCAAATAATTCAAATCAATTGAAAAGTGCACATATTTATGTACAAATATGTGTGCGCAGCAATTTAATATACTAATAATTTCGTAGAATATTAAAAAGAGACTGTAAAAACGTTAGAAATAGAGTTTTTACAGCCTCTTTTAATCTATTTTTATTTTCTTGACTCAATAATCAATTTTATACCTGTTCTATCTTCCCCTTCAACTTGAACTTCTGCAAAGGCTGGTATACAAACTAAATCCACACCTGCTGGGGCTACAAACCCTCGTGCTATTGCCACAGCTTTAATCGCTTGATTTAATGCTCCTGCTCCTATTGCTTGCATTTCTGCTCTTGTGCTCTCTTTTACCAATCCAGCAATTGCTCCTGCTACTGAATTTGGATTTGATTTTGATGAAATCTTTAAAACTTCCATTTTTTTCCTCCTATTATTTTAATTTTTTCTTGTGTTTTTGCATCAAAAGTACTATTATTTTTTGTACTCTTTCAGAACAAATTAATCTTATCGCAAATTTTAAATGATGTCTAGTCAAAACAAGCTATTTTCTCAAGTTTCGAACGCCTTATTTCGACAGTATTTTGAAGTGTTTTATCGATTTTTGATATATCGTGTCGAATAATGTTTACGTTTGTATTTTGATATAAAAAAATCCCTCATTTCAAAATAACTTGAAATGAGGATAAAAATTTTATTTTTTGCAAGCCTATAAAAAACTGTTTATTATTTCTAATAAATCATTTAAAAACTCAATTAAATCTGCAATAAAATTAAGTTTTTTTCCTTTTTGATTTTGGTTTTTCCGATTGTTTTTATTTTTCTTCATATCGTTTTCCTTTCTACCTGCTTTTTCAAAAAAATCTACGTTTTTATTATACTACACGTTTTAGTTTATGTAAACCTAATGGTTTGACATTTTCGTGGTTATGCATCGAAAAAGAGCAGGCACAAAACCTGCTCTTAGCTCCTGTTATTCATGACATTTGCAACTATAACTTCCACACATTGATTCATCTTCTGGATTTCCATTCGAACAATTCGCACAAGCTTGCACTTCGATTTGTTTTAACTCACAAACATTATGGTCACAATTATTATATTTACAGCTTTCTACTGTACAATTTATTTTTTGATTTTTATCGTCCATCTTTACTATAAACCTCCACAAACTAATTTGATTTTATGCCAAAATTCTTTGTCTACATTTATAGTATGGACATTTTTTTATTTTTCATTCTGATAACTTTTATAAAATTTATCACCCACAAAATGAAATTCAATATCTGTTAATTTTTTCAAAAATTCTTCATATCTGGTTACATAAGGAACTGATTTTTCATTGGAAATTTGGTAATAATTTCCATAAATTTGCTCAATTCCTTCTAGAATTGTCTGCCCATCATAATTTACCAATTTCCAATTCATTTTGGCAAAATTATAATCATTAAAATCAATAGCCTCATTTGTATCTGCACAAATATATAAACCATGTTCGACCAAATAAGGATCGATTACATCAAATTCTTGGTCAAAAACTTTTTCAAAATTTTTATCGATGACCATATATTTGTCATGTTCATTTTTTACAATATAGCGTTCCTCTGTGATATAAATATCTTTGTAATTTTCCGTCAATTTATTTTTCTGGGAATCAATAAAATAAATGCTTGAATTTTTATTATAATTTCGCATTAAAATTTTATCCTCAAATAAATCCAAAATTTGCGCATTTCCTGTCATTTCATTTTTCATGCCATAACTCGTAAACCAACCTTGTTTTTTGGCAGAAATATCAAAATACGGAATTGTAAAATTGCTGTATAAATAAACCTGATTTTCGTCATAGTCAATATTGGTACAATCCAAAGGAATTCTGATTTCTAAATTATCTTTTTTGGCTAATTCAAAACGATTGATTTCCCCAAAATTTGTCTCTGTTACGAGAATATCATATTCATTGTTATAATCATAACGATACGTATATTCATGAGAAATTTCTTCATAACGAGGCGCTCTTTGCATAGAATCTGTTCTTTTTTTGATTTCTGTTTCCATTTGTCCACCTTGCCCAAGAGTGTTTTTGTAAATATCTTCTAATTCTTTTCTTTTGGCTTCATAATTTTCATCTGAAGATTCAGAACGATAAGACATGACTTTTCTTTGATTTTTCAAAATAACATAAGAAGTTCCTTCTTGACAAACCAAAGCAACTTGAAAGTCTTTATTATAAGCTGTAATATTCACAAATGGACTAGCATAATCATACACAAAATCCATCACAACATCGCCACTTGGATTAATGTAACCATATTTTCCATTTTTTTTCACATTAATATATGGCTCTTCGATGTCCAATTCTGTGACATATTTAAAATAATCGCTTGTGTATGCTTGGTTTCCTTTATTTTCCTTATTCTTTATGGACTCTCCAATTTTTTCATACCCAAGACTAACACCAATTAAAATTACAATTGCCATAATCATCAATGCAATAATTGAAATTCCTGTTGTGCTGTCGATTTCCACAACTCGATCTTGGCAAGCTGCTATGCTAATAATCAGTCCAGAAATAATTGGAATGATAGCAATTGCTGGTTCTTTGATAAGAAAAAAACTAACCATAAAAAGACCAATCAAATAACCTGTTTTCATTTTATTGTTGTCTTTGTTATTTTGATACTGAAATATATCCATTACAACTATAAAAATCAAAATCAAGTAACTTATCTTCAAAACTGTTTTTGTAACACTTAATTCTTGTACAGTAAGTTCCGTTATTTCTTGCGGTATATACATTGTATAAATAAGCAAAAATATGCCAAATGCAATATTCATACATCCCACACATACATTAACAATTTTTCCTCTCATGAATTCCCCTTTATTTATATAAATTCTTTTGTTCAATATATTCTCTAACTTTTTTGGGCACCAATTCTTCTATGGTTTGCTCCAATTTCACATTTTGTCTTACCTTGGTAGAGCTGATTTCTTTTGTTTTTCCTTGGTTTCGATTTAAAATAATATATTGATAATTTTTCATCAATTCTTCTGCATTTTTCCATTTTTTTATTTTCTCAAAATTGTCACTTCCCATAATGAAAACTCTTTGCACTTGTGGAAACATTTCATCAATTTTTTGAAAAGTGTCAATCGCATGCATTTTTTCATTTTGATTAGAAATAGCTAAAATGTCCATTTTATCGTCTTCTTCAAAAGCTAATTTTAACATTTCTATTCTATGTTCTAAACAAATTAAATCTTTCTTTGGATACAAATCTCCCATTGGCACAAAATAAACTTTGTTTAAATTTTCTTGTTTGATGACTTGTCTGATTAAGTCTAAATGCGCCTTTGTTACTGGATTAAAACATCCACCAAAAAAGCCTACTTTTTCCATTTTATCCTTCCATTACAAATTGCTTTGCTATTTCTTTTAATTCTTCTAGTGTTCCATCATTGGAAATATAATAATCGTATTCATATTGTTCTACATTGGCATCTGACTGATTTGTCGTAATTTTCGGAACTCTTGTGCTGGTGATTAACAACGTTTTGGCATTTAGTAAATCTTTTACTTTTTTTATTTCCGAGATTTCTCTTATATGAACAAACATCATTTTCTGTTCTTCATTTTCCCTAAATTTTTCTGCTTCTTGTTTTATATACAACATTGGATAATCATTATAATCAATGCTTAACTGTTTCAAATCTACTAATAATTTTCTACTTTTATCATCTTTTTCGCCATTCCAATTTACCAAAATTTGGGCCGCTTCTTTAACTTTATCCACAGAAGAAATATTTTTTACATTGGCAAATTCACCACAAAATTCTACAAATGTATCTTTTCCGACACCACCAGATCCATTGATAACGATAATTTTTTTGTTCATTTTTCCTCCTAAATTTTGATTTTTCGTTCCCCATAAAGTCCATCGACCCTACTACTCTTATCCATGCATCACATTTTTGATATATTCAATTTCCTCTTCTCGTTCTCTTCTCATAAACAACGGTTCACCTTTTGGCACAACTTTCACATGCTCAAATTTTTCTTGATATGTTTTTAAAGAATCCCAACTTTTCCATTTCTCTTCTGTTAAATTCAATTGAGTTAACATATTTTCTGCAGTTCCATTTATAAATGGTTTCAATAAAATCGCGATTTTTCTTAACGTTTCAGCTAAATGATACATCACTGATTTTAATTTTTCTAGCTTTTCCTCTTTTGCTAAAACCCAAGGCATTGTCTCATCAATATATTTATTGGCTCTACTAATAATTTTCCAAACACTTTCTAACGCATTAGCAATATGCAAATCATCCATCTGTTTTTCAAATTCTTGAATTGCTTGAATTGTAAATTCTTCTAACGCATCATCTACTTCATTTTTTTCTTCAAAACCACTCGGAATCCAGCCTTCAAAATATTTATTCATCATACCAATCGTACGATTTAGCAAATTTCCCAAATCATTGCATAAATCAAAATTATAACGATCTACAAAATCTTCTGGCGTAAAAATGCTGTCATTTCCAAATTGCATAGTACGCAGCAAATAATATTTTAAAACATCTAAACCATATCTTTCTATCAAGGTTTCTGGATAAATCACATTTCCTTTTGATTTTGATATTTTACCATCTTTCATAACAAGCCAACTATGGGCATAAATTTTCTTTGGCATTTCTAATCCAAGCGCTTTTAAGAAAATTGGCCAATAAATTCCATGAAAACGAATAATTTCTTTTCCTACAATATGAACATCTGCTGGCCAATATTTTTGAAATAATGTATCATCTTCTGACAAATAACCAAGTGCGGTAATATAATTAGTAAGTGCATCCACCCAAACATACAAAACATGTTTTGGATCATTTTTCATTTTAATGCCCCAATCAAAAGTTGTTCTGCTGATACACAAATCCTCTAATCCTGGTTTGATAAAATTGCTAAAAATCTCATTTTTTCTAGATTCAGGCACAATAAATTCCGGATTTTTTTCATAAAATTCTATGAGCCAATCTTGGTATTTTTTCATATTAAAAAAATACGATTCTTCCTTCATAAGTTTAACTTCTCTGCCACAATCTGGGCATTTTCCGTCCACCAATTGCATTTTTGTAAAATAGGTTTCACAAGGCATGCAATACCAACCTTCGTATTGTCCTTTATAAATATCACCATTTTCGATAAATCTTTCTACAATTTTATCCACAATTGCTTCATGACGTTTTTCAGTTGTTCGAATAAAATCATCATAAGAAATATCCATTTCATTCCATAATTTTTTAGCAGCTTGTGCCATTTCATCCACATGTTGTTGTTCTGTTATTCCACGCTTTTGAGCAACTGTTTGAATTTTTTGGCCATGTTCATCCAAACCTGTTAACAAATACGCATCAGCGCCTCTCAATTTTTGATATCTTTTTATTGTATCAGCAAGTGTTGTTGCATACGCTGTTCCAATATGAAATTTTCCATTTGGGTAATAAATTGGTGTTGTCACATAAAATTTTTCATTTTCCATGTACAAATTTTCCTTTCTTAATTTTCATTTTCATTATAACTTATCCCAAAACCAGGAAAGCGGGTCTCCATAACTTTTTAAATGCTTATTTTTTGCCACAATATTATCAATCCATAAATAGCTAATAAATCCTAAAAATAGCATTACTAAATCTACTGCGATAGAAAAATAAAATTGTGCAAGATTTTGTGTTGCGTTTTTTACACCCATTGTATGATAAATCAAAAATCCTAAACTATATACAACTACAATGACTGGTAATTGTGGCAATTCCAATTTTCTTCCTAATACAATTAGCGCAACTGTTATTAAAGTAAGCATTAATATCATAAATGGTTCTGAAGTTAAAAATACATTTTCCATTTTCATTTCCTCCTTGGTTATTTTTTATCTTTTTCTTTTGCCTGGCACTTCAAAAGCTTCTATCTCAGCCTCTTCCTCACTATTTTGTTCAATTTCCTGTTGTATTTTAGCTGTATATTCATCTGTTTTTGTATCAATATTTTTGTCATCTTTTAGACTAACATTGTTTCTGAGCGCAATTGCTGTTGTTTCTTTGTCACACCAATCATCAATTTTTTGAATTTCTTCCATTTTTCTTTCTGGCGACAAATCACTATCTTTAATCGCATAAATATTTTGTGCATATTTTTCTAAAAGCTTTTCCATTTCTTCTTTATAACGACTCATTTCTTGTACTGATAATTGTGCTCTATCATCAATTTGTTCACGAATCACGAAACCTTCTTCATTCTCATATTCGACATAATTGGCTGACTGGATTTTTAATGGCTTTACGACTTTTCCCATCTGAGTTACATTTCCAGTTACATCTCTTACTTCTTCATTTTGATTGCCATATAAAACCATTTTGTTATCTTGCATTCCATAATATTTATTCGGTCCTGTGACTTTGGATGAATCTGCAACTTCTAACATCAAAACAGGATTTCCATTTTCATTGACTCTTGTCCCATCTACTTTTTCGCTTAATTCATTTGCGTGAACATAAAAATAACTTTTGATTTTTGTAACACCCAACCTTTGACATGCTTTTTTCACATCTTTTGGAATTTTTTCTTGACTTTGCGGATTCTCTTGTCCTTCCATTTGTAATTCATCTTGTTTTTTTTTATTTTCGATTTGTTTTCTTTCCTTTTTTGAAATTCCGTTTTTCTCATTTTTTTCGTCGATTTTTTGGTCTACCAATTTTCTAGATCTACTTTCAATTTCGTTTTCTATTGTTGCCATTTTTTCCATAGAATCCAATGTTTTGGGCAACATCTTTTGAACCAATTCTTTTTCTTCTTCTGCTGTCAGAGTTCCATTTGCCATTTTTTCGACTGTTTTTCTTATTTTGTACTGAATCGCTTCTGACGCATGAAATTTATGTTTTTGGAAATCATAGGTTCCAAATTCGCCTTGTGGAATTTTAGAATTTTGTGTGTCATTTAAATTAATCATGACAGCAATCTTCTTTTCAAAATCAATTACTGTACCAATTTTTTGCAATTCTTCACTACTTCTATACATGTGATTATCATACCTTTCTGGCTGCTGTTTTGCCAAAAACTCTGTCAAATCACAAATTTGGCTTTGCCCCATGAAAATTCCATATTTTTCCTGGAGTAAATCTTGATATTGGTCTTGCAATTTATTTTGCAACTCTTTTGGCAGATGATTTTCATATGTTTTCTTCATATATTTTCTCCTTTTTCTTTATTTTCCAAACTTTTTTTCAATCAAATCTGCTAACTCTTGTGCTCTTTTGGTTATGTATTCTTGATTTTCACCTTCAATCATTACACGCACTTTTGGTTCTGTTCCAGAAGGACGAATTAACACTCTGCCATTGCCAGAAAAATCGTTTTCCAATTCTTGAATTTTCTGTTTAATTTCACTATCTTTCTCATAATCGTATTTTTTATCCTGGGAAACTTTTGCGTTTATCAAAACTTGTGGATAAATTGTAACAATTTTTCTCATTTCAGAAGCTTTGATTTTTTTATGTGAAATAGCACGAATTAACATCAAAGAAGTCATAATTCCATCACCTGTTGGATTGTAGTCTAATAAAATTACATGCCCCGATTGCTCTCCACCTAAATTATAGCCATTTTTCAACATTTCTTCTAACACATAACGATCCCCAACTTTGGTTTGAACCACTTTAATTTTATTTTTTTCAGCATATTTTTTCAATCCAAGATTACTCAGTACGGTAACTACCAATGAATCTTTCTCCAATTTATGTTGCTCTGTTTTCAAATCTTCTGCTAAAATTGCCATAATCATATCACCATCGATTATTTGCCCATTTTCATCAACTGCCAAACAACGATCACCATCTCCATCGTATGCAATCCCTAAATCTAATCCATTTTCTGTAACATACTGGGCAATGCTCTCCAAACAAGTAGAGCCACATTTTTCATTGATATTTACACCATTTGGCTTGTTATGAATGATTTGAAAATCAATACCAAGTTCTGTAAATATTTTTTCAGCAACTTGATAGGTGGCTCCATTGGCTGTATCAATCCCAACTTTTAATGAAGCATTTTTCAATTCATCTCCAAAAATATCTTTTAAAAATTGAATGTATTGTTCAACATATTTTTCTGCATTTTCTGCAACTCCAATTTTATCTCCCACAGCCATTAACGTTGACAATTTCTCAGAATCAATAATTTCCTCAATTTCTTCTTCAATTTCATCTGGAATTTTCATTCCCTGATTACTAAAATATTTTACCCCATTAAACTCAAAAGTATTATGAGATGCAGAAATTACAACACTCGCATCTGCCTTTAATTTTTTCGTCAAATAGGCAACTGCTGGTGTTGGCATAACACCAACTAATTTTACATTGGCTCCATAGCTTAAAAATCCTGCTGTCATAGCACTTTCTATCAATGTTCCAGAAATTCTGGTATCTCTTCCAATCAAAATGGTTGGCACATGATTGACATGTTTTGTTAAAACATAAGCTCCTGCTTTTGCCACACGAAATACCAAATCTGGTGTAAGCTCTAAATTAGCAATTCTTCTAATCCCATCTGTTCCAAAATACTTTCTCAATTTTTCCTCCTTATTTTCCCTTAATTTAAGTCCTTTCTATTATATCTATATATTAATAGAATTTCAATATTTTTGTGACATTTTCTAAAAAAAATGCAGAAAATCTTCCCTATTTCAAAACTTTTGAAGGAATTGATGGATTGTATTTACATTTATCTTTTGGTGTGATATAATATAAAAAAAATTAGGAGGTGCCTGAAATTTGAATCAAAACACAGAAAATCAAATACTTGCAGAAGATAAAATCTTAATTCTCTATATTTTACAAAAGGTCGGAAAACCAATTTCCCACAAAGAATTACTTGAACTAATTCTTTCTGTTGCTGATATCAATTACTTTTATTTCCAACAATTTTTACTTGACCTAACAGAAGATCACTATATTCAAAAACAAGAAGGTGAAATGGAATTATATGAATTAACAGAACAAGGCACAACCGTTTTAGGTCTCACTTTGGATTTAATCCCAGGCATTATCAAATTAAAAATTGATAGTCAATTTAAAGAAAGTTTGGATTCAATCAAAGACAAATTTTCAATTTCAGCTGAGTATAATCCAATTTCAGAAAAAGAATTTATTGTAACTTGTAAAATTATAGAAAACCATGTTGTTATTTTTAAATTAGAAACTCATGTTGGTTCAAAAGAACAAGCAGGCACAATTGTAAATAATTGGAACAAAAATGCTTCTATCATTTATCCAGAAATTTTAGAACATTTAACAACAAACCCGCTATAGATATCTATAACGGGTTTTTACGTTCTAAATCCAGCCAATTAGAAGACATAAAACGAATACAACTGAGACCATGGAAAAAAGTACTGCCAGCATTCCAATAATGGTTCTCATCCTTGCCTTTGTTCCCATTTCCCGAAACCAACACAAAAAGCCTTTTATGACATATGTGATTAGTACGAGAAATCCAATTCCAAATGCAATGTTGAATAATCCCCATAATGGCGGAAATAAGATACACATTATGAGTAACAAGACTCCTACAACTCCCAAAAATGATAGCATAGGAACCTCCTTTCTTAGAATTCAAAACAACAAGTTTCTGTTTTTATGATACCATATTCTGTTAACTTTTGCAAGTTCTTTTTACTTTTCAGTTTTATTAAAATATTAGAAACTTTTTTAATTACTTATTTGAAAAATGATTTCTTCTTTTAATTTCATATAATATAATTCCAGTTGCAACAGCAGCATTTAAACTTTCTGTTTTTCCTGTCATTGGAATTTTTATGCTTTCATCTGCGAGTTGCAAAATATTCGCAGACACGCCATTTGCTTCATTTCCAATGACAACAGCTGTTTTTTCATAATCCACATCATAAATTGTTTTGTCTGTTTTCAAATCAGTACTATACACTTTTATTTCACGTTTTTTCATTTCTTTGATTACTTTTTCCAAATCACGTTCAATTACATTTACACGGAAAATGGCTCCCATTGTGGAACGTACAACTTTGGAATTGTAACAATCCGCCGTTCCAGGCGACACAATAATTTGTTTCATGTTTAAACTATCAGCGGTCCTCAAAATGGTTCCCATATTACCTGGATCTTGAATGTTGTCCAACAGCAAAAAATGATTTTGTTTGTAATCAATTTTATTTTCACTCTTCATTGGTTTTTCCACAATTGCCATAATGCCTTGCGGAGCAACTACATCTGTGATGGTACTAAAAATTTTCTCTGTTACATAAATACATTCGTATTTAGCAATATCGTATAACTGTTCTGGCGTCATTGAACTTTCGGTTTTGCAGTCATCACAAACAATTATATATTTTATTTTTGCTGCTTCGTGAATCGCTTCTTCTATCATTTTGGCGCCTTCTACAATAAATTCACCAAATTCATCACGATATTTTTTTTCTTTCAATTTTCGAATGTGTTTGATTAAATCATTATCTTTGCTTGTAATTAACATTTTGGATTTCCTTTCTCAATATTTCTGAATATTTTTATATATAATTTAAAAATGTTTTGCATTCTTTTAGAATTTCAAAATCATTTGAAATCTGAACTGTAATATAAGGACTCACTTTGGATGGCGAAAATTTGATTTTTGCACGATAAATTTTCATTAATTTTTCGACCACAGCAATATTAAATTTCTTTTCATCAAAGTAATATATGATATTATTCCCTCTTTGATTAATTTTTAGTACAAATTTTTCGCGGGCCAAATTTTTAATTCTCGCAATTTCTAATAAATTCTCAATTTCTTTTGGCACTTTTCCATAACGATCAATGATTTCATCAATCACGTTTTCGATATCTTTTTCATTTTTACAACTTGCTATATTTTGATAAATTTCAATTTTTTGGCTTGCATTTTCAATAAATTCATCTGGAATATAACTCGAAACATTCAAATCAATTTGAACTTCGACTTCTTCTTCAATCGTTTGTCCTTGGATTTGCTTTACTACTTCATCTAATAATTTACAATACATATCATAACCAACCTGTTCCATATGTCCATGCTGAATTTCGCCCATAATGCTTCCTGAGCCACGAATTTCCAAATCACGCATTGCAATTTTAAATCCAGAACCAAATTCTGTAAATTCTTTAATCGCCTTTAAACGTTTATCTGCCTCTTCTGAAAGCATTTTGTCTCTACGATACGTAATATAGGCATAAGCTTGTTCTCCAGAACGTCCCACACGACCACGAATTTGGTACAATTGCGCTAAACCAAGCCTATCTGCGTTTTCTACAATAATTGTGTTGGCATTTGGAATATCAATTCCAGATTCTAAAATCGTTGTACAAATCAAAACATTTGTCTTTTTATCAACAAAATCTTGCATGATATTTTCAAGCTCAGAACTGCTCATTTGTCCATGTGCAAAATCAATTTTGGCTTCTGGTACAAGCTGTGCAATATCACTTGCTTTTTTGGTGATATTTTGCACATTATTATACAAATAAAACACTTGGCCACCTCGTTCTAGTTCTTTCAAAATGGCTTCTCGAATTACCTCTGAATCATATTCTAACACATAAGTTCGAACTGGTTTTCGATTTTGCGGTGGTTCATAAATAACAGACATATCGCGCATACCAACAACCGACATATGAAGCGTTCTTGGAATTGGAGTTGCAGTCATTGTCAAGACATCAATGCTTTCTTTTAATTGCTTAATTGTTTCTTTGGCTTTTACACCAAAGCGGTGTTCTTCATCAATAATCAAAAGTCCCAAATTTTTAAATTTGACATCTTTGCTCAAAATTCTGTGTGTTCCGACAATAATATCAATTTCACCACTTTCTAACTTTTGCAAAATTTCTTTTTGCTCTTTTGGAGTTCGAAAACGGCTTAAACCTGCAATATGAATTGGATAATTTTTAAAACGTTCTTGAAATGTTGTAAATTGTTGTTCTGCCAAAATCGTTGTTGGCACCAAATACGCCACTTGTCTTTGGTCCATACATGACTTAAATGCAGCACGAATCGCAACTTCTGTTTTGCCATATCCTACATCTCCGCACAAAAGTCTGTCCATTGGACGCGTACTTTCCATGTCTTTTTTGATTTCTTGAATACAACGCAATTGGTCATCTGTTTCTGTATATTGAAAACTATTTTCAAATTCTTGTTGCCATGGTGTATCTTTTGAAAATGCAAATCCTTGCATTTTCTGCCTTTTGGCATATAATTTGATTAATTCTTCAGCAACTTCTCGTAAATTCTTTTTGACTCTTTCTTTGGCTTTTTTCCATTCATTGGAACCTAGTTTATTTAAACTTAAATTGCTAATTTCTGGACCAATGTATTTTCGAACATTATCCAAAGAATCGGTTGGCACATATAAAATATCATCACCTTTGTATTTAATTTTGATATAGTCTTTTGTCACACCATCTGCTTTTATGGTGTTTACGCCAATGTATTGCCCAATTCCATGCGTTTTATGAACAATAAAGTCATTTTCCTTCAAGTCAGCAAAAACAATCTTTTCACCTTCTTTAAAAGCTGATACAGACTTCTTTTTTTTGGTTTTTGCTTCAAAAACTTCTTCACTTGAAATAACCATTAAATCAAAATCGTCACATTCAAAACCGCCAGAAAAACTGCCTGGCATAATATTAACAATACCTAATCTAAATTCGTCATCTGTCTGATTTAGGATATTACTTGGAATTTGCTTTTCAGATAAAATTCCTACTAATCTTTTGCAATGCTCGATGTTTCCACCGTAGGACTACTGTTTGTTTGGTGGTATTTGTTTCTTTTTGTAATTTCTGAAACAGTAAATCCATTGAACTACGAAAAAAGTTGACCTCCCTATAGCTAAAGCTATATCCGTTTCTTTTTGCATGCATACTTTGTTTATCCACAAAACCAATATCTTGTTTTTCAAGGTAAATAGTTTGTTTGTTTTTTATTTTATCAGAAAATGCTACATAATCTTTCTGATTGATGAAACTTGTTGGCGCAATTTTATTTTTATCGATTAAATCTTGTATTAGATTTTCATTATCTTTGGAAAGCCCTTCTGCTCTGGTTTTGATTTTCTCAATTTCATCTAAAAATAGAATAAAATCTTGATCTAAATAATCCAATAAAGTGTCTGTTTGTTCATAGAAACAATCAAAATATTTGTCAATTTTACTGACATAATTGCCATTTTTTATTTGCTCAATATCTGTTTGCACTTTTTCTTGCACCGAATTTGGATATGTTTTATTCGCAATTTTTTCACAAATTGTGTTTAGATCTGTTTCCAGTAAAAATTCATAAGCTGGAAAAATTTCTGCTTCTTCTAACATTTCCGTGGTTCTTTGGCTCATAATACTAAATTTTCGAATCGAATCAATTTCGTCTCCCCAAAATTCAATTCTAACACCACTTTCGTAAGAAGTAGCAATATCCACAATTCCACCACGCACACTAAATTGCCCTTTACCTTCGATTAAATCATAGCGTTCATACCCTAAACGCACTAACCTTTCTTTAAGATCACTTAAAGAAATTGTGTCTCCATTTTTTAATTTCATCACAAATTGATATAATTTTTCTTTGGTAATCATTTTTTGCATAACAGCTTCAATCGTAGTAATCACAATTTTACTTTTCTTTTCCACAATTTTATTTAATACAGAAATTCGCTGGAAAAGCAAATCCTTGCTTTCTGCAATATAGTCAAATGTGAGGATTTCACGTTTTGGAAAAAAGTCGATTGATTCACCAAAAAAATCCAAATCTTTCATTAATTTTTTGGCTTGAAGTTCATTATAAGTTACAATACAAATTGGCTTTTCCGCATAAAACCTTGTAGAATACGCCATATGAACCTTTCCTAAATCGGTCAGACCTGATAACATAATTGGCGTTTTTTTGGTTTTTACATCAAACATATAATTACTAAATTTTTTTACATTGGGCATATTTTTGATTAGTGGATTCATTCTAAATTCCCTTTCCGAATTTTATTTTGCATTTTATTATATCACTTTTTTCTTTATTTTACAATACAATTTTTCGGTTTTAGCAAACCAATTTTATAATTTTTCCCAAATGAGTGGAATAAATACAAACTTGATCTACTTTTTTTTGCAAACTTGTCTCCAATGCTTTTTTATAAAGTTGTAATTGAATTTCATATCTTTGTATCAAAATCTCTTCATTGTCAACAAAATCGGTTTTGTAATCCACTAAAACTAAGTGATTTTCTTGGTCAATAAAATATAAATCAATCATGCCTTGCACAGAAACTTCCTGCATTTGATATTCCTCTAATTTGGTATTTAGGCAAAATGCTTTTTCCTTTTCCACTAACTTAGCATTACGAATTCGCTTATATATTTCAGACTGTAAAAAATTCATAATTTGCTTTAAATCGATATTTTTTTCTTCGGTTTCCTTTAGAATTTTATGTTGAACCAATTGCTTCAAATATTCTTGCAATTCTAAAATCGTATAATTTTTTCGAAAATCCAATTTTTGTAACACAAGATGAAATAACGTTCCTTTTTGCATTGGTGTGATTTGTTTTTTCTCCCAACTTAAATCAATTGGTTGTAATCCAATTTCGTTTTCTGTAGACTTTTTATTGGCTTGTTTTATTTGAGAAACACTCAATTTCATTGGTGTATTGACAAGCACTTGATTTGGATATTCCCAAGCGAAATTTTTTTCTATGGTTTCTAAATCAGCTTCTTGTGTAAAGTCAAATTGTGGAATTTGCGTTTCCTCTTGACTTTCCTTTACAAATTCATCTTTTTTATGAACATATAATTCTAGGTTATTTTGCAATTTTCCATTCAAATATACTAAATAAATCCAATCCAAATAAGAGCTATATTTTTTCATTAAAATCGGATTGAGTTTTCCATTTTTTTGTTCATACATTGCCAAATTATCTTTTTTCTCATTTTCATCTTTAGCAAAATCACGCACAGTTCCTGTTATGATTAATTTTTCTTTAGCACGTGTTAATGCCACATACAAAATTCTCATTTCTTCTGAAATTGCTTCTATTTTACCAATCGTTTTAATGGCTTGTTTGGCTGCTGTTGGATACTGAATTCTTCGCTCATAATCAATATATTCTGGTCCAAAACCAAAATCTCTATGTAACAAAACATTCATTTTTAAATCTTGTAAATTTATTTTTTTGCTACAACAACTCAAAAAAACAACTGGAAATTCCAAGCCTTTACTTTTATGAATGCTCATGATTCTAACTACATTTTCATTTTCTCCAATCACTTTAGCAGCTGTCATATCGGAATTTGAACTTTTTAATTTTTCTGTTAATTGAATAAAGCGAAACAGTCCATTAAAACTTGTTTTTTCATATTCTTTGGCTCTCTGAAATAAAATTCTTAAATTGGCTTGTCTTAAAATTCCATTTGGCATTACTCCAACAAAATCGTAAAATCCAGTATCTGTGTAAATTTGCCAAATCAATTCTGCCAAACTCAATTGTTGCATTAAATTTCTCCATTTTTGCAACTGTTGTAAAAAATCATGCACTTTTTCATAATACAAAAATCCTTGGCTGTCTGCTTCTAACAAATTAGCATATACGGAATCCTCACGATTCAATAAGCGCACTTCCACAATTTCATTATCTGAAAAACCACCAATTGGAGACCTCATAACAGCAACAAGTTCAATATCATGGAATGGATTATCCAGAATTTTCAATACATTTAAAATCGTTTGAATTTCCATTGTATCAAAATATTCTGAAGTTGCATCTGAGAAAACTGGTATTTTATTTTTTACAATTTCTGTTTCAAAAATTGGTGCCACACTTGAAGTTGAGCGCAATAAAACTACAATATCTCGATATTCTATTTTTCGATATATTCCATTTTTACCTTTTATCTTTTTACCACTTTCTATCAATTCTTTGATTTTTTTAGCAACAAATCTTGCCTCTATTTCTACTTTGTCAAGTTCTTTTTCTTCTTCAAATTCATCTGAATCCTCTTGTGTATCACTTAAAATATCTTCTTTCATGTCAATGATATGGATTTCACTTTTGCCAACACCCTCTTCAATTTCTGGATAATCTGCACCAAGATTCAAATATTCTTCTTGTGTATATTCAATATCGCCAAGTTCTTTGCTCATAATATTTTGAAAAATGCAATTGGTAATATCCAAAATATTTTGGTTACTTCTAAAATTTTTAAACAACTGAATTTTTAAACCATTATCATTTCCTTCCAAACTATACTTTTCATATTTGTCCAAAAACAATTCTGGACAAGCTTGCCTAAATTTGTAAATACTTTGTTTGACATCTCCAACCATAAAAATATTATGGCCACGTGAAATTGATTTCAAAATTAATTCTTGCACTTGGTTGCTATCTTGATATTCATCAATAGCAATTTCTTCAAATTTTTGTGCCATTTTTTTTGCTACTTGTGTTGGTTTATATTTTCCATCCTCTTCTTTTACTAAAATTTCTAATGCATAATGCTCAATATCAGAAAAATCAATGATATTTTTATTTCGTTTTTCTTGCTGAAATTTTTCTTGAAATTCTACAATCACATCCTTCAAAGTAACTAAATTTTCATACCACAAATACAAATCTTGATATGCGTCATGAGAAGAATACAGCAATGTTTTTTCAATCACACTGCTAACTTTCTTTTTGACAGCGTCTCTTGCTTTTTTAGCAGCTTCTTTTAAATCGATATTCGCTTTTTTATCGGTTGGCCATGTTTTAAATTTCATTTGATTGGCATATGCAAAACTTCTATCCCAAGAATCGCATACTTCTTGCAAACCTTGTAATAATTCCATATCATGTTGCAACGTTAAAAAATACTTTTCCATTTCTGGATGCATTTCTAATTTACTTTTAGCCAATTTTAATTGATTGATAGCATCTAAAATTTCTTCATTTACCTCTTTTAACAAAACTTTTCCCCAAATACTTTCCGAAAAATCTTGTCCTTTATCTATTTTCGGATTAAACATTTCAACTTTTTCTGTTAGCCATTTTTTCGGAAACGGAGTTGCTTGAACTAGCTTATCAATAGAAAAAACAAGCTCTTTTACCGCTTCATCTCCGCGATAACCAGTGTAAGTTTCAATCAATTTTGCAAATGCTTCATTTTCACTTTCATAAAAGTTTTCAAAAACATTTTCCAAAACTTCCTGTTTTAATAACTCAATTTCTTCTGTTGAAGCAATTCTAAAACTAGCTGGCAAATTGATTTCAAAAAAATTATTTTTGATAACATCCAAGCAAAATGAATGAATCGTACAAATATTGGATTTTCCCAATAAAACAATTTGTTTTTGCAAATTTTCGTCATCTGGATTTTCATCTAATTTTTTATAAATAGCATCTAACACTCTTTCTCTCATTTCAGCAGCTGCCGCATTTGTGAAAGTTACAACCAATAATTTATCAATATCTTGTTTTTCATTTAACATTTTTTGAATAATTCTTTCTACCAAAACTGCTGTTTTTCCGCTGCCGTGCTGCTGCTGCAACTAATATATTATTTCCTTTTTCAAAAATTGCTTTTGATTGTTCTAATGTCCATTTCATTGCTTTACCTCTTCATTTCAAATTTTACGCCAAATTTTTTCTTATTATATCAAATTAGCTTTAAGATAGCAATACACATGCTTTTCCGTTTTTGAATAATTTTTACTTTTTTTCATATACTAAACATACTATTAAAGGAGGATTTATGGACGATTTAACAATTTTAAATGAAGTGCACAAAGGTGTATGTATGGGAAAAGACTCAATTGCTATGCTATCTGAAAAAACCACAGATGATAAATTCAAAGATGAATTAACTTACCAATACAATCGTTATGAAGAAACAGAAAAACGTGTGAACCGACAATTCGAAAAAGTTGGCAAAATTCCAGATGACACGCCAATGGGAGAAAAAGTTATGGGTTGGACTGGAATCCATTTTAACACTATGAAAGATAAAAGTAATTCTCGGGCTTTCTGAAATTTTAATTCAAGGCTATGATATGGGGATTATCAAAGGTGTGAAACTTTTGAATCAAAGCCCAGAAGCTTCTGATGAAGTAAAAGATATTTTAAATGGATTTATCAGTTTTCAAGAAAATAGCATTAATCGATTAAAAAAATTTTTGTAATAATTTATAAAACCTAGCAAAGCAATTTGTGTTGCTAGGTTTTATTCTATTACATAATCTGTTGTATATATAGTTCCCCCAATATTTAGATATGTTTTCAAAACCTGCTTACCATTTTCAGCTGTGGCAATTCCAATTTTGAATTCATACACATTTTCACATAATTTAATTTCATTAAAATACAGCATATTTCTTTGCAAAACAAATGTATTTAATGCTCCATCTTTTGAAAATGTGATATATTGCGTCTCTTCGGTTTCTTCACTAAATTTCAAAATTTCAGCTCCATTTTTTGTTTGGTCTAACATATACAAATTAAATTTCTGATATTCTGAACTAGCGCCTGAAGTTCGATTAACTTCTTTCGTATGATTGCTAAAAAATATTGTTATACTTCCCACAATTCCAATCATTATCACAAAAGCTAAAATATAAATAACAAGACTTGTCATCGTAATTCCGTTTCTGATTTTTCATTTTTCTCAGCACCTCATTATTACTATACATTATATTTCAAATAATAGCAAGAAAAATTTTGATTTTTTAACACAAATTATTTTTCTGAAACATTTTTTATCCTTTTAATTATTTTCATAATTTTTCCTAATATATAAAACAGAAGCCAGCATTTAGACTTCTGTTCTAGTTTAAAATTCATATGATTTTTCGCACAAAATATCCATTCTGAATTTTTTATTAATTATATTACTTTTGATATAATTTGTCAGTATTTCCACTAGCTAAGAGGATAGCAGATTATTTTTTGTTTTTATTATTTTCACCCCAATTTTGCAAATGCATTCTAAAATAAACAAACCAATATTAAATTTTAATATCGGTTTGCTAACTTTAGGTTCTAAATTAAACTTTATTGTAAATCAATAACTGCTCCAGCTTCAGTAAATTTAGCTTTCATTTCTTCAGCTTCTTCTTTTGCTACACCTTCTTTAATTGTTTTTGGTGCACCATCAGCAATTTCTTTAGCTTCTTTTAATCCTAAACCTGTAACTTCTCTGATAACTTTAATTACAGCAATTTTATTTGCTCCTGTTTCTTTTAAAACTACTGTAAAGTCTGACTTTTCAGCTGCTCCTTCTCCAGCAGCTCCGCCAGCTGCTGGAGCTGCAACTGCAGCTGCTGTAACACCATATTTTTCTTCAATTCCTTTTACTAATTCTGATAATTCAACAACTGTTAAG
>CAOKQM010000017.1 GCA_948470875.1 uncultured Clostridium sp.
TGCATCAAATTTCGATTGTGCCAAGAGGAATGGCAGGTGGTTATACTATGTATCGACCAGCAGAAGATAAATCTTTTATGAGCAAATCTGAAATGGAAGAAAATATCGTATCTTTGCTTGGAGGACGAGTGGCAGAACAGCTTGTTTTAGGAGATATTTCAACAGGGGCAAGCAACGATATTGAAAGAGCTTCCAAAATTGCAAGAAGTATGGTTACTAAATATGGTATGAGTGATGTTGTTGGAGCGATTATGTTTGGTTCTGGGCAAGAAGAAGTATTTCTAGGAAGAGATTTTGCACAACACAAAGATGTAAGTGAGCAAACAGCTAGCGTGATTGATGCGGAAGTGAAAAATATCATTGATACTGCTTATCGAAGAGCAGAAGATATTTTAAGACAAAATATGACAAAATTACACGATGTTGCAGGTGTATTATTAGAAAGAGAAAAAATTGACGGAGACGAATTTGAAGAAATTATGGGCAGATAAGGGAAAGGTACGGTAAATCCGTGCCTTGTTTTTATATACTAGAAAATATCCATTTTTAAAACATCGCGTGGGAACAATACGCGGACTTCGTAATTCATCTGCTGGTCTGATATTTAAGAAAATCCGATTTTATAATAGGTGATGTCGAAAAATGTTAAAATTATGCTTATGAAAACATTAGCCAAATATAAGATTTTGTAGTATAATGGTAAGCGGAAAAGTTTTCACACAAAAAACACATATTTTTAATATTAATTTTATATTTCTTATATAAAATGGTAACATGAAAACAAGAGAGGAGATGATTATCAAGATAGATATATCATTAATAAAAAATAACAAATATGAAAAAAATGGTTTAAATGTAAAAGAAAATAAATTTAAAAAATTAATGCATTTATACTCACTTGCTATGAAAAATGTAGAGGAAAAGGTAAATTCAATTAATCAAGATTATCATGAAATTTATGAATCAGATTTAATCAATCATGTAGTTTGCAGATTGAAAACACCAGAAAGCATTATCAAAAAAATGGTAAGAAAAAATTATGAATTAACATACCCTAATTTGATTGAAAATATAAATGATATAGCAGGAGTAAGAATTGTATGTCCATTTAAAAGTAATATTTTTGAAGTGGTGGATATTATCAAAGAATTTGATGATTGTAGAGTGATTCGAGAAAAAGATTATATCACAAATCCAAAAAAGACAGGATATTCAAGTTATCATATGATTATTGAAGTACCAGTCGAATTGGATAAAACCAAATTATATGCCAAAGTAGAAATACAAATTCGTACAATGGCAATGGATTTTTGGGCGACTTTGGAACATGAAATTAAATATAAATCTACAGGAGAAATCACTAAAAAAATGTCGAAAGATTTGATATTGTATGCCAAAATTATCAATAAAATTGACCATAAATTAATGAAACTTCATAGGAAAAAATATAAAAGAAAATTTGAATTGTCAGAATAAGGAAAAAGGAACTATTGTAGGATAGTTCCTTTTTTTGACAAAATAGGAAATTAAATTGTTACAATTCCATTACATTGCTCAAAAGTATTGTCAACCAATAATTAATTTGTTACAATAAAAAAGAAAGGGGAAATATTTAAATATGAAAATAAAAAAATAATAGCACTTTTGGTTATATTTTTTGCAATTAGTATGACCAAAGAGGTAGGTGCTTATGAAGATACATTTACAACTGATGATGGAATTGTAGTGAAAAAAGTCGTTGATGGCTTTTCGAATGGAAGCATCGAGCTAGATGTTTCAAATATTACTTTGAATACACAAGAAAATTATGAGTGGGGAATTGCAACAAACTCCAATTTGGAAAGTGTAGAAAAATGGTTTACTTTAGGAGATTTTAATACCCAAAAAGCAAAATTGAATTTGACGGTACAAGATAATAAAATTTTAGAAATTTTAAGAAAAACAGATACAGTCTGGTTATTTATCAAAAATGCAAGTGATGATACATTGCTAATTAATGCCTTGAAATTAGATTTAGCATTGCCACCATTAAATGCGATAAATTACCATGTATGGCTAGATTCTTATTATATTATTGGCGGAAATGCCTCATCAGCTGCTCAATGGAGCGCTATGACGTATAATATAAAAACTGCTTGGTATAAATTTGAAAAAATTACAGACGAAGCATTAGTTAGTAACTATAAACAAGCTTTGATTGAAGGAACCAATGTGAATGAAGTGTTTTCAATTACGCCAGAAATAGTAGCAAATAAGGAAAATTGGAATGCTTGTACAAGAGATAACAATTATCCAATGACTAAAATTGACAAAACTAAAATACCAACTGACCAAGGAACTTATTATTTATGGGTTAAAGGAAAAGACGCAGACAGTAAAATGGTTTATGGTTGTGTGATTATAAATATTGATCAAGATGGTCCAAGAGTTGAAGAAATAAGAGTAAGTAGTCCAGAAGCGGGAACTTACAAAACAGGACAAACTGTAAAAATAAGAGCTGAGTTTTCAGAAGTGATTAAAGGAACTACTGTGCCAACTTTGAAAATTAGATTTGGTGATAGTCCAGTTAGAACCATTTCAAATGGAACAATTGTAAATCAAAGCAATAATGGGAATTGGCATTGGGGACATTACATAGAATATTCATATGATATACAAGCAACTGATGTAGGACAATTGGCAACAGTTGAATATGTAGGAGGCAATATCAAAGATAGTTCAGACAATGATGCGGTTTTATCTTGCCCTGTTATCACAGGAAATGCGATTAAAGCAAATGTAGAAGGCACTAATGATAATAATACAGAAAATCAAGATAAAAATAACAACAATAATACAAACAATGATGCTGATAAAAATAATACAAATACAGATAATAAGCCAAATAACAATCCAAAAAATCAAAACAGCGATACCAATAGCAACAAAAACACTAACAATCATTCTAATACAAGCAGCAATGTCAATCAGAATAATGCTGGAAATACATCAGTTTCAGACAAAAAGGATGCAACTACAGCTAATAAAATTTTACCAAATACAGGTGTAAAATTTGGAATTATTTTTTCAATCGTATTTTTTGCAGCAATGAGTGGATGGATGTATGTTAAATATAAGAAGATTTATTAAGTAAAATGTAAATTTAAAAGATATGCAAAAATTTTGCATGTCTTTTTTCTTGAAAATACGAAAGACAAAGCGAGAAAACAAAGAATTTGACATTTTACATAAAATATTGTATAATCAAATTATAGTAACTATTTATTTTTAATTCAAATCCTCGAGTGAGGTGAAAGGAGCCATTATGGCATATGAGTTTAATTTAAATAAGCAAACGGAAAAGAAGTACGAATTAGCTATATATCATGCTAAAAGTACTGTCCGGTTAGTTGTAATTAAGCCTAACATTCAGGAAGGAGTGCTTAAAGCAACTAAAATTTCAAAAATTGCTTTTGATTCTCAGTTTTATGAAGCCTGTGAACCCCAAGAGTTTATTGCTGTCGGTCAGTATACTTTGACAGAGTATAGGGGAAAGGTTTATTGATAAGAATGGCTACTAAAGCAAGAAGCCATCCTCTTGGATGGCTTCTTTGTTGATTAAAGCCTCAAAGGGGCTTTAATCTTCTTTTCTCAATAGCTGAAAATTTAATATAACACATCTATCAAATTTACTAATAGAACATAACTGAGATTCTATGTCCCGAATATCTTCATAGGATGTGAGTTCTTCGCCGGAAGTACTGATTTCCGCATTTCCCAAACCATGAGAAGTAGAAAAAAAATTTGATTTTTTAAAATGATAGCTAACGAGATAGTAAAATTTGGTCATAAAAACCTCCTATAGGGTGGTGAGTATATAAAATTCATATACTTTGTTAATAGTTACTTAACATAAAGTATAACACAATTTTAGATAATTGTCAACTTTGTAAAAATTAGAAAATCTCGTATGTATTAGCTAGTACTTTTAACAGGTCTAACAACATAATAAAAAAGCAGTAATCTATTTCGATTACTGCTTTATATATAGGCTTCCCGCCTCTTGCCCAAAAGGGCACTTTTTTATCTCTTACTGAATTGAGGAGCTTTTCTAGCTTTTTTCAATCCATATTTCTTTCTTTCTTTCATACGAGGATCTCTTGTTAAGAATCCAGCTTGTTTTAAAATAGGACGTAATTCTGAATTAGCTTCTACTAAAGCTCTTGCAATTCCGTGTCTGATAGCACCTGCTTGACCTGTAAATCCACCACCAGCTACAGTACAGATAACATCATATTTGCCTGCTGTATTTGTTACAGCAAAAGCTTGATTTACAATAACTTTTAAGATTTCTGTTCCAAAATATTGGCTTAAATCTTTTCCATTAACTGTAATTTTTCCAGTTCCAGTCATTAAACGAACACGAGCAATTGATTTTTTTCTACGTCCAGTTCCTAAAAATACAATATTTTCTTTTTTTGCCATTTTATTTTACCTCCCAAACTTCTGGTTTTTGAGCTATATTTTCATGTTTATCATCTGCATAAACACGAACATGTGTCAATTGTTTTTTGCCAAGTCTTGTATGAGGTAACATTCCTTTTACAGCTAAATACATAGCTTTTTCTGGTTTATTATCCATCATAACACGAGCTGTTGTTTCTTTCATTCCACCGATATATCCTGAATGATGTCTATAAATTTTTTGGTCTAATTTACGACCTGTAAGTACAGCATCTTTACAATTTATAATAATAACATAATCACCACAATCAGCATTTGGTGTGAAAGTTGGTTTATGTTTTCCACGTAATAATTTTGCAGCTTCACTAGCAGTTCTACCTAAGGGACGATTTGCCGCATCAATTACGTACCATTTTTTTTCAATTTCGCCTTTTTTTGGGCTATAAGTAGTATTATTCATGGTAATCAATACCCTCCATTTCAAATTTTTTTCTTTTATTTATTATAAAAATTTTAAGTTGCTAAGACAGAAAATTTTTATAATTTCTCATGATTTATGATATTTAGTAGAAAATATATTTTAAAGCTACCGGGGAGAAGCCTAAAACATAAAATTCAATATCATAAATTGCTTCATTATTTTAATATAGTTTTTTGAAAAAGTCAAGCAATTTGGTAAAAAAATACAAATTTTTTTGTTTCTTTTAAAAACAGAGCAGAGAAAAGTAAAAAAAAATGAAAAAATTTCTTGACAAACAAATCATACCGTGTTAAAATAGATACGTTCTTAAAGAAGAAGTGTCCACTTCTCACCTTATCTTGATAAAAAGAATAAGGTTAAAATATCAATTTTATATTGTTATTTGTGTGGATTTGACTTCTTAAATTGAAAGAGTCAAATTTTTTTATTTTAATTGGAGGTGTTTTATTATAAAACAAGAATTGCCTATTAATAGACAAATTAAAGCAAAGGAAGTTCAAGTAATTGGAGCAGATGGTGAAAAAAAAGGTGTTATGCCATTTGATAAAGCGCTAGGATTAGCAGAAGAGCAAGATATGGATTTAGTCTTAGTAGCGCCAAATGCGAAACCACAAGTTTGTAAAATTATGAACTATGGAAAATATAAATTTGAACAAGCCAAAAAAGAAAAAGAAGCAAGAAAAAATCAAAAAGCAGTTGAATTGAAAGAAATCAGAGTTTCCACCAATATTGGTGATCATGATTTTGAATTCAAAAGTAAAAATGCAAGAAAATTTTTAGAGGCAGGAAATAAGGTAAAACTTTCTTTAAGATTCAGAGGAAGAGAACTGAATAATATGAAAGTTGGGGAAGCCGTTTTAAATAAATTTGTAGAAGATTTATCAGATATTGCAACAGTGGAAAAAAGACCATTATTAGAAGGTAAGACAATGTTTGTTATATTAACAAAAAATAAATAAAAAAGAAGGGGGAGCTTTAAAATGCCAAAATTGAAAACAAATAAAGCAGCGAGTAAAAGATATAAATACACTGCTTCAGGAAAAGTAAAAAGAACAAAAGCCAACAGAAGACATCGTTTAGCAACCAAAACGAAAAGAACAAGATTGACAGCGAGAGTCCAAAACGGAATCGCAGATAAATCTTGTGAAAATACAATTAAAAAATTATTACCTTATGGTAACTAAGAATGGGAGAAAGGAAGGATATAAAAAATGGCAAGAGTAAAAACAGCTAGAACAACAAGAGCAAGACACAAAAAAGTTTTAAAACAAGCAAAAGGTTATTTTGGTGCAAAACGTTACAGATACAGAATGGCAAAACAAGCAGTTATGAAATCTGGAATGTATGCATATGTAGGAAGAAAAGACAGAAAATCAAATTTTAGAAAGTTATGGATTACACGTATTAATGCTGCTGCAAGAATGAATGGGTTAACTTATAGCAAATTAATTGCAGGATTAAAAAAAGCAAATGTTACCATTAATCGAAAAATGTTGGCAGAAATCGCTGTAACAGATGAAAAGGCTTTTGCAGAGATTGCGAAAATTGCGAAAAAAGCTTAATTGACTTAAAAAAATAAATGAAAAATTTGAGGAGATTTTGTTTTGCAAAATTTGCTCGTTTTTCTATTAAAATGTAGTTTTTAATGAGGTTACTTCTTGTGGGGACTAACTTAGATAGAGTTGGGGAGAAAATTATAGAAGAAAGTGCAAGGAGTCATTTCTTTGTAAGAAATTGCTGGGGGCAAATTTAGGAGGTGTTTTAAACATGTTTGAATTTGTCCTTGATTTTTTATTTCCGCCAGCATGTTCAGTTTGCGGAAAAATAGATAAAAATTGGCTTTGTCCAAATTGTCAAAGAAGGGTAGAAAGATTGGAAAAATCTTGCCTGGTTGAGATTGAGAATAAAAAATATGAAAAATTATTGTATTTATTTGAGTATGAAAGTTTAATTCGAAAATTACTTTTAGGTTATAAATTTTCCAATAGAGCGTATTTGAGTCATTTTTTTGCAAATCGAGTTACCGAAAATGAGGAGAATTGCAAGCTTTTGAAAAAGTATGATTTGATTATTCCAGTACCGATGCACAAGAAAAAAATGCAAAAAAGAGGGTATAATCAAACAGAATTGGTGTCAAATGAATTAGAAAAAAGTTTGGGAATTCCAGTAAGAAAAGATATTTTATCAAAGGTAGTTAATACCACAACACAAAGCAAGTTAGGTGGAAAAGCAAGACAAACGAATATTCAGCATGCATTTTTTATTCAAAATGATTGGGAAGTCGAGGATAAAAAAGTGATTTTGCTAGATGATATTTACACAACAGGAGCAACTTCAGAAGAATGTAGTCGTGTTTTAAAACAAGCTGGCGCAGATGAGATTCTAATGTTAGTTTTGGCAAAAGATTAAAGGATAAAAATATCACAATCTATTTATCATTTTACTATTGACAAAAAATAAAAAACATGTATAATATAAAAGTGTAATATAAATAAAAGCTTAGGAAATTAAAAAAGATATTTTCTAAAAGGTGTAAAGAATTTTTATATAACAAATTAAAAAACTGTAGTGCTGTCACACTACAGTTTTTATTCTACTTAGAATGCATGATGTCTAAAACAAGTTTTATGATTTCTAATGTTATCTTTAAAAATGCAATAAAACTATGTAGAAACTTTCTAAGCTTTAGGTGTAAAAAATTTTTCATAGCTTATCACCCCCTTTCCATAAGAAACTTAGGAAAATTAGGTATTTGTAAATTAGGTTTGGAAAATATGCTTTTGAATAAAAGCATGTATGAAAATAAATTTTACTTATTATATAACAATTGTAATTTAGTTGTCAATGTTTTTTGGTTTTATATTGAAAATTTAAAAAATATAGTATAAAATAAAATAGGAAATAAATAAAAAAGAAAAAAATGGAAAAAGTAATATTGAATTAGAGATATTAAAGGGAGAAACAATGGAAGAATTAATTGAAAGTATTTTGGATTATGTAAGGGCAGATTATACGGATTATGCGATTATGATAAATGGGGAATGGGGAAGTGGAAAAACGCATTTTTGGAACCATAAAGTGCGTAATAAAATTGAGTCATTGCAATTAAATGGTAGAAAATATTCCACAATTTATATGTCGCTTTATGGAATTTCGAATTTAGAGGATATTAGCAAAAAAATATTTATTGAGACTACTCAATTAATGGATAAAAATTTGAGAAAATATATGGATTCACATGATCAAACCACCATTCCAGAATATGCAAAAACAGGTTTGGATATGGCAAATTTTTTTGGTGTGACCAAAAATGGTGAGAAAATTGATTATGGCGAATTTTTTGCAACTGATAACAAAATTTTATGTTTTGATGATTTGGAAAGAGCCAATGTTGATGTAATTGATATTTTGGGTTATATCAATAATTTTGTGGAACATGACCATATCAAAACGATTATTATTTGTAATGAAAAAGAACTTTCTACGAAATTGAAAAGTTCCAATTTGGAAATGAAAACCTTTATTGCGACGTATCTTTTGGACAAAGAAGGAAATTTGTTGCAAACTGACAAACCAATGGTGGAAAAAATCGCAGATAAGATTGAGTATGTTTTTGATAAAGCAAACGATTATGAAAGAATCAAGGAAAAGTTAATTGGCGAGACATTTGAATATGCGCCCAAATTTAATTATATCATCAATGGTTTATTAATGCGTTTTGAAAAAGATAAAGATTTGATTAGTTTTTTGCGTCAGCACACAGCTTTGATAACCAATACTTTCATGAAATCTGGAACACGAAATTTGAGGATTTTGAAGCATGCTTTAAATGATTTTAAAAAAGTGTTTGAAAATGTGAATAAAGCTTATCCCAATACCAATTTACGTGTATTGCAAACCATGCTTATTTTTACGATTGCAGTTTCTTTTGAAATTAAATCAGGAAAAATCACAAAGGATAAATTCATCAATATTAGTAGCAATGAAGAATATAAGTCAATTTTAGTTTCGTCAAGAGTTTTAATGGACAATAGACAATATTATATCAAAGAATTTGATAATAATTATTATTTTAATTTTAAATCAGATTATCGATTTTTTAAATTTATTGAAGTTTATATTAGAACTCGAATTTTTGATATGAGACTATTTAAGGATGATATGGAAAATATTATCAGAACAATTGACACAGAAAAACTTCCTGGTTATAAAAGATTGCTAACAGAAGAATATTGGAAAATTTCAGATGACCAATTTCCTGGTGTCATTAAAGAAGTTTTGCAAGATATTCAAAAAGGTAATTTGAAATTGATTGAAATTGTGAAGCTGTTTGCGTATTTTAGCTATTTTAGTAGGCGCGGCTTGATTGATTATGATATGCCAACCATTAAGAAAATTTTTATAAAAGGAATGGATTTAGTAGCTAATACTTCTGAATATTGTGATAATATAGAGGAAGAATTAAGCCGTATTGGAATTGATGTAAGTGATGATATGGACGAAATTGTTGGATATTTTCATAAACTAAATCATGTATTAGAACAGAAAATGTATGAGAAAAAAGCAGATGAGATTTTCAAATGTATTCCAATGAAAATGGAAACTTTTTATGATAATTTTGCAGCACAATGTATGGAAGCTCCAATTTTGAATTATTATGATCCTTATAAAATGTTCCAAAGGATTATGTGTGCTAGCAATGAAGACATTGTTTTAATCAAAGAAATGTTGGTTGATAGAGCAAAAAAAAATAGAGAAAAAATGAAACCAGAATTAGGATTTATTCTAAAACTTAAAAAAATTATTGATGAATATTATCAGGCAAAAGATGTTAGTATTAAAATGGTAATGCTAAAAGAATTTTCAAATGATTTGCAAAGCATTATGGATTTGTATGGAAATCTGACAGGAAAAATTGGTTTTAAGAGAAAAAATCCAATGTATATGGAATAAAGAAAGGAGAAAATTTAGATGTTAAAAATAGGTTGTCATTTGTCTAGTACAAAAGGTTACCAAAATATGGCAAAACAAGCACATGAAATTGGAGCCAATACATTTCAGTTTTTTACAAGAAATCCTAGAGGTGGAAAAGCCAAGCCAATTGATGAAGAAGATATTTTGCAATTTCAAAAATTGTGTGAGGAGTATGGAATTGATGTGATTTTAGCGCATAGTCCATATACATTAAATTGTTGTTCTGATAAACCAGATATCCGCGAATTTGCGATTCGTATCATGAAAGATGATTTAGAAAGAATGGAATATACACCAAATAATTTGTATAATTTTCATCCGGGAAGTCATGTTGGGCAAGGTATAGAAGTGGGAATTGACTTTATTGTAAAAGCACTCAATCAAATTTTAAAATCAGACCAAACTACAACGGTTTTGCTAGAAACGATGGCTGGGAAAGGAAGTGAAATTGGAAGCAAATTTGAAGAAATTAGAAAAATTATGGATGGAGTTAAGTTACAAGAAAAATTAGGCGTTTGTTTGGATACTTGTCATGTTTCTGACGCAGGATATGATATTATCAATGATTTAGATGGCGTTTTAGATAAATTTGACCAAATTATTGGTTTGGAGCATTTAAAAGCTATTCATATGAATGATAGCATGAATCCTTTAGGTAGTCATAAAGATAGACATCAAAAAATCGGAGAAGGAACTTTGGGAATGGAGACTTTTGAAAAAATTATCAATCATCCGCGTTTAAAAAACCTACCATTTTTCTTGGAAACGCCAAATGAATTAGATGGTTATGCAAAAGAAATTGCCATTTTAAAGAAATGTTATAAGCAATAGAAAACTAGGATACGCTTATTTGTATCCTAGTTTTTTGCGAAATTTGAAACATTTTAGAAAAAATCAAAATATAACTTGCAAATTTTAAAATTAATCGATATAATATTTTTACAAAATAAAAAGGTGCAAATTTTGCATTTTAAGAAAGGATGGAAATAAGAATGAAAATAACAATTACAGGGAAAGATTTAAAAGCAACGGATGCGATTAAAGAATATGCTGAAAAAAAATTGGCACGTATAGAAAAATATTTCGATGAAGAAATCAGTGGAAATGTTGAAGTAACTGTGACAATCAAAAATGAAAAAGATACGCAAACTGCGGAAATGTATGTATATGCAAAAGGAGTTTCGTATAAAGCAGTAACAGAATCAAGAGATTTGTATGCTTCAATTGATAAAGATATCGATATTTTAGAAGGTCAAATGAGAAAAACAAAAGCAAAAAAAGAAAAAATGCAAAGAGATTCTTCTTTAAAACAAATCAATATTTCAGGTGATGAAGAAAAAATGATTGAAAATGAAGTTATCAAAAATGCGTATTATGATATAAGACCAATTTCAATTGAAGATGCTAAAATAAAATTATCTGAAAAAACAGGAAGCATTTTTTACACATTTATCAATGTAGATACAGGAAAAGTCAATGTTATTTTTAAATTAAAAGATTCGAAAAATTTTGGATTAATTGAGCCTGCTAATTAAAGAAAAAGTAATTTTTGAAATTTCTAAAAATTACCAGTTTATTTTGTTTAAATCCGCACATCATATATATTGAAAATACATGATATGTTTTTTCAATATGAAATAGCGGAGGTGAATAGAGATGGCAAGAAATAGTAAAAAAGCAGTTCCAGAAGCAATGGATTCATTAGATAGATTCAAATATGAAGTAGCTTCAGAAGTTGGTGTTAACTTAAAAAATGGTTACAACGGAAATATATCTGCAAAAGACGCTGGAAAAATCGGTGGACAAATGGTTAAAAAAATGATCGAACAAGCTGAAAACCAAATGATTAACAAATAGTCTAAGATATATTAATTTTAATAAAACGGATTTAAAAATGAGTTTTAATTCTTATTTTTAGGTCCGTTTTGTTGTTTATAAAAAAGATTCTTTACTTTTGACTTTTCGTGAGATATAATAGATTTAAAATTAAAAAAGGAAGAAAACAATGAAATATGATTATCTAATTGTTGGAAGTGGATTATATGGAGCCGTTTTTGCACACGAAGCACACAAAAAGGGAAAAAAGTGTCTGGTGATTGACAAACGTCCACACATAGCAGGAAATATTTATACAGAAGAAATAGAAGGAATTCAGGTACATAAATATGGTGCTCATATATTTCATACAAGTAATTCCAAAGTATGGAGTTACGTCAATCAATTTGCAGAATTCAATCGTTATACCAATTCCCCAATTGCGCGTTATCAAAATGAAGTTTATAATTTGCCATTTAATATGAACACATTTCACAAACTTTGGGGTGTTTTTACGCCACAACAAGCCAAACAAAAAATTAGGCAAGAATTGCAACAAGTAGACATAACAGAACCAAAAAATTTGGAAGAACAAGCCATAAAATTGGTAGGTAAAACGATTTATGAAAAATTAATTAAAGGTTATACACAGAAGCAATGGGGCAAAAAACCAGAGGAATTGCCTGCTTTTATTATCAAGAGATTGCCAGTTCGCTTTACTTATGATAATAACTATTTTAATGATTTGTATCAAGGAATTCCAATTGGTGGCTATACCCAAATGATTGAAAAAATGTTGGCTGGAATTGAAGTAAAACTAAATTGTGATTATTTTCAAAACAAATATCAGTTGGATTCATTGGCAGAAAAAATTCTATTTACAGGTCCAATTGACCAATATTATAATTATCAATATGGTGAACTAGAATATCGAAGTTTGAGATTTGAAACCCAAATATTAGATTGTGAAAATTACCAAGGAAATAGTGTGGTAAATTACACAGAATATGAAATTCCTTATACCAGAATCATTGAGCACAAACATTTTGAATTTGGAAAAGGCGATAAAACAATCATTACAAAGGAATTTCCAGACACCTGGAGTGTGGAAAAAGAAGCTTATTATCCAATCAATGATGAAAAAAATAATGCATTATATCAAAAATATGAAACATTAGCAAAGTCTAATAAAAAAGTAATTTTTGGTGGAAGATTAGGCAAATATCAGTATTATGACATGGATAAAGTAATTGCTGTAGCATTGGATGAATCTGAAAAAATATAAAATAGAAAGGAAAACAAAATGGAAAAATTATATCTTGTCATACCTGTTTATAATGAGCAAGCTAATATTAAAAATGTAATTGAGCAGTGGTATCCAATTGTAGATAAACACAATGCAAATGGAGAATCAAGGCTGGTTTTAATAGATGATGGAAGCAAAGATGATACATATTCCATTATGCAAGAATGTGCCAAAAAATATCCACTTATGGAAATTATGACAAAACCAAATGAAGGGCATG
The DNA here is from genome assembly GCA_948470875.1 of uncultured Clostridium sp. Taxonomy (GTDB): domain Bacteria; phylum Bacillota; class Clostridia; order TANB77; family CAG-508; genus Scatovivens. Next base: position 13,240 of record CAOKQM010000017.1, read on the forward strand.
GCGCAACGGTTTTATATGGTTATCAATATGCCATTAAAAATGGAGCAAAATATATTTTTCAGACCGATTCAGATGGACAAACGCTGCCAAGTGAATTTGAGCAATTTTGGAATTGCAAACAAGATTATGAAATGGTGATTGGACATCGAAGTAAAAGAGAAGATGGCATATCTCGCTATTTTGTGACAAAGATTTTGAAATTAACTTTGAAGCTTTGTTTTGGTGTGAATGTGACTGATGCCAACACGCCTTTTCGTTTAATGAAAGCAGATATTTTAAAAGAAAACTTAAATTATATTCCAGAAAAGTTTAATTTGTCAAATGTTATTATTTCCGTTCTTTATGCCAAAAAAAATTACAAAGTAAACTATATTCCAATTACTTTTAGACCAAGACAAGGTGGCGAAAATTCGATTAATTTTAGAAAAATCGTAAAAATTGGCTGGCAAGCAATCAAAGATTTTAGAAAGATTAATCAAACATTGAAGCAAATAAAATAGCAAATAAGGTAGCTATTTTAACTTTATATTTACATAAATTGACAAATTATGGAAACTATGTTATAATACTTGTATAAGAGTATTTTCTAAATAAAGGAGAAATTATATGAGTAAAAAAACAATAAACGATATGAGTCTTGACGAAATTTTTCAAGAAATTGGTTCAGAAATAAAGTTTAGACAAGTACGTAATATGTTAATTTTGAATCATTTGGATAATGTGGAAAAAATTGATTTAGACAGATTAAATCAACATAATTATTTAGCGTATTTAAAAGATCATATTGATTATTTTGATAAAAAAGATATTGTGTTTATGATTGCTATAAATTTGAATCATATATTAGGAAGCATTAAAAAAACAGATTTCAGAAAAGAAAATAACATTGCCAAGAAATTTGAAATTGCACAAAATAGCATAAGATATGAAAAAGCGATACAATTATTAAAAGATACGGATGTTGAAATTCCAATTATAGTAGATGGCATAGAACTGGAAGAATTTTTAACAGTAGAGCAATTTTTGGGTGAAATTAAAAATCCAAAAATTAAACAAAAAAATACGAAAATTGTCGAAAATTTGAAGCAAAGAGGTATCCTAAAAGATATGATGTTATTTGCGGATATTTGTGATTTTAAGGAATTTTGTTATAATAAAAGAAATGGTCAAACGTTTTCAATGGCATTAGCCAATCTATTATTAACAATCAAAACAGAAAATAATTTACAAAAAATAAAAGAAGTCTATTATGGAAAATATGAAGAGTACATAGAGCGATTTCCAGAAAAAATAGATATGGAAAAATGGCTATTATTAGTTGCTTATCGTGCGAAAAATGCGTTAGAAGTAGAGGAAGATATTGTTGGTTCAGAATTTGAGCAAGATATTTTGCGTGTTATACAAAATATAAATGATATATTAAAAAACAGTAAAACTAAAATAGAAGGAAATTTTGTTACGAAAACAGGCGAAAATAGAAAACATATCACCTATTCTGCCAATGATTTAAGGAAAGATGCTTCCAGAATTGTGAATGGAAACTATTATTCCAATACGCAATTAGTGGCGATAAAAAAGCAGATTTTAGAAGGAGTACTACCAATTAGTGTTGCTCATATGTTGGGAATTATGGATTTGCTTAAATTAACTTTGGGTGAAAGAAAAAGAAGTATTGCAAAAAATCCTGATAATTTAGAACACTTGGTGAAAAATGCTCAATTACCAGAAGAAGACATAAAAGAATGTTTAGACAAAATTGAAAATTTTAATATGAATTATTTTTTCGTAGATGAATTATATGCAAATGGAATCATTGATAAAGAAGATATGGTAAAATTATATAGGAAAAATAATTTGGATTTGTCAAGTATGAATTCTCTTAATGAAATACATGATTTGAACTCAGAAGTCACAGTAGAAGATTTGGTGAAATATTATTTTGAAAGCCAAAAAGATGATAAAAAAATCAAAGATTTTGATCGTTATGCTTTATTGTTTAGAGAATTTAAAATCAAAGGGAAAACCCCAGAAGAAGAAATAAATTTAGCAGATGAAATCATAGAAGAATTGTACAAAACAGAAAGTGATTATGACCAAGATTTGAAAAATTTGTATCAATCCAATTTGTTACCAATTAGAAGTTTGAGGGATTGGAATGGGGAGCAAATGATTTATGATTTGATTGAAGCTAATATTTTAAAACCAAAAGATACAAAAGATTTGCTTTTAAGTGGAGAATTGAATCTGGATAAGGCTTGTGAAGCATTACAGAAATCAAATTTATCAGAAACAGAAAAATGGAATTTTATTTTCAGTAGTTTTGATGGAATTAGCAAAACACCAAAAGAGGAAATGCTGCAAAATGAAGCAAGAATGAAATTATTTCAGACAATTCATGTTGCAAAAGATTTGCATTCTACAAACGAAAAAGGGCATAAAATAACTCAAAAACAACTACAAAATCAAGCCAAACAAAAGACTAAATTTGTAATTGATTCAGGGAAAAGATGGCAATACTTTTCGTTGTTAGATGAAGATTTTTGCACAGAAGCTTTTTTAGATGGAACTGTTATTTTTACCTTACCAAATGTGCAAAATGGAACGGTTATTGTAGAAAAAATGTTAAAATGTACGAAAAATGGAAATAAGTTAGATTATGGAGTTGCGACTTATCATATGTCAGAAGAGGAATTTTATAATCGAAAAAGTGAGATTTTGCAAGATAAAAAAGTTAACAGAAAAGTTTTAATGGGAATGTCAGAAGAGGGAAAGGCGACTAAATTGATTCATTCGAAAAATTGGGGAAATCGATTGAAAGCTCAATTGGGTATTTCAGAGCAAAAAGGTTATACAAAAGAGAAATTGGAGAGAATAGATCAATTAGTAGCTAGTCTTGAAAAATCAAAAGAACGCGTAGATTAAGCAAAAGAGGAAGGTTTAGAATGAGACAAATTGTAAATGAAATGATTGAGTTTATAAAAGATAATAAAAAAATATTAGAAAAAATAAACCAAGAAGATTATGAAATTTTTGCATTTCATTTTGAGGTAAATCAGTTGATTGCTATATTTGAAAATTATAAAAATGAAACAGTAAAGCCTCAAAATACGAAGAAAATTTTGGTTAGTCATGAAGGAAATCCTTATATAACTGCTATGATTTGTATGGAAGCAATTTTACATAAAACAGAAGTAATTGTGGAAATCGAAGAGGTTTGTTATGGCTTAAATTTAGCGATTATAAAAATGGTAAATGATATTTTAAAAGATAGTAAAAATACGACCAAAGTCTTGCTACAGAACGCTTATACAAATCAAGGAATACAAGATTTGGGACTTGACAAAATTGTTTGTTTAGGAAATACAAATACCTATATGAGTTTTAAGAAAGTAAAAGATGTTGAGGTGATTTATGTTCCATTTTATAATATTTCTGTTTATTATGATTCAGAGGAATATGAAGAATTGGTTGAAAATATGAGATATTTTGCACAGCAGAATTTATATGAAATTGAAATTTTTGATGAAACAGAAGATTTTGAAGATGTAATTTATAGCATAAATCACAGTCTTACCAAGCATTGTGCGGTGATTTTGAGCCAAGACAAACAAAAACAGGAGGTATTTAGACAAAACGTGAATTCTAAAATAGTTTGTGTGAATAAAAATCCATTTAAGGAATTCGAATTTAAAATTTTAGAAGAAATATTTTAATCTAAAAAAGCAGGGACTAACCTGCTTTTTTTAGGTTGAAATATTGTAAAACAATATTTTTTATTATATAATGCCAAAAGAACATGTACCAATCAAATTCATTTTACATAAACTATCTTAGGTGATGAAAATGAAAGAAAAAGAATATAATAGAAAAGATTGTGTAAATTATGCAAATCAATGGGCATTATTGAGAAATCCTAAGTATTATGATTATGACAAAATTGGTGGAGATTGCACGAATTTTGCGTCACAATGTATTTATGCAGGAAGCAAAGTGATGAATGCAAAATCTTGGTATTATAAAAATGCGAATCAGAAATCGCCTTCATGGACTGGAGTTGAATTTTTGTACGATTTTTTGATTCATAATCAAATGCAAGGTCCACATGGAATGGAAGTTTCGCAAAATCAGATTGAAATTGGAGATTTGATACAATTATCAAGCAATGGAGGAAGGTTCACACATAGCTTGATTGTAGTAGGAATTGGGAATCCAAATAATTTAAACGATATTTATGTTGATACACATTCATTTGATGCTTTGGGAAGAACAGTTGGAACGTATGATTTCCAAAAAATACGATTTGTGCATATTGATAAAGTTTATTTTTAAAAGGAGGAAACATGAAAATAGCGATTATATCAGACATACACGGAAATTTAGAAGCCTTGAAAACAGCTTTAATAGACATGAAAAATCGAAAGGTTGACAAAATCTTTTGTTTGGGTGATATTGTGGAAAAAGGTTGTCATGGAGAAGAATGTGTTAAATTAGTTAGAGAAAATTGTGAAGTTGTGGTGCAAGGGAATTGTGATGTAGATATTGACCCTTCTGTTTACAAAATTAGCAAACATAATATTCCTGTTGAATTAATGCAAAAAAGGGCAAATTGGAATAATGAATCTTTGTCAGAAGAGTCAAAAAAATATTTGCTAAATTTACCATTTTCGTATGAATTTTACATGAGTGGAAGTCTGGTGCGCTTATTTCATGCCCATCCTGAAAAAAAGACAGGTGTTATCATCAATGAAGATAGTTATGACGCAAAATACAAAATGTTTGAGCCAAGCCCTAATACAGTTTCACAGAAAGTCGCAGATGTCGTGATTTATGGACATTTACATGCACCTTTTATGAACAAAATGTATAACAAAACGTTGATTAATGTCGGCAGTGTTGGAAACAGTTTTAATGTAGTGCGAGATGATAAAAAAGATAGCAATGTTTTAGAAACAACCGCAGTTCAGTATTTAATTTTGGATGGCGAATTTGGTAGCCAAGAATATAACGCTAGTTTTAGCTTTGAATTTGTGCGCATTCCGTACGATATTGACAAAGAATTACAAGATTTGGAGCAAAATATTGAGCCAGAAGCATATGAAAAAGAGCTAAGAGAAGGGCGTTATAGAAATATGACCAAGATTTTAGAAAAGAAACAAGAATTAGATAAGGAGAATTTATGAAAGATTTAAGAATTCAGAAGTTGGCACATAATTTGATTCATCATTCTGTAAAATTGAAAGAAAATGAGAAATTATTGATTGAAGTAATTGGCGAAGATGGAATTTTGCTTGCCAAAGAATTGATGAAAGAAGCTTATAAAGTAAAGGCAATGCCGTTTTTTAATATCATCAATCAATCTTTATTAAAGGACATGTTACAAGGTCTTACAGAAGAACAAATCCAATTATTGGCTAAACAGGATGTTAGTAGAATGCAAGATATGGATGCCTATATTGGAATTCGAGCAAGCTCAAATGTGTCAGAATTTGCGGGAGTTAAGGATGAAAAATTAAAATTGTATCATGAGTTTTACACAGTTCCTGTACATTTTGTGGAAAGAGTAAAACATACCAAATGGTGCATTTTGAGATATCCAAATGATTCGATGGCACAAATGAGTAAAATGAGTTTGGAAGATTTTGAGGATTTTTATTTTAAGGTGTGTAATTTGGATTATGCAAAAATGGATAAAGCTGCGCAAAATTTAGTAGAACTTATGAATCAAACAGACAAAGTACATATTGTTGGTCCAGGAACGGATTTAACATTTAGTATCAAAGGGATTGCAGCAGAAAAATATATGGGAACCTTTAATATTCCAGATGGTGAAGTGGCATCTAGCCCAGTTAAAAATAGTGTGAATGGTTATTTAACATATAATACACAAACAACCTATCAAGGCATTACTTTTAGTGATGTTCGTTTTGAATTTGAAAATGGAAAAATTGTAAAAGCGACCAGCAATCATACAAAGGAATTGAATCAGATATTGGACACAGATGAAGGAGCACGTTATATTGGCGAATTTGCATTTGGGTTAAATCCATATGTGGAAAAACCAATTGGTGATACTTTGTTTGATGAAAAAATAAAGGGAAGTTTTCATTTTACACCAGGGGACGCATTAGAAGAAAGCGATAATGGAAATCGTTCTAGTATTCATTGGGATATTGTGAATATTCAAACACCAGAATTTGGTGGTGGAGAAATTTGGTTTGATGATGTTTTAGTTCGAAAAGATGGTTTGTTTGTTTTGGAAAATTTGTTAGAGTTAAATCCCGAAAATCTGGTTTAGAAATTTAATTTTTACGAATACTATAAAAAAGTAGGAGGTAAAAATATGTTGATACCAAGAAAAGATTTTTTTGATGAGATGTTTGGGAACGAGTTTGATTCGTTTTGGGGCAGAAAAGAAAATAGGTTTATGAGGACTGATATTCAAGAAAAAGAGGGAAATTATATTTTGGAAATTGATGTTCCAGGTTATCAAAAGGAAAATATCAAAATTGAGCTGGAAAATGGCTATTTGATGGTTACTGCGAACGCCAATGAAACAAAAGATGAAAACAAAAATGGTTACATTCATCAAGAACGCTTTTTCGGAACTTGTTCGAGAAGTTATTATGTTGGAAAAAATGTGAAACAAGAAGATATTAAGGCAAATTTTAAAGATGGAATTTTGAAAATCAGTTTTCCAAAAGAGAAACAAGAAAAAATAGAAAGTAAAAAATACATTGAAATTGGGGATTAGAAAATTTTAAATCGGTAAAAAAGACATGTTTTCAAGATAACATGTCTTTTTTTATATTGGCAAAGCTCGACTAAAAAATAGGATGTAAAAATCAAAAACATAGGTCAAAATAGATAAAAAATTTCCAAGTATATAAAAATGTTTGCATTTTAAGAAAGTCTGCTTTGTTGTTTAAAGCATAATTTTGTCAAGATTTGGGAAAATTAAAAATAATTAAAATTTCTATTGAAATTCATTTTTAGTAGCGATATAATTTTAGTAATAAAGTAGGTGAAAAAATTGGAAGAAGTTTTGAATCAATTGATTAAGATTGATAATTTGTGTAAAAAAGCCTTAGAAGAGGTAGAAGAGAGAAAAAGTAATATTGAATATTTGGTAAATAGTGAATTGTCTAAAAGAAAAGAGGAAATTAAAACCAAATATAAATTTAAAATAGAAATGAGAAAAAATGAGTATGAGACAAAATTGCTAGAAGCTAGGCAAAATTGCGAATCGCAAAAAACGCAGAAAATAGAAGAAATACAAAATCGATATAAACAAGAAAAATACGAATTAATTCAAAACATAATGGAATCGATTATGCAATAAAAATTGAGGAAAGGAAACCTAATATGTTGTCAAGTATGATGTATCCCTCGATTCATGCTAAGTTAAAGGGAATGTACGCTCAAAAGTTGAAAAAAGAGCAATTGGATGAATTATTAAAACAAAATACAATTGTTCAGGCAATTGCTTTACTCAAAAGTTTCAATGAAAATTTTAAGGATTTAAAACAAGATTCCAATAGAATCAATATTAAAATGTTATTGGATGATATTTTGATAAAAGATATTCAAAAAATTTATCGTTTGCTAAATCACAAGCAAAAACTAATTTTACTTCAATTTATTTCGATTTATGAAATAAAATGCATCAAAAATGTTTTTCGAAAATTGTCTTCTGGCAGTAGCATTGGAGAGCAAACCAGTGAAGTGGAAAATTGGACAAGTAAATTATTTAAGGATTTAGTTGGGATTTCTGAAGTGAAAACGTATGAAGAATTCCTCTATTTTTTAAAAAAAACTAGGTATTATAAGCTATTTGAAAAATACGATGCTGGAATTAATGAAATTGAAATTTTTGAAATTGAAAATAAATTGGATAAATTTTATTTTGAATCCATGATGAAAATAGCTAAAAAACAAACTCATGATTTGGAAGATATGATAGGAAAACAAATTGATTTGAATCATATTGTTTGGATTTATCGTATGAAGAAAAATTATGGTTTTACAAAGCTGCAAATTCAACAAATTTTAGTAGATGTTCATTATCACTTGAAAACAGAGGAATTGGAGCAATTAATTCAAGCAAATGAACAAGAGATGAAACAGATTTTACAGAAAACATATTATGGAAAATATCTTGATTTTGACCAAATGGAAGATTTAGAACAGCAAATAAGTCAGTACCTTTATCAGACTTTTAAAAAGTATTTAAAAGGCAATATTTTTGGAATAAGTGCAATTTATGCTTATTTTTATATAGTTGAATTAGAAAATAATGATATAATGAACATTTTAGAAGGAATTCGTTATCATTTAAAACCAGATGAAATACAAAAGAAATTATTATAATAACAAAAAACAGAAGAAAGGAATACTATCCCAAATGGCGATTGAGAAAATGAAATTACTGCGTATAACAGGTCCCGAAAAGGAATTGGACCGATTTATTGCTAGGAATTTATTAAATAGTGATATTCAAATAGAAGATGCCAAGAAAATTTATAGTAAAGGCTGGAAGCTTGAATATTATAGTTACGATTATACAATTAAAGAAAATTTGAAGAAATGCAAAGATTTGATTGAAAATCTAAATATTTTGTATCGTGAGGATTATACCAATTTATTTATTGAAAATACAGTTTTGCAAATTGGAACAAAATTGGAGCGTGTAGAACAAGCTTTTTTGAATTTAAAAAATGAGATGGATTTTTGTCAAAAAACTAAAGAAGAAGATTTGCAAAAAATCGTATCAGTTCAAAAATTAGAACACATCAATATCGACATAAAAAAACTGTATGAATTAAAATATATGAAATTTCGTTATGGAAATATTGAAACTAGTAAGTTAGACGCCATTCGAGCAGAGCTTGACAATATGCATGTTATTTTGTTTGAAATAGAAAAAAAGCCAGATATTACTTGGATTGTGTATGTAACAACAGAAGAATTTGTCCAGAATGTAGATGTTTTTTTCAATATGCAAAATTTTGAGCGAGTTTGGTTAGACCCCAATTTATCTGGCACACCAAAAGAATATATCGAAAAGCTGTATAAAGACATGAGTGATAAAACTGTACAAATGCAAAATTTGCAAAAAGAAATGGAAGATTTGGCAGATAATGCAACACACTTGTTGCTTTCTGCCTACAGACAACTTCAAACATATGATAAAATTAACAAAATCAAAAAACTAATTGTACATGATTCCAAGCACACATTTTATTTGGTTGCTTGGGTACCCGAAGCAGAACTAAATGCAATGATAGAAAAATTGGATACTTGTCAAAATATGGATTATCAAATTGAAGAAAAATTACAAAATAAAGGTCCAACAAAATTGAAAAATAATCGTTTGATTAAACCATTTGAATTACTTGTTAAAATGTATGGTGTGCCAAATGCCAACGAAATTGACCCAACTTTATTTGTTGCTATAACAGCATTTATCATGTTTGGATTTATGTTTGGTGATGTTGGACATGGAGTGGTATTTCTGATTTTAGGCATCTTACTAAGATTTCGTACCAAAGATGCAGGCGATATTTTAATTATGCGGAGGTTTGGCATCTAGCTTATTTGGTTTTTTATATGGAAGCGTTTTTGGAAAAGAAAATATCATCAAAGCAACATTCATTAGCCCAATGCAAAACATTAATACAATGCTAGTTTATGGAATTGTAGTTGGCTGTTTGTTTATTTTAATGGCTATGATACTCAATATAGCAAATGGAATTAAAAATAAAGATTTTAAACGAATTTGGCTAGATGCCAATGGTATAACTGGATTTGTGCTGTACAGCTTTGTTTTAACTTTGGTTGCATATTATTTTATCAAAGGAAAAATATTAATACCTACAAACGTAATTATCGTTATAGTTTGTGTGTTACTGATTTTAATTTTGTTTAATGAAAAACTGACTAAAATAGTAACTGCCAAAAAAGAAGAAACCAAAGTTGCAATGGTGGAAAAAATTTTTGAAATCATTGAAATGATTTTATCTTTTGCAAGTAACACAATTTCTTTTTTGAGGCTAGCCGCTTTTGCAATCAATCATGCACGGTTTATGTATGGCAATTTATTTGTTAGCAGACATGACAAATGGCGCACGGAAGTCTTGCAGTTGCGATTTTAGGAAATGTGATTGTACTGGTATTAGAAGGATTGATTGTTGGAATTCAAATTTTGAGATTAGAATATTATGAATTGTTTAGCCGATTTTATGAAGGAAATGGAACAGAATATGAATCCATTAAAACACAAACAAGTCGTTAAAAATAAGAAAAGGAGAAAAGAAAATGTTAAAAAAATGTATGATTGTATTAGGAATATTTATTTTGGGAGTGAGCCTTGTAACAGGCTTAAAGGTGTATGCGACAAATATTGAAAACGAAGAAGGAATTACACAAGAAGCTCAAACAACTGAAAAAACCAGTAATGGAGTTGGTTTGATTGCAGCAGCTTTGGCAATTGGACTTTCTGCGATTGGCTCTGGTATTGCAGTTGCAGTTGTTGCATCAAGTGCAGTTGGTGCGATAAGCGAAAATCCAAGTTTGCTTGGTAAAACGGTTATTTTTGCTGGGCTTGCCGAAGGTATTGCGATTTACGGATTGATTATCGCCATTATGATTTTAAGTAAAATTTAAAAAAGGAGCCATGCAATGAAAATGTATTGTATGAGTCATGATAGGGAAACTGCGATTGGTTTAAAATTGACAGGAATTGAATCTGTTATTGTGCAAAAAGATAAAATTGAGGCACAAATTGGGAAAGTTTTGCAAGATGAAAATATTGGAATTTTGGTTATTACAAATCCAGTTTATGAATTTGCAAAACAAAAATTTGACGAAATTCAACAAAAAAGAAAAATACCTTTAATCGTGAAAATTTAGATAAAAGATTGCAAAATAGCATCTTATATCAAAAGG
>CAOKQM010000018.1 GCA_948470875.1 uncultured Clostridium sp.
CATATTTTAATATTCAAAAAAAGTAATAAATTTAATTTATAAAGTATGTTATAAAACAAAAAATACTCCCTTACAAAGAGAGTATTTCTGCATTTTGTGCCTTTACAAGATACTTTGTGATGTTCTGTGCAAGTGGCTTAAAATGCTAATTTCTTGGAGCCAATAAGCGGAATCGAACCGCTGACCTACAGGTTACGAATCTGTTGCTCTACCAACTGAGCTATATTGGCATTTATTATTTACATCCGATAATTACTTTTTTATTATAAATGATAATTAGGTATTTTGTCAATGTTTAATTTAAAAAATTTGGCTTTAGTTAAGTTAGGAGCCGATAAAATCGACTCCTATATTAGTTTACAATATTTCACTACTCTTTATATAATCTACAATCCTTTTAATTTCGTTTGCTAATGTATCTTGATATTCTGGTTCACTGTTATTTGGGGATTTATCATAACCATACTTATGCAAAAATCGGTATGTATCAATCTCAATTAATTCTCTTTTACTAATTTTTCCAGAAGCCAAAGGAAGGTTTCTTCCTGTTTTTTGGTCAATAATGCTAATTACTTTACTATCAATGATAACAAAATTTTTCTTTAAAATTTCTTTTATGCTTTTTAGTTTAGCAACATCCTCTTCTACCAGTTCATCATCATCATTTTCTTCGATAAACATATCCATTTCAGCAATTAATTTATGAATACTGTAATTATACGCAAGTGGCATTTTAGCTTTAAATGTTTTGCGAACTGCCATTTGTCTAATTTCAATTTGGTCTAACATGACTTCATCTAAGCGGTTTCTGCCTGTAAATCTACCAATAAATTTCTGAAATTTACTTTTATCTTCAATGATATCAATATCATCTCTTAATTTTTTTAATTCTGCTTCACATCGAATATTTTTTATCGTTTCTGCAATTCCTCTTTTTAACGCATTTTCTTCAATAATGTGAATTTCATCAAATCGTGTAATTTTCTTTCCCACAGCACTTTTAGGATTATTTAAATAATTTAATAAAGTACTTACTTGTATACTTGTTTGATGAATTTTATCTAATTCCTCACTTTTTTCAGAAGGCATCGTATTTATTTTTCTTAACAAACTATTAATCAAAGATTCCAATTCTTCTGCAAAATTTTTCATTTCAAAAGCGTTATTCAAAGCTTTGTAATTTGAATTAATTTCTTTTGCAATTCTTGCATGATTTTGCTGTTTTGTAATTAAATCTTTTATGTTTTGTAATAAATCTTTTGCAGCTTTCTTATTTTCTTCACACATCAATCGAATTGGAGTGATTTTAGGATTTTCTTCTTTTTCTTCAGAAATAGTTTCCTCTGACTTAACTGGTTCTTGCACAGTTTGTTCTTCTTTTTCAGCTCCACTCGTTTGTTCTATTTCTGGCTCTAACTCTTTTTTTTCTTCTTCATATTTATTTTTAATTTCTCCACATTCTGCCATCATATATTGAATAACCTCTCTTTTCCAATTTACAATAAATGTTGCTTTTTCTTGCCTTGTTTTCACAGTACTTGCTACCATTTGTTTTAAATTTCCAAGCTCTTTTTCAATTCTTTGAATATCATCTAAATCGTCTTGTTTTTCAGTTTGGGTTGTTTCTTTTTGATATTCTTCTTGTTCCATTGCTAAATTATGTTTTGCCAGCAATTGTTCTAATTTTCGAATATTTTCATAATGAACTCTATTTTCATTTTCTAACTTAATACAATCTTGCAAATTCTCATTGACTTTATCTGCTTTTTCAAGAATGGATTGATAGAATCGTTCTTTTTCGTTTTCGGATAACAACAAAAACTCTTGATTTTCTAACAAAATCTTATATTCATCTGATAAACTCTCTTCTATTTTTTCTATTTTAGCAACTTTGGTAAAAGGAGCAATTAAAATTTCACTACCGTTTTCTTCTAATTGGATATATGGAATTGTCGCATTTCCTAAAATATAAAACATCACTCGTCTAATTGTATTTTTCAAAATTTGGTTTTTGGCACTTTCTTTTGTAGTCATTCCTAGAAAAAATCGATTGATATTCGGATTTATATTTAAACGCTCAATTTCTGCAATATTGGTACCTCTGAAAAATTTCCATTCTTCTTTTTCTTTTTGATGATACTTTTTTACCATAGCTTCATATATCTTTTTTATCATTTCTATATTTTCTGCAACTGAATCTTTTGAATATTCAACTGTATTTCCAGCCATTAATAAAGCAATATCTGTTTCCATATCTTCTACTAATAGTTGATTCATCATCAAATATCTCTCATTCTTGTATAATTCAATTGCTTTTAATTCTTCTTTTGTTAGCGCTAATTCCATACAAACTCCCTCCTTTCCTTCTACTTGCTATTACTATTTTGAGAAAACTTTTTTAATTTTTCCATAGCTAAATAATTAATGGAACCATTTGGGAAATTGCCATTTGCATCTTTTCTTCCAGCTGGAACTCCAGTTAATATCTCAATTCCTTCATCAATTGTTCCACAAGCATATACATGAAATTTTCCATGTTTGACGGCATCAATTAAATCATCTGACAAATGAAGATTTCTAACATTTTGTTTTGGAATAATAACACCTTGTTCTCCATTAAAACCTCTCATTTTACAAATTTGGTAAAATCCTTCTATTTTTTCATTTACACCACCAATTGGTTGCAATTCTCCTTTTTGGTTAACAGAACCAGTTACTGCAATCGATTGATTAATTGGAATATTGGATAAACTTGATAAAATTGCATATGCTTCTGTGCTAGAAGCACTATCTCCATCTACTCCACCATATAATTGCTCAAAACAAATGCTAGCAGTTAAAGATAATGGCATTTTTTGTGCAAATTGCTCTCCTAAATAGCCTGACAAAATCAAAACACCTTTTGAATGCGAAGAACCCGACATTTCCACTTCTCTTTCAATGTTGACAATCCCACTTTTTCCCATATAAGTATTCGCTGTAATTTTGGCTGGTTTACCAAAAGAATAATCTCCAATTGTCATTACTGTTAAACCATTGATTTGACCAATTTTATAGCCTTGTGTTTCAATTAATAACGTTTCTTCTTGAATCATTTGAATATATTTTGCATCGTATTTTTTGATTCGATTGGCACGTTCATCTAATGCTTTTTGGACATGGTCTTTGGTAACAATTTTGGATTTTCCCAATTTTGCCCAAGTTGAAGCTTCTCCTATAATTTCTCCAATTTCACTAAATTGAGTTGAAATTTTGGTTTTATCTTCTGATAATTTTGACGCAAATTCAACTACTTTGGCAACTGCTTCTTTATCCAAATCCAACAAATTTTCTTGCTCACAAAAACTTTTGACAAATTTTGATAATTTTAGAATATTTTCTGTTGTTTTAGGCGCTGCTTCTTCAAATTCAACTTTTATCTTGAACAACTTTTTAAAATCATCATCCATGGAAAGCAATGTATGATAGATATTGGCATTTCCAATCAGCAAAACTTTTAAGTCTAATTTAATTGGCTCTGGTTTTAAGGAAACAAGAACCATTGAGCTACGCTGTTCTGCTACATTTTCAATCGCCAATTCTTTGACTCTTAACGCTTTTTTCAGAGCCTCATAACACGCTGGATTTGCAATTAAATCTTTAATCTGAAAAATGATATAACCACCATTTGCTTGATGCAATAAACCTGGTTTTAACATCATATAATCTGTTTTTAGCACACCATAATGATTTTCATATTCTAACCTTCCAAAAATATTATGATATGAATAATTGGTATCCATAATAACTGGTGCACCTTCTAACTTGCTGTTATCAATAAAAAGGTTGACTCTGTAATTTAGCCATGGTTCTCTCATTTCTTGTCTTTGTGCAGGATTTTGTGCTTGAGCTTGCTTTTCATCTGGCTCTGGTGCTAAAAAACAATCTATATTTCTTAAAATATCTTTTTTTACTCCGTCTAAATATGTGCTAATTTTTTTATTTCTTTTGTAATTTGATTTCAAGGCATTAATTTGCATATTTACTGTAATCAATGCAACATTAGATTGCCAAGTTTCAATCTTTTTTTCTGCTTCTTTTTCAATGTTTTTGATATCTGATAAAGTGGCAAATATTAATTCTTGCACTTCAGATGACTTTTGCTCATATTCGATTTTTACATTTTCTGGCAAAGACTCAAATTCATCTTCAGCAATGGTTTTTCCTTCATAAATTGGCAACATGTAAACACCGTTATCCGTTGATTTTACTTGAAATCCTTGTTTCATAGTTTTATCATTTAATTTTTTTAATAAATTTTCTCTTTTATCATCAAATTCTTGTTTAATAATTTGTTTTTCTTTTTCAAACTCATCGTTATTAAAAGTTTTTTTGATATCCTTTCGAATATCTTTAACAAAAATTTCCATATTTTCCTTAAAAATTTTTCCCTGTCCTGCTGGAAAAGAAAGCGCTACTGGCTCATTTGGATTTTCAAAATTATAAATATAACACCAATCGTGTGGCGTTTTTTCCTTTTCCGCTTTTTTGGTTAAATATTTTTTAGCATACATGGTTTTTCCAACACCAGAAGGTCCTTCAATGTACAAATTATAGCCTTTTACATCAATATCAATTCCGAATTCTAATGCTTTTAAGCCTCGATCTTGTCCATAAACTAAATTAGAAGTATCTTCGATTTCCTTTGTTGTTTCAAAATGAAACACATTTGGACTGCAAATATCTTTCAATTCTTCTGGTGATAATTCATTTTCAATCTTTCTTCTCATTTGTATTCCCCCATATTACATTCTATTGTTATTCTATATCAAACACCAAAATTTTTCAATCATTTTTTACAAATTATTACATTTTTTTGATAGGATGATTGCATTTTCTAAAGCATTATAATATTGTTTACGCATTCCAATTTTGGTAAATCCAAATTTTTCATATAAATGAATGGCAGCTTTGTTTTTTTCATTTACTTCTAGCAGAATTTTTTCAAACTGTTGGTTTGTTGATATTTCTATTATTTTCTCTAAAAGCAAAGTTCCTATACCTTTATTTCTTTCTGATTTTTTTATCACAATATTCATCAATTCTATCTCTGGAAAAGAAATCAAAAAACCTGCAAATCCAACAATTTCATTTTCATATTTTGCAATAAGATAGTGTCGATTTTTCTGAATTAGTTCTGATTTCAAAATCTCTGGTGTCCAAAAATCATCAAATTCTGACACCAAGTTTTCTTTCAAGTTTTCATAATCCAGTAATGTCATATCACAAATTTCAATCATTTTCCCTTTTCATTTTCATCCTTTCAGCCTGCGATTTTCTTAAATAAACTGGACAAATGGTATCTGCATTTTTCAATTCTTGATTTTTATATTTTTGATACGCAATTTTTCCTCCTAAAGCTGCTCTTTGTTCATTTTCCTCACAAAATTGCACTTGTGCAAGTTCCATTTTTATTTTATCTTGATGTAGTTTTGCTCCATCTCCCATACAAATTATATTTTCATATTTTTTTAAAGTTTGCAAAACATTTTCTATTGCATCTGCCAAAAACTCCTCTAGCAATTGATAATCTTCATCAAAAATGCCACAATATACTTGATTGTTTCTTGCATCTAACATAGCCACTTTAATTTTATCTGAAACATCTATCCTAGCAAGCGTTTCTAGTGAAGTCACACTTGCAATCGGAATCTCATTTACTTGTGCCATTGCTTTTGCACTAGCCACTCCAATTCTAATTCCAGTAAAAGAACCTGGTCCAACACAACAAGAAATCAAATTGATATCAGATAATTGCATCTCATTTTTCGATAAAATTTCACAAATATTAGGCATTAATGTTTCAGAATGCGTTTTTCCACTATCTAAATTGATTTCATCGATTATTTCTTCTTCTTTTAAAATTGCACAACTACAGCGATTACTTGTTGTATCAATTGCTAAAATGTTCATTCTATTTTCCTTTCCATTTTTCATTACGAAATTTTTTCTATTTTTAAAATCCTTACATTTTCTTTTTCGAAATCTCTTGAAAAACTAATTTTTGTATATTCATTAGGCAAAATATCTTCAATCATTTCTCCCCATTCGATAATACTAACACCTTTTCCAAAATATTCTTCTCCACCAATTGCTAGAAATTCGTCACAATCTGCCAATCGATATACATCAAAATGATAAATTGGAAAGTTTTCAGTTTGATATTCATTTACAATTGTAAATGTTGGACTTGCTATTTCATCTTGCAATCCAAAAAAACTCAAAATTCCTTCTGTAAATTTCGTTTTTCCAGCCCCTAAATCTCCCGAAAGTACCAAAATATCACCTTTTTTTAAATTACTTGCTATTTTTTGCCCTAATTCAATTGTCTCTTTTTCAGAATTTAATTTTATTTCTTTCATTTTTCTTGTCCTTATTATAAATAAAAAAGTCACTTTTAAAATTCTTAACATACAACTATTTTAAGTGACTTTTCTTGGTTAATTGCTGATTTTGCTATCTAAAACCACATTTCAAATTTTATCAAGCTGTATTTTTTATTGTTCCACTAGCAATTTTTTCTAACTCGAAAAAAGTTAATTGCTAAATGAATTCACTCTTATTTTGTACTATACTATTTTTTGAGTTTTTAACAAATTAGAATATTCCAACAATTTCACCTTGTTCATCCACATAAATATTTTCTGCTGCTGGTATTCTTGGAAGTCCTGGCATTGTAAATATTTTTCCTGTTTTAATAACAACAAATTCAGCTCCTGTTTTTAAAATTACTTCACTAACATGAATTTTAAATGGTGTATTACATTGTAGATTTTTGGCATCATCTGAAAATGAATACTGTGTCTTTGCAATACAAACTGGATAATTTTGATAGCCTAATTTTTCAATGTTTTCTAATTCTTGATTTGCTTCTTCTGAATATTCTACACCTTCTGCGCCATATATTTTAGTCGCTATCTTCTCAATTTTAGTTTTTAAATCATCTTGTATATCATAAACAAATCGTATGGTTTCTGTTTCTGCAATTTTCATTACTTTTTGTGCCAAATCAATCGCACCTTCTGAACCTTTTCCCCACACTTCTGCAAGACTAAGCTCAATTCCCTCTTTTTGCAAACGATTTGATAAATATTCTATTTCTTTATCTGTATCAGAAGCAAATCGATTAATTGCAACAACAACATTAATTCCATATTGATTTTTAATATTGTCTACATGTTTTAATAAATTTTCTATCCCATTTTCTAAGGCTTCTAAATTTTCAGAAGTACATTCTTTTACATCTAATCCGCCATGATATTTAAGTGCTTTTAATGTTGCCACACACACACTAGCAGAAGGCTTTAATCCTGATTTTCTACATTTAATATCTACAAATTTTTCAGCGCCAAGATCTGCTCCAAATCCAGCTTCTGTAACAACATAATCACCTAATTTCAATGCCATTTTAGTTGCCATAATACTATTACATCCATGCGCGATGTTAGCAAAAGGTCCACCATGAATAAAAGCCAAATTATGTTCTAATGTTTGTACAATATTAGGATTTAGCGCCTCTTTCATCAAAGCAGTTACAGCTCCTTGCGCTTTTAAGTCACTTACTTTAATTGGTTGGTCTTCTTCATTAAATCCAATGGTTATATTGCCAATTCTTCTTTCGAAATCTTTTAAGTCTGTCGCCAAACACATAACTGCCATAATTTCTGAAGCAACTGTAATATCAAACCCATCTTTTCTTGCAACCATATTTTTTTCTTGCGAAAGTCCAACTTCAATTTCACGCAATACCCTATCATTTAAATCCATACATCTTTTCCAAATGACTTTCTTAAATTTCAACTTGTTCCCAAAATATAAATGATTATCTATCATAGCTGAGATTAAATTATTAGCAGCAGTTATACTATGTATATCTCCTGTAAAATGTAAATTAATTTCATCCATTGGCGCAACTTGTGCATAGCCTCCACCTGTTGCACCACCTTTCATTCCAAATACAGGACCTAAAGAGGGTTCTCTTAAAGCCAATATAGATTTTTTACCTAATCGATTTAACCCATCTGATAATCCAATGGAAATTGTTGTTTTTCCTTCTCCTAATGGGGTTGGATTAATCGAAGTTACTAAAATTAGTTTTCCTTGTTTTCTATTTTCCAGCTTCTCCATTATTTTATTGTTTACTTTTGCTTTGTATTTTCCATATGGAATTAAATCTTCTTCTGTCACTCCAAACTTTTGTGCTACATCTGCAATTTTTTCTAATTGAATGCTTTTGGCAATTTCAATATCATTCATTATTTTTCTATCCTTTCTTTTTATTTTTAGATAATCGCTCCAATTACTACTCCTAATATTGCTCCAACAAATACTTGAATTGGAGTGTGTCCTAATACTTCAACTAATTTTTCTTGTACTTCTAAGGTTGTAAGTCCAGGCGTTTCTAATATTTTATTTAATATTCTAGCTTGTTTGCCAGCAGCTCGTCTTACCCCTGCTGCATCATACATAACAATAAATGCCATCACCATAGAAATTGCAAAAATTCCACTATCAAATCCATATTGCTTTCCAACTGTAGCTGATAATGAACATACAACCGCAGAATGTGAACTTGGCATTCCGCCTGCTCCCAAAATTCTTTTTACATTTAATTTTTTATTAACAATTAGTTCTGTCAACACTTTAAAGGTCTGAATCAAAAACCATAAAATAAATGGAATATAAATACATTTATTATGGATTATTTCATTAAAAATTTGCATAACTTCTATTCATTTCCTAAATGAAATTTCTCCTCCTTTATTTCATTATTTTCATTGATTAATATCATAATTTTCTTTTCTGCTTCTTCTATTTGTTGATTACATTTCTTAGATATTCCAATTCCTTCTTCAAATAATTTCATGGATTCTTCTAATGAAATGTTTTCTTCTTTTTCTAATTTATTTGTTATATCCTCTAATTTTTGTAATAATTCTTCGAAAGTTTCTTGCTTTTTCACTAAATTTCCCCCTTATTTAGTTTTTTCTTTAATCTAATTCAACTGTTTGGGTAGTTAGATTAACTCTAAAATAATTTTTTACTGTAGCTGAAACTTTATCTTTTACAGCAATTACATACTCGCCATTTTCATTTACATAATCAAACACATAATTTACAGTATCATCTTGCCCCCACTGTTTTTTGACTAACTCAATTGCTTTTTGTTTTTCATCTGTAACACCTGGTATTGCAGGCTTAGAAGATTCACTAATTGTTTCATTAACAACTGTATTTGGCAAATCAAACTCTTGCTGTGTGTTCGTAGTTTGATTTTCAACCATATTTTGTTGCATTGTATTTTCTATTGTTTCATTTTCTGCTATTTTATTTTCCTCATTTTCCAATTTGTCCTCTGTTTTTAAAGTATTTTGAGGTTCTTCTTTTTGTATTTTGGTTTGTATATCCTGTATCATGTAAAAAGTTACTCCAACTACTACAATGCAAACAATTAGCAATCCTATCTTTAATTTACTTATTTTCCCTTGTTTTGCATGATTCATTTTTTTCCTCCTTTAACTTTTTATATTATTTTGGCTTTTGCCTCTCCATCTTGAAATTTTAAATCAATCACCATATTTTCTTCTAAATTCTCTACTCTTGTAATGATTTTCTGATTGGACTCTACAATGCAAAATCCTCTTGCTAATGTTTTAAGCGGACTAAGTGCATCTAATTTCGTTACTTTTTCAGAGAAATCCATTTTTGTTTCTTTCATTTTTCTAGTAATTGAATTTTCCAACTCCTTTGATAATCGAGCAATTTGTAAATAATATTCATTTATTTTTGCAAATGGATTTTTATACACAGAAGAATTTCTATATTTTTCTAATTTTAAATGCATGAACTCTGTTCTTCTTTTCAAAGACATTTCCAAACGATTTTGGTAAATCTGTAGAGTATTTTTCAAATCTTTACTATCTTTTACAACCAATTCAGCAGCAGCCGATGGAGTTGGCGCTCTTAAATCTGCAACAAAATCTGCAATTGTAAAATCAGTTTCATGCCCTACACTAGATACAACGGGAAGTTCCGATTCATAAATTGCATTTGCCACTATTTCTTCATTAAATGGCCATAAATCTTCTAGCGAACCTCCTCCTCTTGCCAAAATAATCACATCTGCTAACTTTTTTTCATTCATTAATCTTATGGCTTCCGCAATTTTTTTGGCAGCTCCTTCTCCTTGTACAGGAACTGGCAATAATCGTATATATACATTGGGATTTCTCCTTGTAGAAACATTGATAATATCTCGAATAACAGCTCCTGTATTGGAAGTTAAAACACCAATCATTTTTGGAAAAAATGGTATTTTCTTTTTGTGTTTTTCATCAAATAAGCCTTCTTTTTCCAATTTTTCTTTTAGTTGTTCATATTTTGTATATAAATTTCCTATGCCATCTTCTTGCATTCCTTGCACGTAAATTTGATAAACGCCATCACGCTCAAAAACGCCCACACTACCTAATACATTTACTTTCATACCATCTTTTGGAAGAAAATTCAAATGAGCAGTTGCACTTTTAAACATTACACACTTTATCAAGGCATTTTCATCTTTTAAGGTAAAATACATATGACCTGTAAAATGATGCTTAAAATTAGAAATTTCGCCCGCAACATAGACTGTGTTTAAAAATTCATCACTTGCAATTTTTTCTTTTACGTATTGATTTAATTCTGTTACAGAAATTGGTTTTATTTTCATTTATTCATCCTTTTTATCCAAATTCTTATCTTTGATAATACTCGCCAAGATTCCATTTACAAATACAGGTGCAGATTCATCTGAATACTTTTTAGCAAGCTCTACTACTTCATTAATCGCCACTTTATATGGCAATCCTTGATATAACATTTCATAAATTGCGATTTTAATTAAACTTAAATTTATTTTAGAAACTCTAGTTAAGCTCCAATTCTCCTTTAAATTATTTTCTATTAAACTATTAATTTCACTTGTATTTTCTAGTAACCCTTTTTGCATCTCTCTTAAATAAGCAATCACTTTTTCATCTGTTATATCATTACTTTCTACAAAAATATCTACTTGCTCAAAATTTCCATTTTCTTTTTGCACTTCTAAGCCATAAATTAACTTAAAAGCAAGCTCTCTCATTGCTGACCTTTGCATGATTTCCTCCTAAAACTTGTCAATAAAATTTTTCAAATTTTCTTTTACTTCTTCTTTATTTTTTTGTACATAATTTCCCACATAAATTCCAGCCACAATTACAACAAAAGCACCAAATAATTTATACAACGATGTACATAACAAAATAACTGCAATAATTGCACCAATTACTGCACCTTTGTGTTTATCCCAAAAATCTTTAAAATTATTAGAATTATCCATTTTTCTATTCCTTTCTTAAAAATTTACATTTCTTTATTTTCTTCCTTGACACTTTCCTCTTCCTCTGCTGCTGGCAATCCTTTGATTTTTTTATTCGTAATATTTTTAACTTTTATATTTACTTGTTTCACTTCTAAATCAGCTGTTTCTTTTAAAGCTTGTTTAATTTTATCTTGAATTTGCGTTGATACTTCTTTTATCATCATATCTTTTGATACCAAAGTAGTTACATAAACGATAACATGATTGTCTTTATCCAAAATGGTTCTACTTGAAATTGCTTCAATTCCTTGCACATCCTTTACAACATTTGCAATTAAATTTTCTAAACTTTCTTTTGATATAATTAATTTTCCTGAGGTATTTTCTAATGTTACTCCATTTCTCCCATCATCTTCTGGCTCTGCTCTAAAAAAAATACATTTTATGGCAAGCAATAAAGCAACTATAGAGATTCCTAATGTTATTTTTACGGCAAATTCATCTCTTAATACTGTTAATAACATCGTGCTTAAAAAGTTTAAATGTATTACATTCAATAAAATTAAAATCAACACAATTGATACAATACTAACAATTAATGAAAATAATATTAAAGTTAATTTCTCTAAAAATTTCATTTCTTTCCTCCATTTATTTACTCTTCCACATTTTCATCTAAATTTTCTTTTTCTTCTAACTCTTTTTCTGTCATTTTATGAACACCTTGTACATGAACATTTACCTCAAGCACCTTTAAATCTGTCATAGCTTCTACCGACTTTTTAATTCTAGTTTGAATTTCATAAGCAACATCTGGTATTCTAGCACCATATTCAACAATAATATTAACATCTATTTTTGTACTTTTTTCCCCAACTTCAACTTTTATTCCTTTGCTTAAATTCTTTTTTCCGCTTATTACTTCTGTAATGCCAGCAAATCCTCCTGCCATTCCATACACACCTTCTACTTCAGAAACTGCAATTCCAGCATAAGTTGCCACGACATCATTAGAGATTTTTATGGTATCATTCCCCATAACAGAAATCTCCTCTTTTGCTTCATTTTCAATTGATTCATTATTTTCAAGCATCTTTTGTTCCTCCTTTTTTATTATTTGTATCTAGTATATCAATATATTAACAATTTTACAAGTATTTTCGGTAAAATTTGTAAATTATTCTTTTTCTAATTTACCATCACATGCATGAAGCACTTGTTGTAAATCATTCCAAAAATCAATTTTCTTAGAATCATCTCTAAGTAATGCTGCTGGATGAAATGTTGGCATATATTTTATGCCTTTTTTCTCAATCCATTTCCCTCTACTTGACGTAATTCCATAGTGATCTCCTAAAATATTTTTTAAAGCTGTATTTCCCATAAGAACAACTATTTCAGGCTTCACTAACATCACTTGATTTCTCAAATAATCTAAACAGCTATTTGCTTCATTTTTTAGTGGCGTTCGATTTCCAGGTGGTCTACATTTTACGATATTGGCTATATAAATCTTATCTCTTTGAATTCCAAGTCCTCTAAAAGCTTGATTCATCAGCTGTCCCGCTTTTCCAACAAATGGCACACCTTGTTTATCTTCATCTGCTCCAGGACCTTCTCCAATAAACATAATTTTTGCATTTGGGTTTCCATCCGCAAAAACTGTATTGATTCGATTTTCACACAACCCACATTTGGTACATTTTTTCACTTCTTCATTAATTTCTTCTAGTGTTTGGTACATTTTTTTCTCCTTTTAGATTACAAAATAAATTGATTGATAAAATAAGCAATTCCATTTCTATCATTATCATCTGTTACATGTGTCGCCATTTTTTTAAGTGTAGAAAGAGCATTTCCCATTGCCACTTTTTTTCCACTATTTTCAAACATGCCTATATCACTATAATCATCTCCAAATGAAATGGTATTTTCCTTTGAAACATTAAAATATTTTTGTATTACTTCTAACGCATTTTTCTTTGTTGCATTTTTATGATTAATCATTAATGCATCTTCTTTCGACTTTTGTGTCTGAATTTCTTTGTATTTATCTAAATTTATCCCTCCTGCATTTTTTATGGATATCATATCAATTGGGTGATTTGGCAAATTCTCAATATCACATTTAAAATAATTTTTATCATCAATTTTTTCATCTTGATAATTTAAATATTTTACTGGCTCTTGAACAACAAAAAATTTTTTATTACTACACTCATTTTTCAATATTTGTTTTGCATAATTAAATTCAAGACAATTGCTTCCAATTAAATTGTCTTGACAAAAAATCCTAGAGCCATTATTACAAGCATATCCATCACAAGGAAGCTCTCCGTATAAATTTTCTTGTTTTCAGAGTTCCCCTGCCTGTAATATAAGCTATATAATATCCTTTTTGTTTACATTTCCAAATTGCTATTTTACTTTCTTCTGTTACATTTTGCCTACTTGTTAAAAGTGTTCCATCCAAATCAAACACCATTAATTTGTTTTCCATTCATTTTCCCCCAGGCTTCTATATAAATCTCTCAAAATCTCTTTTATGATATCTTATACTCCTAATTTCCATAATATTCTCCATAACTGTATAAAATATTACATAATAATCGACATAAATTTTATAATAAGAATATCCCCCATTTGTCTTATATTGCTCATAACTTTTGGGATTTTTGCTTCTTTTTCCTATTTCCGTTTGTACTTTTTCAATTAAGTTATTCGCAGCAATATTATTTTTTAATTCACTTTTTATATAAAAAGCAATTTCCTCCAATTCACTAAAAAATTCTGTGGAATACCTTATTTTAAAATCATTCATCATTCAATCTTCTCCTTATTTCATCTAACACTTCTTCCTGTGTTAAAAATTTTGTATTTGGATTTTCAATTTGTTTTTGCAATTCATCAATCATTTTTTCCATATCTTTTTGAGCAAACCTTTCTTCTAATTTATTTTGCATTTCGATTTCTTTTGTTAATTTTGAATATTTCTCCAAACTCATAACTACCATTGTACCATATCCATTTTTCGTTAAAAATACTTCTTCATTTTCTTTTAATACTAATTCCTCAATTTCTGGATATTTATTTCTTAAATCCGATACTGGTCTTATATTAATCATAAATCGTTCCCCCTTAACCAATTTATATTATAGTTTTATCATAATTTTATCATAATGTCAATAGTATTTATTTGTTTTTCTAAATAACCCATTTATCATAGCCTCTTTTCACCACTTCTTCATAATCACTCCAAACATCATCTGGTAAAGCAATTTCCATTGACCAATATGCTCTACAAACTAATGATAGCTGTTGCTCTTCTAAAATTCTTTCCTTCTGCTCGTGCAGAATGCACTCTATCTTGATTGCAAACACTGCAAATTCCGCAGTCAATTATATTGGATTTTTTTAGCCCCAATTTTTCTAACAAAATCTGATTAATCAAAACCGTATCCATCATGTATTTGGTTTTTCCATTTTTCATTTCTCCCACTTCAATAAAATCCTCTAATTGATTGGTAAACTTAAAAATTTCAGCACACAAATCTTTCACATCTTCATCCACCTCAAAATGACATTTTCGAATACTTGGACAAATGCAACAAATAATATCTGCTGGATTACTTTGATAAAACTCCACCATTTTAACAACTGTTTTTTCTGCAATTTTCTGAAATGTTCCTTTCCAGCCAGAATGCACATTAGCAATCACTTTTTTGACTGGATCATAAAACAAAAACAAAATACAATCTGCATTTTTCGTTGTTAATATAACATCTTTCTGATTTGTAATTAAACCATCCACATCCTGCAAATCCTGACTTTCCATTACTTTATCAATACATTTTACAACACTTGTATGCGTTTGGATTGGTTTTACAAACTTCGTTTTATCCATTTCTAACGCTTCGGCTAGTCTTGCATAACTGTTTTTTTCTTGGGTCGAATCATGGCTAAAATCAAGGTTTTCTCCCTTTAAAGTATACGCATGTTTGACCCCATATTTTAGTAATTTCTTAAATTGAATATATTCCATATCTTCTTTTTTTTGGTAAATAATCTGGTCATTTGAAAAATTAAACATTTTTCTCATCCTTTCTATTTTTTATCCTTTTGACATTTTATTGGAAGTTAAAAAATGTCAATTCTTTTTATCATTTTATCATAAACTAATTGGATTTAAAAGAGAGAATCGTAGAAAAATTTAGACATAAAGTTTCTACAAAATTTGACATTTGATTTATCGAGAATTAAAGTTTAATCAAAACCTTATCTCTAGTTTTACTAGTCATTACAAGGTTTTTGTTTTTTATTTCCTGTAGATTGCTGATCTTCAGAAACTTTTGTCATCTCTTTTTAGACAATTGCCTTTTCCTATGGGTGGCTCTGCGACGTACTGTTTTTCTCACAAAAGAAAAAATCATCCATTTTACTGAATGATTTTTGTATTAATTCTGTTCTTTTAGTTCGAACAAAAACTTCGTTGGTGCAGATGGTGGGACTCGAACCCACATGGTTTCCCGCAGCATTTTGAGTGCTGTGCGTCTGCCAATTTCGCCACATCTGCGTATCTTTTTCAAAATACTTTTTTATCTTAACACAAAATTTTGTTGTTGTCTATATTTTTTGCAAAATTTTTTTATTTTTTTCAAGAAATTTACGATTTTTTTTAAGAAGGCTTTGGAAAAGCCTTCTTTTATAAGCATTTTTACTTAATCAAATTTTCAATTTGTTTTTGAATATCCTGAATCCTATGATTCAAATTCATAATATCAAAATCTTCTGTATGAATATCAGTTTTTACAGCTTCTTCAATTTCCCCAATGTGATCTTTTAATTTTTCAATTCGTTCCAAAACATCCATTTTCAAGAACACTTTATCATAATTGGCTACTTTTTTAGTTCTTTCTAACAATTGTGGTGTTTCTTCCAATTCATAACTTTCACCAAAATTTGGAATAGTAACTGAAATTCCTGCTATATTTTCAATTTTCTCTTTCAAAACCATTTGCCCATCTAGCTCACCATGCACTAAAAAAATATGTTTAGGTTTATGAATAAACGAATACACAAAATTAAGCAACCATTCTTGGTCAGCATGCCCAGAATATCCTTCAATATATTCAATTCTTGCATTTACTGCAATTTCATCTCCAAATATTTTAACTTTCTTAGCTCCCTCAACAATGCTTCTTCCCAAGGTTCCTGGTGCTTGATAGCCAACAAATAAAATCGTACTTTTTGGATTCCATAAATTGTGTTTCAAATGATGTTTAATTCTTCCAACTTCACACATTCCACTAGCAGACAAAATAATAGAAGATTCTTGTGATTCATTTAATTCTTTGGATTCTTCTGCTGTTCTTGTAAAACGAAGCCCCGGAAACTCCAATGGATTTTCACCAGATTTTATTTTGTCTCTAATTTCATCTTCAAATAAATTCATATTTTTTTGGAATACTTCTGTAGCAGAAATGGCAAGTGGACTGTCTACATAAACTGGAACTTTCATAATAGTTTGATATTTTTTGTAAAATTCTTCATCTTGCCCATATTCCTCTTTTAATTTATCAATTTCATATAAAATTTCTTGGGTTCTTCCTACTGCAAAAGAAGGGATAACAACTGTTCCGCCATTGTCCAATGTTTCTGAAACAATGTCTAAAAATAACTTGGCTTTTTCGTCATTTCGAATATGTAGTCGGTTTCCATAAGTTGATTCCATAACCAAATAATCTGCACTTTCAATCATAGTTGGCGAATCCAATAGTGGTAAATCATTATTTCCCAAATCACCTGTAAAAACTGCTTTGGTTGTTTTTCCATCTTCTTTTGCCCAAATTTCAATAATACTTGAACCAAGCATATGACCGGCATCGTTAAAACGAACACTAATATTTTCATCAATTTCAATGATTTCATCGTATTGCACTCTTACAAAATATTCCAAACATTCATATGCCTCTTGAGCTGTGTATAGTGGTAATAAATCTTCTTTTCCTTCTCTTTTTCGTTTTCTATTTTTCCATTCAGTTTCCACTTCTTGAATATGTCCACTATCAGGCAACATAATTTCACACAAATCACAAGTTGCTTTATGCGCATAAATTGGATTTTTATAACCTTCTTTGCATAATTTAGGAATTCTACCAGAATGATCAATGTGGGCATGTGTCAACAATGCAAAATCTATTTCATGAACATCAAATAAAAAATCATCTGAATTCTCCAATTCTTGTGTTATTTTTCCTTGATACATTCCACAATCTACTAAAAATTTTTTGCCGAGCAGCTTCCACTAAAAAATTCGAACCTGTAACTGTTTGTGCGGCTCCTAAAAAAGTTATTTTCATACTAAATCTCCTTTTTAATAAAATAATTTTGTTATTTTTTTTGTACGCATAACGATATCTTTTTTATTTCCTGTCCATTTTATTTTGGTTTGTTTTTCAAACACTTCTTTATCATAAATTTTCAAAATCAAATCTTCTTTTTCAAATTCCAAATATAGCCTAACTTCCTCTAAATCAATCATTCTTGTATCCAAAGCATATTTGACAAATTCAAAATTGGTTTCAATATCCATACTAATAATTTTTATCACATTCATTTTACAAGCTTTGGTAATAGCTAATTTCCATACATAATCTAGCTCTTTTTTTAGTGCATCATAATTTTTAATCAAGCAATTTTCAGAAAACTCAATATTTTGATAATAACGAATCTGGTAAATAATTTCCATCATTTCTTCTGGTATTGTTGTTTTTTCTATTTTCTTTTTCAAATAAATCAAAAAATAAATTTGTAAATTCAACAATTCTTGCAAAACAGAATTGGTATTATACAAAATGGAATGATAATTTTTCAAAACTTTTAATTCTTTGTCTTCTTTGGTATTCTCTTTAGCTAAAACCTGCAAATATTCTTTTTCCTTTTCTTGTAATTGTTTTTGAATTTGTGTTTTATTTACCTTATCTGCCACAAGATACAGCACTTTGCACAGAGCTACATAATAATTATCATTTCCTGTTATTTTTCTTATTGTGCGTTTTAATTCTAATAAATAATCTGTTTTAGCAGAAGCATCCATTCTCCAATCTTGTAAAAATTTTTCTCCTTTTACAATCATTATATTTTGATAAATCAAATTAGAAACATAGTCAATTTGTTGGCTAACATCAACATCCCAAGACCAACCATTGAAATTTTTCAAAACTTCCATTGTATTTTGTTTATATGCCTCTACTAGCAAATTCTGAAAAACTTTTTTAAAAATAAAATCTTCTTTCATAAAATAATATTTTGGTTCAATATCTGAAATCGCATATAACATCGCAATTTCTGTTGGATACGCTAAAATACTTCTTTCTTTATGATTAGTAACAGCTTGCACTTGATGTTTTGCTAATAAGGTTGCCTCTTCTGAATCTGGCTCAACAATTTTCACATGGTCACAATAATTTTTTACCATTTCTAAAATATGGGTTAAAAATTCATCTTTAGATAAACTCTTTTTTTTGACTTTTTCCCTATCTAGATACGCTACTTCAATTTTATAAATCATGCTCAGCAAAAGGCTTTTAGCACTTGATGAAAACGTTTTTCTATCTAAAATATTTTCTAATAAATTATTGTAATCTTTTAATTTAGAAAACAAATTCATCTATGCCTCCCCTTTCTTCCTTCTAAAATGATAGCATTTCCAATTTTAAGCTTCTTCATTCACTTCCCCGCTACTTGCAGACTGACTCATACTTAATTCTTGCAATCTTTCCATCGTAATTAAAACTTGTCTTGGTTTACTTCCTTCATAACCTGAAATAATGCCACGAGCTTCCATTTGGTCAATAATTCTTCCAGCACGTGCATAACCAACTTTAAATCTTCTTTGAATAAACGATGTTGAAGCTTGTCCAACTTCCACAACTGTTTTAATCGCATCTTCTAAAAATGGATCTGTATCATCGTCTTCATCTGTCATTTGATCAAGTTCTTTTTCTGATTTATTGGCTTTTTCAATTTCTTCTAAAATATCTTCATTGTATGTGGCTTCTCCACCATTTGATTTCAAGAAATCCACAATTTTTTCAACTTCTTTATCTGATACAAATGCTCCTTGTACTCTAGTTGGTTTTGAAGTTCCAATTGGATAAAATAACATATCACCTTTACCAAGTAATTTTTCAGCACCAACCATATCCAAAATGGTTCTTGAATCAATCTGAGAAGATACAGCAAAAGCAATTCTGGAAGGAATATTGGCTTTGATGATACCTGTGATAACATCAACCGATGGACGTTGTGTTGCAATTACCAAATGCATACCAGCCGCCCTTGCTTTTTGCGCCAAACGACAAATCGAGTCTTCTACATCTTTAGCAGCAACCATCATTAAGTCTGCTAACTCATCAATAATAATGACAATTTGTGGCAATTTTCCTTCTTCTTCACCTGTCATACTATTATAACCTTTTAAATCTCTAACGCCTTTTCCTGCAAATAATTGATAACGATTTTCCATTTCTTGTACTGCCCAAGCAAGTGCCCCAGCTGCTTTTTTTGAATCTGTCACAACTGGAATCAGCAAATGCGGAATTCCATTATAAACAGAAAGTTCAACAACTTTTGGGTCAATCATCACAAGTTTTACTTCACTTGGTTTGGCTTTATAAATAATGCTTGTAATCAAAGTATTGATACAAACTGATTTTCCGGAACCTGTTGACCCTGCAACCAACACATGAGGCATTTTTCCAATATCGGCAACAACTGGCTCTCCTGATATATCTTTACCAAGCGCCATTGATAAGCTTGATTCCGCATCTTGAAAACGAACTGATTCAATAATATCCCTTAAATGAACGACTTCTTTTTCTTTATTGGGAATTTCGATTCCAACTGCTTGTTTTCCTGGAATTGGCGCTTCAATACGAATGCTTTCAGCAGCCAAATTCAAAGCAATATCATCCGAAAGTTTGGCTATTTTACTAACTCTAACACCTTCTGCTGGTTTTAGTTCATATCTTGTGATAGCAGGTCCTACAGAAACATTTTCTACCTTTGCAGAAACACCAAAACTGTATAATGTTTTTTGCAATTTCGTTGCTGTATCTGCCAAAGCCTTTTTTCCACCTTTTAATGCTTTGCTTTCTCCTTGTTTTAAAAATTCAACTGGAGGAATTTCATAATTTTCATCTTCAGCCATAATTGTGTTATGCTCTAATTGCAAAACTTGTTTGACTTTTTCCTCTTTTTCTTCTGTTTTTTGAACAAATAAATTTTCCTCTAATTCATTTGGATTTAATTTTGGTTCCTCATGATGTTCCACTTTGTTTTCTTCTTTTTTATGGAAAATATTAAAATCTAATTTTTGAGTTTTTTCTGGTTCTATACTTTCTGGTTTTTCTTTATTTAGATTAATCGTTATTTGCTCATCATCAATTTCTGGAACCTCTTCTTCCATATCAAATAAATCGAGTTTTTTCTTTCTATTTTTCTCTTTGTTTTTTAGCCTTTTTTCTTTTGGTTCATATTCTATTTGAGATTGTTTTCTTACTCTTTCCATTCTTTCTTCACGTCTTAATTCTAATTCTGAATTTCTTTCTTCTTTTCTTTCCTCTAAAACATCTAAAATTTCTATAATAAATTGTGCTGGTTTAAAACCAAATGTGAAAACTAGCATAATAATTGCAATTCCAGTTGTTGTAATGGCAGCACCAAACATACCAAATAATTGAATCAATGGATAGGCAATTACAGTTCCTACTGTTCCTCCACCAATATTTTTGGTTCCTAAATCATATGCTCTATGTAAAATATCGCTAAATTCCGCTTGCATGTTCAGATTTCCCTTGGAAACTTGAAAAATAGACATCATAGCAGCAATGCAAGATAAAAAAACGATGTATTGACACATTTTAGAAGAAAAATAATTTTTATCATTTTTGGCAAGTGAAATTGCAATTCCAATCATTCCTAGTGGAATGACATATTTTATAATCCCCACAATGCCACCTAAAGCAGGACTTAATATTTCACCTAAAGTGCCTGTTTGTGCATAAATTAAAACCGTTAGTAAAATCCCTAACAAGATACAAGCCAACACTGCCAAATCAATGTTTACGCTTTTTTTCTTTGCTTTTGTTGACGCTGTTTTTTTGCGTTTTTTTCCCATTTTCTACATCCTCCTAAATTTTCTGCTGTTTTCATACAATTTACACAAGTGGTGCCTAAAAAATTTGCTATCATACAAAATGTATTCTGTAGGAAAATCCTACAGAATACTTATTTCAACTCTTTTCGATTTGTTTGTACAACCTCTAAAGCATTTTTGATAGAATCTTCCACACTTGCTAATGTTTCTCCTAAATGAAGAATATTTTGTTCCATATTATTTAAAATCCCATCTGCATATTGAATCGCATCTTTGCTGTATTCTCGATACATTTCATTTGCTTCTGCAATAATTTCATTTTTCTTATCGTACGCTTTTTTTGTAATTTCATGTTCATCAATCATAGAAATAATTCTATTTTCTGCTTCTTTTACGATGTCTTCTGCATCTTTTTGTGCTTCTGCAATAATGCGTTCTCTTTCTTCACGAATCCATTTGGCTTGTTTTAATTCATCTGGTAAATTCAAACGAATTTCTTTGATAAGCTCTAACAATTCTTCTTTTTCAACAATGCATTTATCGGTAAAAGGAAGTGTTTTTCCTTTTTCTAAATGTTCTTCTAATGTTTCTAGCAGTGTAAAAATCTCCATACTTAAATTTTTTCCTTTCCAAGGTTCCATCATTTTGATTTTAAAAATATGAGAATTACTCTTCCATACTTTTTTTCGTTGTAAACATCAAACAAATTGAATTCATTAATTTTTTCCTTTAATTCTTTTTTTTCTGTTTCTAATACTATTATTCCATTTTTATTTAATAAATCATATTGTGCAATCATTTGAATCGATTTTTCTAGGAAATCTGTTTGATAAGGTGGGTCTAAAAAAATAAGATCAAATTTGTGATTTTCATGTTTTAAATCAAGTAGAGCTTGTTTATAATCTTTGTTTATGATTTCAACAACTTGCTTTTCTTTCATTTTTTCCACATTTTTCTCAATTATACCAATTGCTTTTTTGGAAACATCACACAAAACTGCTTTATTAGCGCCTCTACTAATTGCTTCTAAACCAAGTGCACCACTTCCTGAAAACAAATCCAAAACAGTTGCTTGCGGTATTTCAAATTGTATGATACTAAACAACGACTCTTTGACTCTATCCAAAGTAGGTCTTGTTGCAAGTCCTTCTAATGTATATAACTTTGTGCCTTTATGTTTTCCACCAATTATCCTCATTTTTCCTCTAATCCTATTATTTTCAATTTACTATTTACATTTTATTCTTTTTTTTCAAAAAGTCAATACTCTTTCTCAAAATGTAATAAATACTTAATATTGTTGTAATATTGTAAAAAAAATATTACACAAGTGTAATATTAAATTTTTTCATTTTAAGCACTTCATTTCATTTTCTTGTTTGTTTAAATTCTCTTGTATTAAATTCCAAAAATATGCATATACTTGAATAAGTATATAGAACAATAAAAGGAGGAAAACAGCTATGCAAGCATTGAAAAAAATCATTTCGGTTTTACTAATCACACTTATTTGTTTTGCACAAACTGCTTTTGCTACAGAAAGCTATGTGTGGGACACTTCTACTATTGAAACAAATGGTGAAGAAGCAAGTGGCAATTTTTTAAATTTAGAATCTGGAAGTGCTATTTTAATTGAACAAAATTCTGGTAAAGTTTTATATGAATACAATTCTCATGAACCTTTAAGACCTGCTAGTGTTACAAAAATTATGAGTATTCTTTTAATTATGGAAGCTTTAGATAATGGAAAAATTTCTTTAACTGATACCGTTCCCTGTTCTGAAAACGCACGAAATATGGGAGGTTCTCAAATTTGGCTAAATGAAACAGAAACTTTAACTGTTGATGAAATGTTAAAAGCAATTTGTGTTGTTTCTGCTAATGATTGTGTTATGGCAATGGCAGAATTCATTGGCGGCTCAGAAGAAGTTTTTGTCGAGCAAATGAATGCTAAAGCAAAAGAACTTGGCATGAACGATACTCATTTTGTCAACTGTCATGGTATTGATGAAGATAATCATATTACTTCTAGTTATGATATTTCGCTTATGGCACGTGAACTTTTAACCAAACACCCAACCATCACTAATTACACAACCATTTGGATGGATACACTTCGTGATCGGTAAATCACAACTTACCAATACTAAC
>CAOKQM010000019.1 GCA_948470875.1 uncultured Clostridium sp.
TATTTTTTATTTTATCACGGAAGGATTTATTTACACAACTTTTTCTATACTCTCCAAAATCTATTTTATTAATAAATAATTCGAAGGAAAATACATTACAATCGTTATTGTATTAAAATTATATTTTATTTATTTTTGTCAACAAACTTGTCAACAACTCACACACAAACACAAACAAAACTAAACAAATAGCGAGTAACCGTAAAATTCACTTCCGGTTACCCGCTCCAACGACATTTCTGTTCGAACTTTTAAAATCCTTGATAAAACTAAGATTCAAGAATCCAAAAATTTAACGAAACACAAAAACTTAGACCACTTTAAATCGTTGGTCTTTTTACATGAAAACATAAAAAAAGCATCTTTTAATAAATTAAATATAAAAAGTGGTTTTTTTTCAAAAACCCACTTTTCATATTTGCAATCCCAGCCAAATCTGATTTCCACTCCTTATTTGACTACAATTTTTCCATTTTCCTCATCCAAAACCATTTTCTCACTTTGGCTTTGGTTTCCCGTTAAAATCTCCTCTGCAACTTTGTCTTCTACAAAAGTCTGAATTGTTCTCCTAAGCGGTCTTGCACCATATTTATAATCTGTTCCTTTTTGGCAAATCCATTCTCTTGCATTCTTTGTAATTTCTAACCCAATGCCCTGTTTTTCCATTCTTTGAACAACCTTTTGAAGCATAATATTCGTTATTTGCGCCAAATCTTCATGTGTTAATTTATGAAATACAATCACCTCATCAATACGATTTAAAAATTCTGGCTTAAAAACATTTCTAGTTTCTTTCAAAACATCATTTTTAATTCTTTGATATTCTTCATCAAATTCCTCATTTTTCTGCTCAAAACCAATCATTTTCTTTTCTGTAATAAATCTAGCACCAACATTTGAAGTCATAATAATAACTGTATTTTTAAAATCAACACACCTTCCTTGGCTATCTGTCAGATGACCTTCTTCCAATATTTGAAGCAAAATATTCATAATATCTGGATGCGCTTTTTCTATCTCATCAAACAAAATCACAGAATATGGCTTTTTCCTAACTTTTTCTGTCAAGCCACCAGATTCATCATATCCAACATATCCAGGAGGTGAACCAATCATCTTAGAAACTGTATAGCTTTCCATATATTCTGACATATCTAATCTAATCATAGCATTTTCATCTTCAAATAAAACTTCTGAAATAGCTTTTGTAAGCTCTGTTTTCCCAACACCTGTTGGCCCTAAAAATAAGAAAGAACCAATTGGACGATTGGGATCTTTTAAACCAACACGACTTCTTCGAATTGCTCTTGAAATAGCTTCAACCGCTTCATTTTGCCCTACCACTCTTTGATGTAATATTGTTTCTAAATTTTTCAATTTCGTATTTTCATCTTGATTCATTTTCACAATTGGAATCCCAGTCCACCTACTCACAACTTCTGCCACTTCATTTAAGCCAATCGTAATCATTTTTTGGCTCATTTCATTTCTCCAATTCATTTTTTGATTTTCCAAATTATCTTTTGCCCCAATTAATTCATCTCTTAATTTTGCAGCTTTTTCAAAATCTTGTGTGTGAATTGCAACTTCTTTTTCCGCATCCATTTTTTCAATTTGTTTTTCCAAATCTTTCAAATTTTTTGGCTCTATAAACGATTTCAATCTTGCTTTACTCGAAGCTTCATCAATCAAATCAATTGCCTTATCTGGCAAAAATCGATCATGAATATAACGATTCGATAATTCAATCGCAGAAACAATTGCTTCATCTGTAATTTTCACATTATGATGTGCTTCATATTTATCGCGTAATCCCTCCAAAATCCTCTTACATTCTGCTAAATTAGGTTCTAAAATATCGACTGGCTGAAATCTTCTTTCTAAAGCAGAATCCTTTTCAATATATTTTGTGTATTCTTTTAATGTTGTTGCACCAATGACTTGAATTTCACCTCTTGCCAATAATGGTTTTAAAATATTGGCCGCATCAATTGCGCCTTCAGCTGCTCCTGCTCCAACAATAATATGAATTTCATCAATAAATAAAATAATATCTCCAGCTTTTTTGACCTCATTTAACGCTTTTTTAATTCTTTCTTCAAAATCTCCACGATATTTAGCACCTGCCACCATAGAAGTAATATCCAAAGATACCACTCTTTTATGTTTTAACATTTCTGGAATATTGCCGTGACACAATTTTTTGTGCTAGTCCTTCAATAACAGCTGTTTTTCCAACACCTGGCTCACCAATCAAACAAGGATTATTTTTCGTTCTCCTTGACAAAATTTCAATCACACGCTCTGTTTCCGTAATTCTTCCTATTACTGGGTCTAAATTCCCTTCGATTGCTTCTTTAGTCAAATCTGTACTGAACTGATTTAAGGTTTGTGTTGTATGATAGCTCCCATAATCTTTAGTAAGTTCAAACGTATTGTCATTAACTGAAGTATCAAATTCATTAATTGCTTTTGTAATATCTTGATAAATTTCTTCTGATTTTACATTCAAACTACTCATAATACGCATAGCAA
Source organism: uncultured Clostridium sp. (assembly GCA_948470875.1). GTDB lineage: Bacteria > Bacillota > Clostridia > TANB77 > CAG-508 > Scatovivens. The sequence continues at coordinate 2,536 of CAOKQM010000019.1, forward strand.
TACTGTCTGCTTCTCGCATAATTCCTATCATAAAATGTTCTGTTCCAATATAATTTGAACCAACTTTTTTCGCTTCTGTATAAGCATTCTCAATTACTTTTTTCGTTCTTGGAGTAAACCCTAAAACAACTACTTTTTCTTTTGGATTGCTCCCAATCAAATCTTCTATTTTGTCTAAAATCACTTTTGCTGTAATATTTCGTTTTCTTAATACATTGGCAGCTACTCCATTGGACTCTTTAGCTAATCCATATAAAATATGTTCTGTTCCAATGTAATTATGTCCTAAATTGGTAGCTATTTGTTTTGCCATTTCTAAAACTTTTTCACTACTAATCGTAAATTTATAAACCATTGACAAGCTCCTTCTTTATTCCAAAATCTCTATTAGTAATTTTTTCCAAATTATTAATATATATTCAAAAATTTCCGATTTAGTCCTATTTTCTTGTGTTTTAGAAAAGCAAAAAACAACTCACGAAATCATTCGTGAATTGTTTTTCAAATCTTTACCTTATATTTTAGCATATCCACCAATTTGTTTACTTTCAGATACACCATCCAAGAAATGTTTTCCACCAACAATGATAACTTCATCACCAGTTTCTAAAATTCCTTTTGCTTTTAATTTTTCAATTCCTTTTTGAATTACAGCATCTTTGCATTCTTCATTTGGTACATAAACTGGCTGTACATTCCATGCTAATCCTAATTGATAAAAAGTTCTTCTATTGTTAGTTACAGCCAATATTGGGCAACCTGCTCCCATTCCTGATAAACGTCTTGCAGAATCCCCTGAATCTGTATAACAAACAATCGCGTCTACTTTCATATTTTTAGCAATTACACAAGTAGAATAAGCAATATTATCTTCTAAATCTTTTAATTCGATATTATCACTTTCTTCAAATCTTTTCCAATAATTGATTGAAGATTCTACTCTTTTTGCAATTTTATCCATGGTTGCCACACACTCTACTGGATATTCACCCATTGCACATTCTCCAGAAAGCATAACAGCACTTGTTCTATCATAAACTGCATTTGCAACGTCACTTGCCTCTGCTCTTGTTGGTAATGGTTGATGTGTCATTGATTCCAACATTTGTGTTGCTGTAATTGCTGGTTTATTTTGTTTATTGCTTAATTTAATGAATTTCTTTTGCATAACTGGTGGTTCTGTGAAATCTGTTTCTGTTGCCATATCACCACGAGCAATCATTTGCGCATCGGCTTTTTCAACAATTGCTTCCATATTTTCTAGTCCTTCTACATTTTCAACTTTTGTCATAATTTTTACGTCTTTTCCACCATTTTCATCTAACACTTTTCTAACTTGAGCAATATCATCTGTATTTCTAGTAAAAGATACAGCAACATAATCGTAATCATGTTTGCAAGCAGTAATTAAATCATCAATATCTTTTTGTTTTAAGGCAGGCAAACGAATAGCTGTTCCTGGCAAGTTCATTGTTTTTCTGCTTCCTAAACCATTTCCATGAACAACTGTACACTCAATATTGGTACCATTAATGTTATCTACTACTAACTCAATTGCTCCATCATCGATTAATACTTTTGCTCCTACTTTTAAATCTCTATATAAATCTTTGTAAGTTACAGAAACTTTGGTTTGGTCACCAATGATATCTTCTCCACATACAAGTGTGAATTTTTGACCATCTTCTAATTTAATTTTTTCGTTTTTACCAGTTACTAGCATTCCTGTTCTGATTTCTGGACCTTGCATATCTAAAATCATTGGAATTGGTAAATCTAGTTCTTCTCTTAAACGAATAATATCTTCTGTTTTTTCTTTTTGTTCATCGTAACTTCCATGAGAATAGTTAATTCTACAAACATTTAGACCAGTTTCAAATAATTTTTCTAATTTTGTTTCACTTGCTGGTCCTATTGTACCTACTATTTTCGTTTTTCTTAAATTTTTCATTTCCATTTCTCCCTTTCTCTTTTTTATTCGTTTAAGAGTATATCACAATTTATATAGAATATTCAAGTATTTTTTGAAATTTATTTACAATTTATAACATTATTTTACCATTTTTATTTTGTTATCACAATATCTCTTTTTAATTTTTCGTCTTTTAATATACCTAACCCAATGAATTTTTGCTTATTGTAAACTCTATACAAACCATCTTTTTCTAGAATTTTAAGCATTACTCCATTTAAGAAAAGTTCTAATTTTCTATCATTTAACTCGATTTTGCCATAATTTTGAGCTAATTTTTCTACTGAAATAAGGTTACTTAGATTTAGTTTTTCTAGCGTTACTGCATTTTGTATCGAAAATTCTCCTACTTTGGTTCGCCTTAAATCTTTCATAAATCCAACTGTTCCTATTTTTTCGGCAAAATCTTCACAAAAAACTCGAATGTAAGTTCCTTTTGAACAGGCTATTTCAAAGGAAATTTCTTTTTCCTTCTGATTTATGTTAAGTATTTGAGTTGAATAAATCTCAATGTCTCTTTTGGGAATTTCAATTTTTTCGCCTTTTCTGGCATATTCATACAATTTTTTGCCATTGATTTTCACAGCTGAAAATTGGTGTGGAGCCTGTTTTTGTTTGCCCTCCATTTCTTTAAGCACATTAGCTATCATTTTCTCATCTAAAAACCCAACCTCAGCCCTTTGAACAACCACTCCTTCATCATCACCAGTATCTTTTTTCACACCCAATTTAACAGTTGCTCTATAAGTTTTATCATGTTCCATTAAATATTTGGACAACTTTGTTGCCTCTCCTACCAAAACCGGCAAAACTCCTGTCGCCAATGGATCTAATGTTCCTATATGACCTGCTTTTTTTACATCTAATATTTTTTTCACTTTTGATACTACTGTTTGTGAAGTAGCATTTTTTTCCTTATCAATAATAACAATTCCTGATTTCATTTTTATTTCCTTTTTCTTACCAGAAAAGGATCTCATACTGAAATTACTTATGAAATCCTTTTCCTCTTAATTATGAAGCTTAACAATTAAGCCTTTTTCTCTTTTTGGCTTCTGCTCTTCTCAATCGCTCTGCCTCCCGCTGCTGTCTTTGCTGTTGCTCTTTCCTTTTCACATTTTTGGCCATAAGCTCCACCTCTTAATAAATTATTTGTCATATGACATAAATGGATTATAGCATAATTTTCAAACAATTGCAAACTATTTTAATCTTTTTCGACATTCTCTGACAAGCGCATTTTTGGCTTCTTCCAAAGACATCGTTGTATTCGCACCAGAAGCTCTTATATGACCTCCACCGCCAAACAACATACAAATCTCTGAAACATTTACATAATCATTTGAGCGCAAAGAAATTTTATAGCCTTTTTCCATTTCATGTAAAAAAATCGATATTTCGACATCTTTTATATTTCTACCAATTTCTACAATTCCTTCATGATCGCCATCTTTGAGTTTTAAGTTTTCATAATCTTCTTTCGTAATATATGTAAAACTAATTTTCCCATCTGCAAAAAATTCCATTCGCTCCATGGCAACTTTTTGTGCTTCAAATTTATTTCTCGTGACAGTTAACATACTTTGTTTGTATATTTTAGGCAAATGAATACCACTTTCCAAAGCTCTTGCTGCAAATTCAAATGTTTCAACTGTAATTCCCGAATTCTTAAATCCACCTGTATCCGTGATAATTCCTGTCAAAAAGCAAGTTAACGCTTCTTTGGATAATTCAATTCCTAAATAATCAAAACTAGAAACCAAAATTTGACAACACGCTGGGCAAACATGATTGACAATATTATAATCAGCAAACATCGTATTATTAATATGATGGTCAAATTCAATTTTGCATTTAGCAGATTCAAAATATTTTATCAAATCACTTGATACCCTTTTTAAATCTGCGCAATCTAGCACAATTGCTAAGTCAAATATTTCCTTAGTTGCCTCTTGCTTTATTTTTTCATATCCTGGCAAAAAAGAAAAATTCTCTGGCACTTTTTTCATCAATACTTCGACATTTTTTCCCATTTTTTCTAAAATGACAGCCAAACCCAGACAGCTTCCTACTGCATCTCCATCAGGATTTTCATGTGCCAATATACAAATATTTTGTGCTTTATTGATTTGTTCTAAAATATCATCTAATGTCATTTTTCTCTCCTATTCTTCTTTTTTTAAATCTTTTGTAATATCTTTCAATATATTTTCAATTCTGTCTCCATATTCAATGCTTTCGTCAAATTCGAAAACAAGTTCTGGTGTATATCTCAAATTAACACTTTGTGCAATTTCTGTGCGGATAAATCCGTTTGACTTTTTTAAACTCTTTAATGCTTCTTTTTTATCTTTTATGTTAATCATACTAACATAAACTCTTGCTATTTTTAAATCTGGAGATGTGTTTACTTTCGTCACTGAGATTAATCCTTTTTTTAGCACAGAATTATTTAATTTTAAAGAAATGATTTTTCCAATTTCTCTTTTTAATTCTTCATTCACTTTTTGCATGCGATTGTTTGACATTGATTTTCTCCTTTATTTTTGGTTTGGGTTTAGGGGCTTTAAGGGACTTTGCCCCTTAAAAATCCCCACAAGGGACGCTGTCCCCTTGACCCCAGCACCTCGGCCGGTGAGGCATTGGCTTTGTCAGATTTACTTGTAAAATCTGGTTTAAGACCGCGCGTTAATCACGCGAGGGAATTAGATATAAAATTCACATAATTCTCATACCAAATTCATGATTGTGAATTTTATTTAACGTTTTACCTCTTCCATGATGTAGACTTCTAAAGAATCACCTTCTTGGATATCGTTATAATTTTCAATTTGTAGTCCACATTCATAGCCTTTGTCAACTTCCTTGACATCATCTTTGAAACGTTTTAGTGAAATCAATTTACCATCGTGTAAAACAATATTATCTCGAATAACTCGAATTCCTGCATTTCTACTAACTTTTCCAGTTTGAACATAACATCCTGCAATGGTTCCCACATTTGACACTTTAAATGTTTGCCTTACTTCTGCATTTCCAATTACAACTTCTTTATAAATTGGGTCTAACAAGCCTTTCATAGCAGCTTCCACATCATTTATGGCATCATAGATAACAGAATAGGTTTTGATTTCCACTTCTTCTTTATCTGCAATATTTTTCGCAATTACTTCTGGACGCACATTAAATGCTATGATAATTGCATTTGAAACTTTTGCAAGTGTAACATCTGTTTCAGTTACTCCACCAACATTCGAGTGGATGACTTTTACGCGCACTTCTTCATTAGATAATTTTTCAAGTGATTGTTTTAAAGCTTCCACAGAACCTTGTACATCAGCTTTTACAATTAAGTTCAATTGCTTTAAGTTTTCACTTTCAATTTTGCTAAACAAATCATCTAATGTTACAACTGAATTCTTAGCAATTGATTTTTGTCTTTGTTCGTATTTTCTCTTTTCGATTAAATGTTTTGCTGTTTTTTCATCTTTTACTTCGTAGAAAGTATCACCTGTTTCTGGAACAGAATGCAAACCTGTGATTTCAACTGGTGTTGAAGGCAAAGCAAATTTTACATTCTTGCCTTTAGCATTTTTCATAGTACGAATTCTACCAATACTAGAACCAACAATAATCGTATCTCCAATATCCAATTTTCCTCTTTGAACAAGCATTGTCGCAACTGGACCTCTTGTTTTATCTAGTTTTGCTTCAATAATGGTTCCTTTTGCTTGTTTCGTTGGATTTGCTTTTAGCTCTAAAACGTCTGCTTCTAACAATACCATTTCTAGCAAATTGTCAATTCCGATTCCTTGTTTTGCAGAAATGGGAACAAAAATCGTATCTCCACCCCATTCTTCTGAAACAAGCTCATATTGCATCAATTCTTGTTTTACTTTGTCAATATTAGCATCTGGCAAATCCATTTTATTGATAGCAACAATAATTGGAATTTCAGCTGCTTTTGCATGATTGATTGCTTCTATGGTTTGTGGCATAACACCATCATTTGCTGCAACAACCAAAATCGCAATATCTGTAATCATAGCCCCTCTTGCACGCATGCTAGTAAAAGCTTCGTGCCCTGGTGTATCCAAAAACGTGATTTGTCTACCATTTATTTCAACTTGATATGCACCAATATGCTGTGTAATTCCACCGGATTCGCCTTCAATAACATTAGTTTTTCGAATGGCATCTAAAAGTGAAGTTTTTCCATGATCTACATGCCCCATAACAACAATAACTGGTGGACGTGATTCTAATTCGTCTTCTGTATCTTCTGTTTCATCAATCAAAATATCTTCATCTGTTACAACATTTTTCTTGATGGCATTAATACCAAATTCTTGTGCAATCAAATAAGCTGTATCAAAATCAATATTATCGTTGATGGTCGCCATAACACCTAAACCTAGCAATTTTTTGATTACTTCGCTACTGGTAATTTTCATCTCAAGTGCTAAATCTTTTACTGTGATATTTTCTGGAATAGTGATTTCAGTCAATTTGAAGATTTTTTGTTTGGTTCTATTTTCTTGTGGTTTATTACGCTTTTTACCACGTTTTCCTCTTTCTGTGCTTAAATCATAATAATCTAACATTTCACCTTCATCAAACATGTTTGAAAGCTTGTTTTGCTTTTTCAAATTATTTAATTTTCCAGAGTTAAAATCATTTTCACCATTTTTACGATTCTTTTTTGGTTGCCTTTGGTCATTCATTTTTTGATTTTGCTTCATTCTGTCTCGATTTTTATTGTTGTTATTGTTGTAATCTCTAACATTATCTTTTTCTGGAATGTCCATTTCTATAATATTTTTTATTTTTTTGTCTATTTTTCTGTCATCCATACCTTGCTTTTTCTGGAATCCTGGTCTGTAATTATCCTGTCTTTGATTATTATTTCCATTATTTCGATTATTATAATTGTTGTTATTCTGATTACGATAATTTCCACTGCGATTGTTATAATTGTTTCTGCCTTCGTTATTGCGATTATTGAAATTTCCTCGATTATCATGATTACGATTGTTGAAGTTTCCTCGGTTGTCTCCACTACGATTATTATAATTATTACGATTATGGTAATTATTATTTTTATAATTTGCATTATTTTTATTCTGATTGAAATGATTTGTTGGTTTTTCTACAATTTCAACTTTTTCTTCCACTTTTACTGTTTTTTCCACTACTTGACTTTCTTCCTTTAATTCTTCTTTTTTCACTTCTTTGACTTCTTCTTTCGCCTCTATTTGGGGTTCTACTACCTTTTTTTCTTTCTCTTCTTTTTTTCCAATACCAAACAACTCATTCATTGTCATTGGCTTAGTTGGTTTATTTCGATACACAATATTATAATCTTTATTTCGATTTTGATTGATAAAACCAACATTATTTTTTCTTGTTTGTTCTTCCTTTTTCTTTTTTTCAAGCTCTTTTGTTTTCATTTCATCTTCATTAATAATAATTTCTCTTCTAATAATAACTGGTGTTTCTTTATTTTTCTTAATTTTTTTGTCGTCTGACTTTTCTTGTTTTTTAGAAGAACCATTTTTCACAATTTTTCTCAAAACTTCGCAATCCTTTTCAGAAATACTACTTAAATGACTTTTTACATCCATTCCATTTTTCATAGCCATTTCTAATAGCTTTTTACTCTCCATATTGAATTCTTTTGCCAATTCATAAATCTTAATTTTCCCCAAAAGCTTCACCCCCATATATTTTCTTTATACCATCTGATATATTTTTATCTTTCACGCCAATCACAGCTCTGTTTTCCTTTCCAATTGCTTTGCTGTTATCGAAAATTGTTCCAATAACTATCATTGGTACTGTTTTTCTTTCTGCCAAATACTCTATATTCTTTCTTGTCTTATCTGATGCATCTTTTGCCACAACCAATAATTTGATTTTATTTCTTTTCAAATCATCACTAACAGCATCCATTCCAGAAACGATTTTTCCAGCCCTAGCACCCAATCCTAATAAGCCATAAATCTTATTTATCAACAATTACACCTCTTAACCTTTCATATATATCCTCCTGAATCTCACACTCTAATGATTTTTGCAAACGTTTTGATTTCACGACTTGATTCAAGCATTTCTCATTCTTACATATATATGCACCTCTGCCATTTTTTTTACCAGTCAAATCCACTTCTATCAAACCTTCTTTTGATTTGACAATACGCAAAAGCTCATTTTTTTCTTTTGATTCGTTACAGCCCATGCATCTTCTTGTTGGCTTTTTTTTATTCTTCTGCATTTTCCTCACCAACTTCTTCTCCATTTTCTTCTGCCTGTTTTAATAAAATTTCTCTCATTTGAGATTCAGATTTAATATCAATTTTCCAAGCTGTAAGTCTGGCTGCTAATCTTGCATTTTGACCCGCCTTTCCAATAGCCAAAGACAATTGGTCATCTGGCACAACTACTTGTGCAAACTTTTCTTCTTCTCCAATATCAACTGCCATAACTTGTGCTGGAAGAAGTGCTGCTGCAATATAAATGGAAGGATCTTCATTCCATTCAATTACATCAATTTTTTCACCATTTAATTCATTGATAATATTTTGAATACGAATTCCTTTTTGTCCAACGCAAGAACCAACTGGGTCAATATCTTGATTTTTCGAATATACTGCAACTTTACTTCGAGAACCGCTATCCCTTGACACACTTTTTATTTCAATTAAGCCTTCATAAATTTCAGGAATTTCAAATTCAAATAATTTGCGCACAAAATCTGGATGACTTCTTGAAACAATCACTTGTGGATTTCCTTTGGCTCCTCTTTCAACATCAACCACATATCCTCTGATTTTATCATTTACACGATATTTTTCAGAATTAATTTGTTCTTTTAATGGCATAACTCCTTCTAATTTTCCCAAATCCATAACAACAATTCCGCCATCTGCTTTTTGAATAATTCCAGAAACAATTTCACCTTTTTTGTCATTAAATTCTGTAAATACCATATTACGCTCAGCTTCTCTAATTTTTTGAACAACTACCTGTTTTGCTGTTTGAGCTGCAATTCTACCAAAATCTTTTGGTTTAATTTCTAAATTCACAACATCTCCTACATTATAAGAAGAATCGATTTTCCTAGCAGATTCTAAATCAATTTCAAGCAATGGATCTTCTGAAACTTCTACAACATCCCTTACAGAATAAATATGAAGCTCACCTGTTTGGTCATCAATGGTAACTTTTACATTATCCACAGAATCAAAATTTCTTTTGTAAGCCGTTACTAAAGCCGCTTCTAGTGATTCTATCAAATATGCTTTCTCAATTCCTCTTTCCTTTTCCAATTCCTCCATTGCTTTTATAAATTCTTTTACATCAATATTTTTCATCTTCTATCTCATTCCTTTCTAAAATATATCTGCAACAACTTTGGCTATTGCAATATTTTTTTTCTCAATTTCTATACACTCATCTTCTATTTGTAATTCTACTCTATCTTCTTGAAATGCACGCAATATTCCTTCTAAATTCTTTTGTTGATTCACAGATTTAAATAATTTTAACTGAATTTTATTTCCAATTTGTTTTTCAAAATGCCAAGGTTTTCGCAATATTCTTTCAATTCCAGGTGATGAAACTTCCAGAAAATAGCTTGTTTTAATCATATCTGCTGTATCTAATATTTCATCAATTGCTTGATTAACTTTTTCACAATCTTCAATCATCACTCCTCCTGGTTTATCAATTGTTATACGCAAAAAATAATCTTTCCCTTCTTTTAAATATTGCACATCATACAACTCATATTCTAAGTTGTTTATGATAGGTTTTATCAAATTTTCTATCTTAGACTCAATATTTTGATTCACAAATTCCTCCTTTTCGTTTTCACAAACAAAGAGTGGGATAGTCCCACTCCTCTAGTTTATTCTTTCCTTGTATTTTTATTATACACCCAAAAATTGGAAATTGCAAGCTTTTTTTAAACTTTTTTACGATTTTTTCCTTTTCAACCAATATTTTAAGCCTATCTTTCAAATATTAGTTGTCATTTGCCTACCGTTTTTATTCTAATTTTAGTCTATAATGCTAAAAAAAGCGTGCAAATGCACGCTTTCGAAAGGAACTTATTCTTCTGGTTCTACCGCAAAATATACGGTATTTTCTTCACCCCGATAGCGATATCGGATTTCCACAACCGTTTTTTGGGCTGCAATAGAATATCCATTTTCTGCTATCTGCTTGACAAAGCCGCTTTCATCAAGAATACTTACATCCTCAATTTCAAAATCAGCTTGGTCAATAGCGAAATAAAATTCCAATTCCTGATTTTCTTTCAGAAACCGAAACGGTTCTTTTTGTGCTTTGTTTGGTGATTCGTTTAGCTGAAGAACTTCTCCAGCTTCTTTAACCTTAATTGCGACATTGGGTTTGGGCAAATTTTTGTCTTTTGCTGCAAAAAAAGCAATCCATACAGCCGCTAACATTGCCACTACAACAGCAACAACACCAAAACAAATCCCAATTTTTCCTACAATTTCATTTACCTGATTCCGCGTTTCTTCTTTCATCTTCTTTTTCCTTTCTTGATATATTAAAATTTTAGTGACAATTATATTATAGCCTATTTTACAGAAATTGTCAATTATAAGAACATCATTATCAATGTTTTATTTTAAATCATTTAACCATCTATTTTACCTTGTAAATCAATCTGACCTTCTATTTGTTTTTCCATTTCTGTTTCATTATCCCCTAGCAATCTTTGCTTAAAAAATTCCTTATACCCCATAGCAATGATGACAATAATAATTAGAGCAAATGATAAAGCCTTCCAAATTCCACTTTCTAATAAAATAATTGCAAACATACCAAAGGTTGCACTTAAACCATACATAATCAATACCGCTTGTTTTTGAGTAAAACCTTTTCTTAACATTTTATGATGTAAATGATTGGCATCTGGTTCAATAATTGCTTTTAATGATTTTCCATGAATTAATCTTCTAAACACAGCAAATACAGTATCAAACAATGGTAAAGCAAGTACAATTAAAGGTGCTACTATCACAATGGCTGTATAGGTTTTGGCAATTCCCAAAATGGATATAATGGACAAACAATATCCTAAAAAATTAGAACCTGTATCCCCAATAAAGGTTTTAGCTGGATTAAAATTGTATGGCAAAAATCCAACTAAAGAACCACACAATGCTGTTATCAAAATAATCGATATCAATGGTGAAGCATTTAATGAAAAAATAATCAAAAGTGAAACACACGATATAATTGATATTCCTGTTGATAATCCATCTAATCCATCAATTAAATTCATTGCATTTGTGATTCCAATAATCCAAAAAACTGTCAAAATTTGATAAAAAAGCACATTTTCACTATCAATTTTAATAAATGGAATATCCATAGAATCAATCATAATTCCTGATTTCACAACAACAATTCCAGCCAATATCTGAGCTAGCAATTTTACAACTGCTTTTGCGCCTTTTACATCATCAAAAAAGCATACCACTCCAATAATTAAACCACCAACCACAAATCCTGTTAATTTGGAATAATAATTATCTTGTGCTAAATCAATATTTCCTTCTATTGTCATAACAATCAACAAATACGCAATGGATATAATAAAACCTGCAATAACTGCTAATCCGCCAAGTCGTGGCATCGTAATTTTATTGATTCGTCTTTCATCTTTTGGCGTATCCACAGCCCCTAATTTTTTAGCTAACTTTATTGTTTGTGGCGTCATCATAAAAGACGTCATAAAAGCTATCATAAATGCTATTGCTATATCTCCCCACATTTTTACAACCTTTCTTCTTATGTCCAAAACAGAACTTTATTTTTATATTACAAAAAATTGATATTTAAGACTAAGTCCATTTTGAATTATTTCATATTTTCTTTTTCAATTTCCTCAATCATTTGCAATCTTTCTGTATGCCTACCTTCCATAAATTCACTTCCAAGCCAAGCTCTTAAAATAACAACTGCTTGAGAAACATTGATAAATCTTCCTGGCAATGCAATGATATTTGCATCATTATGACCTTTTAACAATTTTGCAACTTCTTCATTCCAACAAGAAGCACAACGAATTCCCTTATATTTATTCGCAAGAATTGTCATTCCAAATCCTGTTCCACAAATTAAAATTCCTTTTTCAGCTTGTTTACTTTGAACTGCTTCTACAACCTTTTTTCCATATATCGGATAATCTGTTCTTTCTTCACTATCTGTTCCAAAATCCTGATACTCAATTCCTGCTTCTTCTAAATATTTTTTTACTTCTTCTTTTAATTTATATCCTCCATGATCTGAACCAATTGCTATCATTTTTATTCCTCCTTAAAATAGTAAAATACTTTTTTTACTATATCATAAAAATATTTCTAAATTTTTACTATTTTGTAAATTCTTTGTGAAAAATATATGAAAGCGCCACGCGCAAATAGTTGCACACAAATTTCTTTCAAAAATTTAGCGCAATAAAAAATAAGCAGACAATTCAGTAAAATTTTATTTTTTGCTGATTATATATTGTCCGCTTTGTTCTTTATCCAAAAATACCTCTTTTTTTAATTGGTGGCTGTTCGTTCATAGTTTTGGCTAGTTCTGTGATTAATCTCCTTTGCTCTGCTGTTAATTTTTTCGGAATTTGTACATTCACAGTAAATACAAAATCTCCTCTCCAATTTCGATTTACACTTTTAAATCCTTTATTTTTGATTACAAATCGCGTTCCTGTTCCGTGTTCCTTCTGGAATTTTAAATTTCTCTTTTTTGCCATCCACCATTGGAATTTCTAGTTCCGTTCCTAATGTTGCTCCCGTAAAAGTAATTGGAATCTCACAAAGCACATGTTCCCCTTGTCTAGTGTAAATATTATGTTTTTTTAAATGAATGACAATATGCAAATCTCCTTTTGGTCCACCATTTATGCCAGGTTCGCCTTCACTTTTTAAAATTACTGTTTGCCCTTCGTCAACTCCTTCTGGAATTTTAACTTTTATTTTCACAGATTTACGATTGATGCCTTTTCCATGACACATTGTACATGGATTTTTAATGACTTTTCCTGTTCCACCACACACACTACATACTTTTTGAGTAGACATTTGTCCAAATGGTGTTGTGACAACTTGCTTAATTTTACCTTTCCCACCACATACAGAACAAGTTTCTGGTGAACTACCTTTTTCACTTCCTGTTCCATTACAAGATTTACAAGTTTCGTTACGATTTAATGTAATTTCTTTTTCAACACCCAAATAAGCTTCTTCAAATGTAATATTCAAATTAACACGCAAATCAGCCCCTTTTCGTGGCCCATTTGCATTCCTTGAACGAGTTGAACCTCCTCCGAAAAAAGATGAAAAAATATCACCCAAATCTCCGAAATCTCCAAAATCGCTAAATCCACCAAAACCATCAAAACCAGAACCATATGAATAATAGCCTCCACCTTGACCTGCACCATATTGTGGACCATCAAAACCAAATTGGTCATACATCTGGCGTTTTTGTTTGTCAGATAATGTTTCATATGCCTCATTCACTTCTTTGAACTTTTTTTCTGCTTCTTCTTTATTATCTAGATTGGCGTCTGGATGATATTTTTTTGCCAATTTTCGATATGCCTTTTTCAATTCATCATCTGTAGCATTTTTATTTACACCTAATACTTCATAATAATCTCTTTTATTTGCCATTTTAATTGACCTCCAACATTAAACTTAATAACATATTACTTCTCGATTTTGCAAAAATTTCTTAAAATCTTGTAAAATCAATCCATCTTCACGATCTAATTGTTCTAGTAAATTTTCTAAATCAAACCATCGTAAATCAGTCACTTCGCTATTATCTTTTTGCAAATCTCCGTCATACTCTTCTACTAAAAAAACACACAAAGAATCATATATTTTATCTTCATTGGGATATTCAAAATAAAAATTTTTTCCTGTATAAATTCCCATTAGTTGTGGATTAATTGGCTTAATATTAATTTCTTCTTTCAACTCTCTGGTTAGAGCCTGCAAATATGTTTTTCCCAATTCCACAGCTCCACCATGAATTGACCATTTTCCATTATCCGCTCGTTTTTGCAATAAAACCTTTCCATTTTGGTAAATAATCGCACCACTTCCTGGACAAAAAATAGGAGCATGCCCAATCTTCTTTCGGATATCTTTTATATAATCTGCCATACATTTTACCTCATTTTATATCTTCTGCCCTTACATATATATACAAATCATTCTACATATATGTAAAAACAGATGCCTAACCTTTAATTTACTGAAGCTGTTAAAGATTTTCTTGTTACAGCTTCAGTAGTTAATATTTATAGAAAAATATTAACTTCATTAAAAATTTTTCCAGCTTTGCCAAATTGAAATTTTAATTCAAATATGATATAATTAAGGGTTAGGGCAGAATTGCAGTTCTGCCCTACTACACATCTTATTCTTTGTTATCATCATCTTGTACTTCATAATCTGCGTCTACTACATTATCACCTTCAGCTGTTGTGTTTTCTTCTGTTGTTCCTGATGTAGCACCAGCAGCTGCTCCAGTCTGAGAATATAATTTTTCTGATAATTCATAAAATACTTTTGTTAATTTATCAGTTGCTTCTTTGATTGTTTCAACATTGTTTGTTTCCAAAGCTTTTTTTGTATTATCAATTTCTGTTTCTACTTTAGCTTTCTCTTCTCCGCTAATTTTGTCGCCTAATTCTTCTAATGTTTTTTCACTATTGTATACTAAACTTTCAGCATTATTTCTAACTTCAATTTCTTCTTTTCTCTTTTTATCTTCCGCAGCATGTGCTTCCGCATCTTTGATAGCTTCATTGATATCATCTTCTGAAAGGTTTGTGCTTGCTGTAATCACAACTTTTTGCTCGTTTCCTGTTCCTTGGTCTTTAGCAGAAACGTGAACAATTCCGTTTGCATCAATATCAAATGTTACTTCGATTTGTGGAACACCTCTTGGAGCTGCTGGAATTCCTGTTAATTGAAATCTTCCTAAGGTTTTGTTGTAAGCTGCCATTTCTCTTTCCCCTTGTAAAACATGCACTTCAACAGATGTTTGACCATCTCCTGCTGTTGAGAAAATTTGTGATTTTTTCGTTGGAATAGTTGTATTTCTTTCAATTAACTTTGTAAACACACCACCATATGTTTCAATTCCCAATGACAATGGTGTTACATCAAGTAATACTAAATCTTTCACATCTCCTGATAACACACCACCTTGAATACCTGCACCAATAGCAACACATTCATCTGGATTAATTCCTTTGTCTGCGTCTTTTCCTGTAATTCTTTTTACCATTTCTTGGACAGCTGGAACTCTTGTAGAACCACCAACTAATAATACTTTGTGTAAATCTGAAGCATTAATTCCTGCATCTTTCATTGCTTGTTCTACTGGAATTCTTGTATTTTCTACTAAATCGTGAATTAATTCTTCAAATTTTGCTCTTGTCAAAGTGATATCTAAATGTTTTGGTCCTGTTGAATCAGCTGTAATAAAAGGCAAATTAATTTGTGTTTGTTGCACGCCTGATAATTCAATTTTGGCTTTTTCTGCTGCTTCTTTTAAACGTTGCATTGCCATTTTATCAGCTTTTAAATCAATACCATTTGACTTTTTAAATTCATCAACTAAATAATCGATGATGCTATTATCAAAATCATCTCCACCTAAGTGTGTATTACCATTTGTTGACAACACTTCAAAAACACCATCTCCAATTTCTAAGATAGAAACATCAAATGTTCCACCACCTAAATCGTAAATCATGATTTTTTGATCTTGTGCTTCTTTATCCATACCATAAGCAAGAGCAGCAGCTGTTGGTTCATTGATAATTCTTAGAACTTCCAAACCTGCAATTCTACCTGCATCTTTTGTTGCTTGTCTTTGACTATCGCTAAAATAAGCTGGAACAGTAATAACCGCTTGCGTCACTTTTGTTCCTAAATAATTTTCAGCATCTGACTTCAATTTTTGTAAAATCATAGCAGAAATTTCTTGTGGCGAAAATTCATCGCCTTCAATTTTTACTTTTTCATTTGTTCCCATTTTTCTTTTGATAGAAATAACAGTATTATCTGGATTTGTAACAGCTTGACGTTTTGCAATTTGCCCTACTAGTCTTTCTCCATTTTTTGAAAAAGCAACAACAGATGGCGTTGTTCTGTTTCCTTCGCTATTTGGAATAACGACTGGATCTCCACCTTCCATAACAGAAACACATGAATTTGTTGTACCTAAATCAATTCCTATAATTTTTCCCATTTTAAAAACCTCCTAAAATAAAATATTTTTATTTAAAAATTGTTTTCTTTTGTTTATATTTATAATAATTTTTAATTATTAACATTTTGTGTATGAATCCATTCCCACCTTTTTGTACAGGTCAATACCTATGTTGCTAATTTGCAACAACCACCAATGCATGACGTATTACTTTATTGCCAATTTGGTAACCTTTCCTGTATTCTTCAACAATTTCTTGTTCTCCTTTTGTTGGATCATCCATATGGCTAACGGCTTCATGCAATTCTGGATCAAAACGTTTACCAATGGTTTCAATTTCCTTTAAGCCAAACTTTTCTAATGCAGTTTTATATTGTTTCACCACCAAATTTACACCTTCTTGATAAGCTTTATCTGATGTTTCACTAGAAGCTGCTTTTTCTAAATTATCCATAATTGGTAACATAACCAGCAAAACTTCTCCCGTAATCATGCTGTATAAATTTTCTCTTTCTTTGCTGCTTCTTTTTTTGAAATTTTCAAACTCCGCATATAGACGTTTGTATCTATCTTCTAATTCCTCCAACTCTGTTTTTGGCGTTTGTACTGCTTCATTTTCTAATTCCATATTCTCTTGCATTTTTTTTTCATTTCCCTCTCCCAAATCAAAAACCTCCTTTATATATTATTTGTAATTTTCTCTTTGCTTTAAATTATCTGTAATACTTAACAATTTAACTTAATCTTCCATTTTTGAAATCATCATTTAATTTTTTGCTAATATATTTCATTACCGATATAACTTTGGAATAATCCATTCTAGTTGGTCCAATAATTCCAATCGTTCCAATATCTTTGTCTTTTAATAAATGATGAAAAGTTACGATACTAAAATTTTTTAATTCTTCATGTTCTGATTCTTCACCAATGTAAACATTGATATTATCTGCAATTCCTGTATTTAAAACATCTGCTACTAAATCTTTAGCATCTAACACATTCAAAAAATCTTTAGCTACATCAACTTTTTTAAATTCTGGCATATCTAGCACTTTTCCAGCGCTCTCCAAGTATACTTTTTTGGATTCATCTAACAATTTATTGATTTCGTCAATAATTTTTTGGATGATATCAATCCCTGTTTTTACTTCAGCCATAATGAATTCTTCAATTGGTCCTTCTAATTTTTCAAGTGGTTTCCCAACTAATTTATTTTTAAAAATATAAGTTAAATCATCCACTTGTGTTTGTTCTAAATCTTCGTCAAATTTAATAATCGATTCACGAATGATACCAGAATCTGTCAAAATAACTGCCATTAAAACTCTGCTTCCAAGCAATACAAATTTAATATCAATAATGGTGTGATTGTTCATATCTGGTCCGCATGCTAACTGTTGTGTAATGTGTTATTTCAGATAATGTTGTTGTTGCAATTCTGGCTAAATCCTCCAGCCCATTTACTTTGGTTTCTAGCCTTTGTTTAATCATTTCCATTTCTTGTTTTGTAAGATTATCTTCTCTGACCAATTGATCCACATAATAGCGATAGCCTTTTTGAGAAGGAACACGCCCGACTTGATGTATGCGTTTTTTCTAAAAAACCAATATGCTCTAGCTCTGCCATTTCATTTCGAATGGTAGCACTACTGCAATCTAAGTATTTAACAAGATTTCCCGAACTGACTGGTTCTGCTGTTTCAATATATTCTTCTACAATGGCTTGCAAAATTTTCTTCTTTCTATTATCTAAATTTTCTGCCACCATCCAACCTCCATTTATATAGAATTTGTGTGACTTCTAAGCTTCAAACAATTTTAAAAAGAAACAAGTATTACAAGGCAGACAAACAAGAAAAACCGATACATGCTTTGCACTCTGAGCTTTTCGATGTGCAAGTCTAACACAGTAAAACAAAGTTTATTTTCAAAATTAATTTAGCAGTCTAAATACTAGACTGCTAATATATTATACCCATTTTTTGATTTTGTCAATAGTTTTTTATGGAAAACTTATAAAATTTTATCTTCCACTATCTTGACCTTCATACATTTACATTAATTGTTCATGCAAACTTTCTCCTTGCATAGCTTCATTTTGCTCTAAACCTCGGTTTTGCTCATCTTTCATCTGAGCCACCATATGTGCATAAACAGCTCGGTACAGTACAATTTCTCCCGTTAAATTCTCACTTTTTTCTGGCTGATATCTAAGCTCATTTAACATTTCTGCCAATTTTCCATCTCTCATGATTCTATCTTCCATTTGCACTCTTTGTTTAATCGGCATAACTTCATACTTTTCTATTAACCCTTCATCAATTTCAGCACATTTCATTCCTTTTTCTAAAGCATCTTGTCCAAAATGCTCTGCTATTGCTGCATATTTGCTATTTATCGATTCTACAGCATTTGGAATATCATCATGTGGATACGATAAATATCTTTGCATTTCTATGATGTTCTCATAAGCATCTTCCTTGCTTTTTAATGGCTTATCTAACATGGCATCTAGCGTTTTTTTATCTTCTTCTAAGATTTGCTCACGCATGCTTTTTATTGTTTCAGGCGATACTTTTATATAATTTAGCGTATATGGAACTTCCTTGTATCCCTCTTCCGATTTCTCAAAATTGTTCTGTTTTGGCTTTTCTTCTTGCTTTTCCTCTGCTTGATAATTTTCTGCCTCTCTTTGCCCTGCCACCATATGTGCATAAACAGCTCGGTACAGTACAATTTCTCCCGTTAAATTCTCACTTTTTTCTGGCTGATATCTAAGCTCATTTAACATTTCTGCCAATTTTCCATCTCTCATGATTCTATCTTCCATTTGCACTCTTTGTTTAATCGGCATAACTTCATACTTTTCTATTAACCCTTCATCAATTTCAGCACATTTCATTCCTTTTTCTAAAGCATCTTGTCCAAAATGCTCTGCTATTGCTGCATATTTGCTATTTATCGATTCTACAGCATTTGGAATATCATCATGTGGATACGATAAATATCTTTGCATTTCTATGATGTTCTCATAAGCATCTTCCTTGCTTTTTAATGGCTTATTTAACATAAAATCAAGTGTATTTTTATTCATCTCATCAATCACTTCCAAAAGTGGTTTTACTTCTTTTTCTTCTGCTTTTGCTGGCTCCAAACTTTGTACTCCCATTTTTTTATTTAATCTAGCCATTTTTCTTTGTTGTTTAGCTTGCAATTTGGCCAATTTTTTAGCACGTAATTCTTCCTCTAATTTATCTGCTTCTGAATAATCTGGATGATACTCACCATTTGGCTCCAATTTCAAACGCTCATCTTCCAATTTTTCAGCTTCTCTTCTTTTTAAAAGTACTCTCAATCGGTCAATTAAACCCAATTTTACATTTTCCTTATCTAACATTTTGCTTTCCTCCTTTGTTTAATTATACATTATATCCAAAAAAAGTGCAAGTTTTCTACACAAATTCCTCAAAAACTATATTGGCAAAATCCAAACCTTTTTTGGTTAAACGAATGTTGTCTAAATCCACTTCTATCAAATCCTGTTCTTCCAATTTACTAATTTCAAATCGAAAATAAAACAATGGATGAATTTGAAATTTTTGCTCAAATTTCGAAATTGAAACACCTTCTATTTTTCTTAAACCCAACATCATAAATTCTTTTGCTTGCTGTTCAAATGTTTGTTCCTCTTGTAGTTTTTTATTTTTCTCAAACTCATGTGCATTGCTATTTTTAATATATTCTTCTAAATCATTTCCATTACAAAATCGCTTTTTTTCGACATAAGAATGCGCTGCCACACCAAATCCAATGTATTCTTCCTGATTCCAACATGCCAAATTATGGTTTGATTCAAATCCTTTTTTAGCAAAATTTGAAATTTCATAATGGCAATATCCATTTTTCTCCAAAATTTTCTTTGTTTCCCAATACATTTTTCGCTCTAATTTATCTGGAAGCATTTGCAATTTCTTTGCAGCAATTAATTTGTCAAGCTCAGTTCCTTCCTCTAAGATAAGCGAATAAATTGAGATATGTTTGGGATTTAAGTCAATTACCTTTTGCAAACTTTGTTTCAAATCTTCTAAATTTTGTGTTGGTAGCCCTAACATTAAATCCACATTTATATTGTCAAAGCCTGCATTTGCTGCCTGTTTATAAGCTTTCTCAAAATCTTCCCACACATGAATTCGTCCCAACAATTCCAATAATTCATTTTTCGCCGCTTG
>CAOKQM010000020.1 GCA_948470875.1 uncultured Clostridium sp.
GAACACATAAAATAGATGGTTATTTTGAATATGTAGTTCCACCACTTGAAGGATTCTGGTGGCAAGAAAGTAAAAGTAGTATAGATTATAAGCACAAAGACAAATTTAACTTTATTTCAATTATTAGACTACCAGACTTTGTAACAAAAGAAGATTTTGAATGGGCTACTGGGGAGGCTACCAAGAAAAAGAAACAAGACTTTTCAAAAGTAGAATTTTTAACCTATGATGAAGGAATCTGCGTTCAATGTATGCACATAGGCTCTTATGATAATGAGCCCAAAACTATTAGTCTAATGCACGAATATATGATAGAGAATGGATATGAACTAGATATTACGGATACTCGTTTTCACCACGAAATTTATTTAAGCGATCCAAGAAGATGCGATGTAAATAAGTTAAAAACAGTTATAAGACATCCAATCAGAAAAAGGAAATAAAAGCAAGGGGAACAAAACTAGAAAAATAGAAGAGATATATAGTATCTCTTCATTTTTAGTTTTGAATTTTTACCGATAACTAATCTATTTTATCCTAAAATTAAATGATTTTATGAAAAACTTTTTTGCCTTTTTTCAAAATAGCATAACCATTTGAAAAATCACTTTCAGATAAAATATAATTTGTATCAGATATTTTTTCGTTATTTAGTGTGATGCCACCTTGAGTAATAAGCTGTTTTGCTTGAGATTTAGAGGATGCAAGACCTGTTTGAACCAAAACAGAAGCAATAGCGATTTGGTGATTTTCTAATTGTGTACAAGGCATATGTTCACTATTTTGATGACCACTAAATAAAGCTTCAGAAGCCTCTTGCGCTTTTTTTGCTTCTTCTTCACCATGAATCAATTTTGTAATTTCAAAAGCAATTTTCTTTTTAGCTTCATTGATTTGTTCATCTTTTAATTTTGCCATTTCCTTGATTTCTTCGATGCTTAGAAAAGTAAGTAATCTAGCAACATTTTCAATATCACTATCTGCAATATTTCTCCAATATTGGTAAAATTCGTATGGTGAAACTTTATTTGCGTCAAGCCACAAAGCCCCTTTTTCAGTTTTTCCCATTTTTTTTCCTTCTTTTGTCGTAAGAAGCTTGAATGTTAAACCAAAAGAATCGTCTTTTCCAATTTTTCGAATTAAGTCAACACCGCCAATAATATTTGACCATTGGTCGTTTCCACCGATTTGCAATTTGCAATCGTAGGTGTTATACAAATGCAAAAAATCGTAAGATTGCATAAGCATATAGCCCATTTCAAAAAACGTAAGACCAGTTTCTAAACGTTGTTTGTAACACTCAGCAGCAAGCATTTTATTAACGGAAAATAAGCTTCCGATTTCACGCATAAAATCAACAAAATTTAAATCTGAAATCCAATCTGCATTATTCACAACAATGGCAGCATTTTCTCCTTCAAAACGAATAAATTTTTGGGCTTGCTTTTTAATACATTCAACATTATGTTCAATTTCTTCTTTAGAAAGCATTTTTCGCATATCTGTTTTGCCAGAAGGATCACCAATAATGGCAGTTCCACCACCGACCAAAATAATTGGTTTATGACCATATTTTTGTAAATTAGCAGCAACCATCAAGGAAACAAAATGCCCAACATGAAGACTATCAGCAGTTGGGTCAATTCCAATATAAAATGGAACTGATTTTTTTCCTAAAAGTTCTTTGATTTCTTCTGGATGCGTTAATTGTTCTATATAACCACGTTCTTGTAAAACTTCAAAAACATTTTTCATTTTAAAATTCCTTCTTTCTTCATTATTTTTGGTATTATATCATAAATTTACCTTGTGATACAAGTATTTAAAAGGAATTTTTAAAAAATATTTAGGAAAAATAAATAGAAAATGTTTTTTTAGCTTTTCATGTATTGAAATTAATCCAATCATTTGATATGATAATTTCAAGCAAATGAAAAGGAGTTTTTTTAAAGTGGGAATGTCAATTCAAGAATATAAGAAAATCGTTTTAAAAGAGGAATGTTATCAAACCAAAAGTTTGCAAAGGCAGTTACAAGGAAAAATTAACCATGGTCTTGGCAAAAATTTTGAAAAACAAATAGAAGCCATTTGTCAAATGTATCAATTAGAAAAAATTGCAATAATCGAAAAAACACCAGAACCAATGAGCATTTTAAGGCATATTGAAAAGGGGCATTTTGAAACGGTTTTTACAAAATCTGCGCAACCAGATTTTAAAGGCACTTTAAAAGGCGGAAGAACCATTGTTTTTGATGCCAAATTTACAGAATCAGATAAAGTAACCTATCAGGCATTAAGTGATTATCAAAGACAAACTTTGTTAGAATATCATGAATTAGGTGCGCTTGCGTTTGTTTTAGCAGGATTTGCCGATGGCGCCATGTACAGAATAAAAATTCAAGATTGGGTTCATATGAAAGAGCAATTTGGTAGAAAATATATGAAACAAGAAGAATTGGAAGATAGGGCATGGAGAGTTAAAAAAAACCAAAATGGTATGATTGATTTTTTAAAAATATAAGAAAAGGAGATTATTATGATTAAATTTAATTTTAGAAATTCTAGTATTCGTGAGAATTTATTTCAACAATATGCTGAAAAAATAGCTACAATTCACGAAGATATTCATCAAAAAGCAAATCAAGAAAAGGAATTTTTAGGGTGGGTAGAACTTCCAACCAATTTTGACAAACACGAATTTGAGAGAATAAAAAAAGCAGCAGAAAAAATAAGGCAAGATGCGCAAGTGCTGATTGTTATTGGAATTGGTGGCTCTTATTTGGGTGCAAGAGCAGTCATTGAAGCACTTACCAACTCTTTTTATAATTTACAATCTTCTAATAAAAGGAAAACGCCACAAATTTTTTATGTAGGAAATAACATTAGTTCTGTTTATGTAAATGATTTATTGGATTTGATAGAAGGAAAAGATATTTGTGTTAATGTTATTTCTAAATCAGGAACAACAACAGAACCAGCAATTGCATTTCGTATTTTTCGAGAAGTATTAGAAACAAAATATGGTGTTAAAGAAGCAAGAAAAAGAATTTATGTAACTACTGACAAAGAAAAAGGTGCTTTAAAAACATTAGCAGACAAAGAAAAATACGAAACATTCGTTATACCAGATAATATTGGTGGAAGATTTTCGGTTTTAACAGCAGTAGGTTTGCTACCAATTGCTACAGCTGGTGTTGATATTGAAAAATTGATGTTAGGAGCCAAACTTGCTCAAGACAAATACAATGATTCAGAAGTTAAATACAATGAATGTTACCAATATGCTTTGGTGCGCAATTTATTGTATCAATCAGGAAAAAACATTGAAGTTTTAGCCAATTATGAACCCAAATTACATTATTTTACAGAATGGTGGAAACAACTTTATGGAGAAAGTGAAGGAAAAGACAAAAAAGGAATTTTTCCAGCAGGAATTGATTTAACAACAGATTTACATTCCATGGGGCAATATATGCAGGATGGAGAAAGAAATTTAATGGAAACCGTTCTAAAAATTAATGAAAATTCCTCAGAAATAACGATTCAAATGGATGATCAAAATTTAGATGGCTTAAATTATTTAGCAGGAAAACAATTAGGCTATGTTAATGCAAAAGCAATGGAAGGAACCATTCAAGCACATGTCAATGGAAATGTTCCAAATTTGTTAATCGAAATCGAAAAATTAGATGAAGAAAATATTGGAGAATTAATTTACTTTTTTGAAAAAGCAGTTGCTATGTCAGGGTATTTGTTAGGTGTAAATCCATTTAATCAGCCAGGCGTAGAAGAATATAAGAAAAATATGTTTCATCTGTTAGAAAAACCGGGTTATTAATCTTCTAAAAGCGGCAATATTTGACAATTATGCTTAAAATATGCTATAATAAATAAGATGAATGGTTTTAAAAAGCTTGCATAAGGAGGCGGTTTTAATGAAAATTAAAAATACAAAATATTGGATTATACAAGTTATTTTGGTAATAGGAATTTGTTTATTTGCTCCTAAAAGTGAAGCTGCAACAGGCTTTAAAGCTTTTAACAATTCACCACGTATAACAGTAAACTCCGAAACTTCAGATTTATCAGATGTTAAAATAACAGTAAATGATTATTATAAAATTCAAAGTGTCAAAATTAGACAAAAAGACGGAAAAACTTTCGTTAATGAGCAATATGGTCAAACGCCAGAAGCTGAAAATCAAAATTTACAAGAGGATTTGAGTGAACTTCCAGTAGTGGATTTAGGGAAAGCCAATGCAAATGAAATTCCAACAGTGTATTCTAAAGACACGTATGAATCTAAACTAGAATATATCCTCTCACATGACAAACAATTAAAGGATAAGGAAACCACCTTAATCATAGAAGTCTCTGACACCAAAGGTTTAGTTATTATAAAACAAGTCAAATTAGAAATAAAAGAAAATAAAAAAGGCAAAAAATATTATGCAATTAATTCATCACCAGGTGTTTCAGGATTTGTTTATCAAGGCGGAAAAAAATTTGGTGTTACCCTAAAAGATAAAAGTGGTTTAAAATCTGTTAAAGTAGTAGATACAGTTGTTAATGAAGTGGTAAAAGAACAAACTTTACCGAAACACCCAAGCAGTAAATATATAGAAATTGATTTTAATGAACAAAAACCAAAACAAGGCTCTGATACGTATGCTTTCACAATAGAAATAACAGATGTAACAGATTTAACAACTTTATTGATGATAGAATTTAAAATAGACCCTTTGAAAATTGCAAGTTTGGTAACAGAAGAGGGAGCCCTTTTTCTGGATGTAACATTAAATAAAGATGTT
Source organism: uncultured Clostridium sp. (assembly GCA_948470875.1). Classification (GTDB taxonomy): domain Bacteria; phylum Bacillota; class Clostridia; order TANB77; family CAG-508; genus Scatovivens. Next base: position 4,812 of record CAOKQM010000020.1, read on the forward strand.
AACTTAGAAAGTGTGCAAATTTTGGTAGATAATGAACTTGTACAAAAAGCAGAAAATTTAGGAAATGAAAATCGTAAAATACAAATGGATGCTTCCAAAATCAAAGGAAAAGGAACGAATAAAACAGTTGAAGTGAAAGTTGTTTCACAATATGCAGTAGAAAGCCAGTTAGTACAATCAATCAATTATCTTGGCATTAACTTAGAAGAAGTAACAGTAGGAATTGACCAGTTTGAAGAAATGCGAAAACAATGGGAGCAACAAGGAATTTATGATAAAATGGATTCTAAAAGAATTGCAATATTAGAAACTGCATTTTCGGCGGTAGGAAACATAAAATATAAAACAACACCAAGTATGTTGATGGAAAATCCAAAAGAATTGTCTGCCTCAGGATTTGTGGATTGGCTTTATAAAACAGAAAGTCAAAATTTGAATTTACAAAGTGGACACACCAGCTTTTTGAAAAATAGAGGAGGCAGTGCAAAAGTAAAATCCATTTCACAAAAAGAGCGTTTACCAGGTGATATTTGTGTAGTAATGGAAAAAAATGCAAGCAAACATGTTGGCCTATATGTTGGTGAAAAAAATGGAAAAATGGTATTTATACATTGTTGTAGTTGCCATAAAAAAACAGTGATGAATAGTGAAAATCAATTTTTAAGTAGTACCAATTATTGGTGCAGATATACAGGATTTCAAGATAAAAAATAAAGAAAAAAGGTGCTGTAAAAACTCGACACATTGCATGAGAAGATAGAGTTTTTTACAGACCTTTTTTTGCTTTTGTGAAAATTTTGTGTAAATTGTAGTTTGTATGTAAAAAACTTTGACAAAATGAATTCGTATGATATAATGTGCATATCGAAATTAATGAAAAAGTGGAGGAGAAAATGAAAAAAGTATTATTAATCGGGGCAGATGGAATGCTTGGTGGAGAGTTAAAAGAAAGATTAGAAAAAAAATATGAAGTGGTTGGAACCACCATTGAAACACTTGATATTTGTGATAAACAAGCTGTTATAGCAAAAGTAAAAGAAATAGAACCATATTTTATCGTCAATTGTGCAGCATATACCAATGTTGATGGATGTGAAGTCAATTATGATTTAGCAAATCGTGTTAATGGAGAAGCAGTTTTAAATATAGCAGAAGCTGCTAAACAAATGGATAGTCGTTTTATTCATATTAGCACAGATTATGTGTTTGATGGAAAATTGGATGTGGATAGTGCTTACACAGAAGACATGAAGCCAGGTCCTGTAAGTGCTTATGGAAAAACAAAATATTTAGGTGAGCAAAACGCAGCAAAAGCAGAAAAATATTATATTTTAAGAACGGCATGGTTATATGGTTTAGGTGGAAAAAACTTTGTTAAAACCATGCTTAGAGTTTCAAATAATGAATCTGTTTCAGTTGTAGATGACCAACATGGAAGTCCAACTTGTACCACAACGTTATGTGAAATTATCGAAGCAATTATGGAAAAAGAACCACCTTATGGAATTTATCACTCTACCAATGAAGGATTTACAACTTGGTGTGGATTTACCAGAAAAATTTATGCATTAGCAGGTATCCAAACACCAGTAATTAGTTTAACTTCAGAAGAATATAAACAAGCTCATCCAGAGTCAAGTGACAGGCCAACCAATAGTAAACTATCAAAAGAAAAATTACATAGTGTAGGCATATATCCCAAAAAATGGGAAGAGGCTTTGCAAGAATATCTAAAGGAGGAATTGAAATAATGAAAGGAATTATTTTAGCAGGCGGAAGTGCTACTCGCTTATATCCTGTAACACTTGCTGTTTCAAAACAAATGTTACCAGTTTATGATAAACCAATGATTTATTACCCATTATCAACTTTGATGATGGCTGGCATTAGAGAAGTTTTAATTATTTCTACACCAATTCATATTGGCGCGTTCCAAAGTTTATTGGGTGATGGATCAAGCTTAGGTATGAAAATTGAATATAAAGTACAAGAACATCCGAATGGACTAGCAGAGGCCTTTATTTTAGGAGAAGAGTTTATTGGTGATGATAATGTATCTTTGATTTTGGGAGATAACATGGTATATGGTTCTAGAATTGAGCGTGTACTAAAAGCAGCTAGTAATTTGAAAGAAGGTGGCATCATTTTTGGATATCAAGTTGCTGATCCAACTTCGTATGGTGTTGTTGAAATTGATGAAACTGGTAAAGCAATTTCGATTGAGGAAAAGCCACAAAATCCAAAATCAAATTTGGCAGTTCCTGGTATTTATTTTTATGATAACAAAGTTGTAGAAATTGCGAAAAGTATTGAGCCATCGGAAAGAGGAGAATTGGAAATCACAGATGTGAATAAAGTGTATATGGAGCAAGGAAAATTACAAGTGATTCCACTAGGAAATGGCTATGCTTGGTTTGATACAGGATCCCCAGACAGATTGTCTGATGCAACGGATTTTGTAAGAGCAATTGAACTACGTCAAGGAATTCAAATTGCTTGTTTAGAAGAGGTTGCATATCGCAATGAATGGATTTCAAAAGATGAATTATTGAATTCTTATGAAAAATGCCATAAAACTGAATATGGAAAATATTTAAAGAAGATTGCTGAAGAAGATTTTCAAGTATACAAAGCGGTTTATGAAAGCGAATTATTTAATTAGGGGGCGATGCCCACATCACCCAATAAACAAAAAATTAGGAGGAAAAAATGGGAAAATTTAAAAGAATAGATACATCAATTGAAGGTGTTTATGTAATTGAGCCAACTGTTTTTGGTGATAACAGAGGGTATTTTATGGAAACTTATAGCAAACCTGATTTTGCTCAAATTGGGATTGACAATGAATTTGTGCAAGATAATCAATCTAAATCTAAAAAAGGAGTTTTGCGTGGACTTCATTTTCAAAAAGAAAATACACAAGCTAAATTGGTTCGTGTGATACATGGAGAAGTGTTTGATGTGGCAGTAGATTTAAGACCAGGCAGCAAGACATATGGGCAATGGGAAGGTGTGATTTTATCAGAAGAAAATAAAAAAATGTTTTTGATTCCAAGAGGATTTGCTCACGGATTTTTGGTGTTGTCTGATGAAGCAGAATTTGTTTATAAATGTGATGATGTTTATAATCATGAAGCAGAAGGTGGCTTAAAATGGGACGATCCAGAAGTGGGAATTGTGTGGCCAACTGTGCCTGGTATGACGAAAGAAGAATATTTGACTTCTGAAAAAGATGCTGTTTGGCCAAGTTTGGAAGAATTAAAGAAGACGGATTTATTTCAAAATCTAAAATAGTTTGAAAAATAAACGTTGTCTTGCTATGTTGGCTTCATTGAAAATGCGCCTTGCAATACTTGTTTCTTTTCCAAACTGGTTTTATAAAAGGAGGTATGTTCAACGTGATTGATGTATTAAAAGCCAAACAGTATTTTAAACAATATAGCTTAAATTATGATTTTAACGAACCAAGAATTCAGTTAAAAGCAATTCATATGCAACATGTAGCAGAAAATGCCAGGATGATTGCAAAGTCATTGGGTTTGTCAGAAGAGCAGCAAGATTTGGCTGAGTTAATTGGACTTTTGCATGATATTGGGCGATTTGACCAATGGAAATTGTATGGAACCTATTCCGACAAATTAAGTATTGATCATGGACAAAAAAGTGTGGAAGTTTTGTTTGGTGACAAGCATATTCGAGGTTTTGTGGCAGATGAAAAGTACGATAATGTGATTTATAAAGCAATTCTAAATCATAATAAAGTGGAAATCCAAAAAGGCTTAAATGAACAAGAATTGTTGTATAGTAAAATTGTTCGAGATAGTGATAATTTAGACATTTTTAGGTCTTTGTTGGAAGGTAAAATAGAAGATCATTCACATTTTGGTAGCCAAGATATCGCACAGGAAGTTTTGAGTGTGGGAATTTTTGAGGAGTTTAAAAAAGAAAAAGTAATGTTGTATACACAAGCCAAAAACGATATGGATGCAATGGTTACAATTATTGCACATATTTATACTATTAATTTTAAACAAACCTTCGAGAAGTTAAAACAAAGCGATTATGTTTGCAAGTTTGTTCGAAAAATTAATGCGCAAGATCAATTTACTAAAGAAAAATTAGACCAAATTGCTGATTACGCAATGGATTATATGGAAAGAAAAATAAAAAGTTAAAGGAGAAAAAGTATGAAAAATATTATGATAACAGGAGCAGCAGGCTTTATTGGAGCAAATTTTGCTGAGCTTATGGTAAAAAAATATGAAGGAAAATACAATTTTGTGATTTTTGACAAATTGACTTATGCTGGAAATATCGAGAATTTAAACAATATTAAGGACAAAATTACTTTTGTGCAAGGTGATATTTGCGATTTTGATAAAGTCATGGAAATTTACAAAAAATATGATATTGACGCAGTTGTGCATTTTGCAGCAGAATCGCATGTGGATAACAGCATTAAAAATCCATTTATTTTTACACAAACAAATGTGATTGGAACACATACTTTATTAGAAGCTGCGAAACAATTTTGGGGAGAAGGAAGCAAGAATCGTTTTGTTCATGTTTCAACAGATGAGGTGTATGGCACATTAGGAGAAACAGGATTTTTCACAGAGGATTCTCCAATTCAGCCCAATAGTCCATATTCTGCTTCAAAAGCGTCATCTGATTTGATTGCTTTGGCATATAGCGAAACTTTTAAAATGAATGTTTGTGTGACAAATTGTTCGAATAATTATGGACCTTATCAACATCATGAAAAATTAATTCCACATATGATTAGCTTAGCATTGAAAGATGAAAAGTTGCCTGTTTATGGAGAAGGCTTAAATATTCGTGATTGGCTTTTTGTAGAAGATCACTGTGAAGCAATTGATTTAGTTTTGCATGAAGGTCAAAAAGGAGAGCGCTATAATATTGGTGGACATAATGAAAAACGCAATATTGAAATCGTCAAATTGATTTTGAAACGATTGGGAAAATCAGAAGAATTGATTTCGTTTGTAGAAGATAGAAAAGGGCATGATTATCGTTATGCAATTGATCCAAACAAAATTCATAAAAAATTAGGGTGGCTTCCAAAAACCAAATTTGAGGACGGAATTGTCAAAACCATTGATTGGTATTTAGAACATGAAGAATATTTGATGAAATAAGAAAAAAAGCAATTTCAAAAACAGTTGCAAGATTGTTTTTTGTAGTAAAAAAGGTGTAAATCAAAGATTTGCTGATTTACACTTTTTTCTACCAAAAGGCTTTTTTAAATTTATAAAATATGCATGAATTTGTTGTTGAAATGTTGATTTATTCATGATATAATTCAAAAAAGAAATGAAAGGAATGGAAAATGGAATTTTTTAAAACACTTTATCAGAATAGAAAATTAGCGATGCAATTAGGAAAAAATGATTTTAAAAATCGTTTTGCTAATACTAGTTTGGGAACTATTTGGGGATTTGCACAACCGTTTGTATTTATGTTAACATATGTAATTGTTTTTCAATATATTTTAAAAACAGGAAGTTCTGGAAAATATCCATATGTGGTTTGGTTTTTGCCAGGAATGGCAATGTGGATGTTTTGTAGTGATGCAATTTTAAATAGTAGTAGCTCAATTCGAAATTATAGTTATTTGGTAAAAAAGGTAGTATTTCCAGTGGATATCATACCAATCATATCCATTACTTCTTCTAGTTTTATTGGGATATTTTTAATTTATATTGCGACAATGGCGGCAATTGCTTTTGGCTATTTTCCTAATTTTTTAAATATTATTTATATTCTATTTTGTGCATTTTGTTTTATTGTTGCATTAACACGTTTTACATCAGCTTTGGCAACCATTGTGCCAGATTTTTCACAATTGCTAAATATTATCATTCAACTTTGCATGTGGTTTACACCAATTATTTGGAACCTAAATATGTTAAGTGGAACAATTTGCGTATTATTTAAAGCATTTCCATTTACGTATCTTGTAGAGGGCTTTAGACAAGCTTTTATTGCAAGTTCTACTATTATTACAGAACATAATGGTTTGTATACCATTGTATTTTGGGTGATTACAATTCTGATGTTTATGTGGGGAAATGCTGTTTTTAAGAAAAATAAAAAAGATTTTGCAGATGTATTGTAGTAGCTGCTAGAGATACTTTAAGGGCTTTGCTCTTAAAAATCCCACAAAGGAAAAATGTAATATAATAAAAATTTAAGGGTAAAAAAATAAGATGAAAATTGATATTTTAATGGCTACCTATCAAGGCGAAAAATATTTAAAAGAACAAATTGACAGCATTTTAAATCAAACCTATCAAGATTTTCGTTTGCTTATTTCAGATGATGGTTCACAGGATTCGACAAGGGAAATTTTAAAAGAATATGTGGCAAAAGATAAGCGAGTTATTGTGTTTTTGCAACCAAAAAATCTTGGTATTATGCGAAATTTTGAATATTTAATGCAGAAAGTAGAAAGTGAATGTTTTATGTTTTCTGACCAAGATGATATTTGGCAAAAAGACAAAATTGAAAAATCATTGCTTACAATGGCAAAAAACGATAGTGATTTGGTGTATAGTGATTTGGAAGTAGTGAATCAAGATTTGGAGCTTATTCATAAATCTTATTGGAAATTAAAGGGATTTGAGCAAAAAGTAAAGAAATATAATGATTTTGAAAGCTTGTATCTAAACAATTACATAACAGGTTGCACAATGCTTATCAAATCAAAATGGCTTTCTAAAATTTTGCCTTTGCCACATCAATCCAATTATATTTTGCATGATTATTGGACTGCGTTAGTTGTTAGCCAATTTGGAAAAATGACGTATTTAGAAGAGCCACAAGTTAAGTATAGACAACACACTAAAAATCGTATTGGTTCTAAAAAAAGGTCAGATGAAATCCAAGATTTTGATGAAATGAGAGATTTGTTTATTGAGGTAAAAAAAGACCATTTTAAAACGTTTATGCAAAATCCAAATATTTTCAAAAATCAACAAGGAAAGGAGCTAAACAAACTTGCTTTTGCGTATTTTGATGGTTTAAAAATGCAAAAAAAATGTAATATAAAACAAGATATACTGTTTTGGAAATTATACAAATACGAAAAATTTAGTTATCGTTTTCAGAATTTCTTGATATTAAATAGGCCAAATTTGGCTAAAAAATTATTTTTAGTAAAGAAAGGATTAAAGAACAAGTAAAATGAGCGAAACAATGATAAAAATAACCAATTTAGTAAAAGAATATAAAATGTTTGCTAGAAAAAAAGATCGTTTAATGGAAGCCATGTTTCCCAATTTTGTGCATAAACATGGCACATTTAAAGCAATGGATGGCTTAAATCTTGAAGTAAAAAAAGGCGAAGTTTTGGGAATTTTAGGCAAAAATGGAGCTGGCAAATCAACGCTTCTTAAAATGATAACAGGTGTTGTTGTTCCAACTTCTGGTAACATTGAAGTGAAAGGAAAAATCAGTTCTTTATTGGAACTTGGAACAGCCTTTAATCCAGATTTGACAGGAATTGAAAATATTTACCAACATGGTCAAGTTATGGGACTTAGTTTGGAGCAAATTGAGGCAAAAAAACAAGCCATTATTGATTTTGCAGATATTGGAGAGCATTTATATCAACCCGTTAAAACCTATTCTTCTGGTATGTTTGCAAGGCTTGCATTTGCTTGTGCTATTCATGTTGACCCAGATGTTTTGATTGTTGACGAAGTTTTATCAGTTGGAGATATGGCTTTCCAATTAAAATGTTTTAAGAAATTTGAGCAATTTAAAAAAGAAGGGAAGACCATTTTATTTGTAACACATGGAATTTCGGATGTTTTGAAAAACTGCACCAGAACCATTATTTTAGAAAATGGGAAAAAAATTTTTGATGGTGATGTAAAAACAGGTGTGGACAAATATAAAAAAATCATGGTTGGATTAGACATTGATTCTGAAATTAAAGAAGAAGATAATGCACCAGTTTTGCAAGATGATTCAGATGTGTGGAAAAGTCATTTTGAAATCAATGAAGAGCCTTTAGTATATGGTACAAATGCAGTAGACATCTACGATTATGGCATTTTTGATAAAGACGGCAAATATGCAGTTGCTATCAATAATCAAGAAGAAACCACAATCAAAATGAAAATAAAAGTAAAGGAAGCCATAGAAGATCCAATTTTTGCGATGACCATTAAAGATATCAAAGGAATGGAATACTGTGGAACCAATACGATAATTTATAAAATGGCGACAGGAAATTATCAAAAAGGCGATCAAATTTTGGTGGAATTTAAGCAAGTGATTCCAATTGCACCAGGAAGATATACCATATCATTTGGTTGTACAAAATATAATAGTATGGGAGAATTGGATGTTTATCAAAGAAAATATGATGTGATTTTTACGGAAGTTTTGGCTTATCGTGAATGTATAGCATTGTGTGATTTAGATAGTCAAATCACGTATCGAAAAATGCGAAATTAATATTTTAGTAAATCGCTTGTAAAAATTTAGCAAAATGTATATAATAAAAAATAAAGGTAGGAATGTTTTTCCAAAAATGCCGATTAAGAAAGGAATGAAAATTGTATGAAAAAAGTTGCAATACTTACAAATGGTGGAGATGCACCAGGTTTGAATGCCGTTATTCGTGCCATTGTAAAAACGGCTCAAACACATGGAATAGAATGTTATGGTTATATCGAAGGATACAGAGGTCTATTATTTAACGATTATGTTAAATTAGACCCAAATTCAAATGCTTCTGGTATTTTACATCAAGGTGGAACTATTATTGGTACTTCTAATAATACGAATGTTTTTCATTACAAAGTAGTCAAAGAAGATGGTAGTGTAGAATATCAAGATTTATCGGATAAATGTGTAGAAAATATTAGAAATGCAGGATTTGATTGTATTTTTACATTAGGTGGAGATGGAACCCAAAAATCAAGTCGAGATTTTTGTTTAAAAGGAATCAATTGTATTGGTGTTCCTAAAACGATTGATAATGATGTAGCACATACAGAAACCACATTTGGCTATAATACGGCAGTAAATGTTGCTATGGAAGCACTAGATAGACTTCACACAACAGCGACTTCTCATCACAGAGTATTAACCTTAGAAGTTATGGGAAGATATGCTGGCTGGATTGCACTAGAATCTGCGATAGCAGGTGGTGCTGATGTTGCTTTAATTCCAGAAATTCCATATGATATTCATAAAGTTGTAGAAAAAATTGAGCAAAGAAAAGCTGCTGGAAAAGAATTTAGCATTGTGGTAGTTTCTGAAGGAGCCAAACCAAAAGATGGAGAACTTAGCATAAAAAAAGTATTAGATGACGGAGCTGGCTTAGATAATATTCGTTTAGGTGGAGCAGGAGAAATTGTAGCTGAGAAAATTGAAAAATTAACAGGGATGGTGACAAGAAATACAGTTTTGGGGTATGTTCAAAGAGGTGGAACTCCAACGGCATTTGACCGTGTTTTATCAACCAAATATGGAGTCAAAGCAATGGAACTTGCAATGCAAGGAATTTTTAAAGTGCTAGTAACGTATAAAGGCGGAGAAATGGGATATGTTGATTTAGATGAGGTAGTTGGAAAAGATGCAAAAGTTGGGGCAGCCTCTAGCAAAAATCGTACCATTTCTATGGAAGATGATTTAGTAAAAGTAGCTAGAGAATTAGGAATTTGTTTAGGTGATTAAAATTAAAGTTTAAAAAGAAGAGAAAAAAATGGTAAAAAAGAAACATTTTATAGGAATCTATTTTGGACTAATCGTTGTAGCAATTAGTATTTTTGTGGTGAGTGCTATGCTGTTTTATCACATTTATAAAAAAAATGATAAAATACAGTCTGGTGTTTATATAAAAGGAATCAATATTTCTGGACTCACCAAACAAGATGCCATTGGGCTTGTTGCGCAAAATTTAAAACAAGACCTTAAAGATTCGATTATTTTAAAATATAAAAATAATGAATATTATGTCGAAGTAGAACAATTTGAAGCAAAATTTGATGTCGAAAAATCGGTTGAATTGGCATATCAAATTGGAAGAAGTGGAAATATGATAAAAGACATCCAAGATTGTATCCATGTTTTGGTAGCCAAAATTAATATTGAGCCAATCCTAAATTATAATGACGAAGCATTAACTTTTTATTTAGAAACCATTGAAGCGCAGTTGCCAGACCAATTAGAACAAAGTAGTTATTATGTAGATGAAGATAAAGTGATTATCACAAATGGAAAAAATGGTGCCAAAATTTGTCAACAAGAATTAAAGCAAACAATTATTAGTGCCATTCAGAATACAGATTATAAAAATACTTGTTTGGATATTCCAGTTTTTTTGGAATATCCAGAAGAAATTAATGTTGAAGCAATTCATGAAGAAATATATCGCCAAATGCAAAATGCATATTTTACAACAGAGCCACGCATGGTATATGCAGAAGTAACTGGTGTTGATTTTGATGTCCAAAATGTGAAAAATGCAATTGCTCAAAATCCAACTGCAGAACAATATGCCATAGAATTGACATTTCAAAAGCCAGAAGTAACCATAAAAGATTTAGGAATGGATCCATTTCCTGATTTATTAGCTACTTTTTCGACCAAATATGTCAATAATCCAGATAGAACGACTAATTTAAGATTAGCTTCCAATAAAATTAATGGAACTGTTATCATGCCAGAAGAAACGTTCTCTTTTAACAAAGTTGTTGGGAAAAGAACCTTAGCTGCTGGTTACAAAGAGGCAGCCATTTTTTCAGATGGACAAGTAACAGATGGATTAGGCGGTGGCATTTGCCAAGTCACAACAACACTTTATGATGCGGTTGTTTTTGCTAATCTAGAGATAACATCAAGAAGAAATCATATGTTTGTTCCGTCATATGTAACTGGTGGGCGAGATGCAACAGTTGTATATGGAGCAACAGATTTCAAATTTAAAAATTCCAGAAGTTATCCGATTAAAATTGTTTCATCTGTAGAAGGTGGAATTGCAACAGTCAGTATTTATGGTTACAAAAATGAAAATGACCCAGAATATGATATTTCAATTGAAACGAATCTTGTTAAAACAACAGAAAAATCGCTTGTTTATGATGCTTACAAAGTGTATAAGCAAAATGGAGTTGTTGTAAAAAAAGAAAAAATGTCACGTGATACGTACAAAAAATATTGATAAAACACAAAAATGCATTTAGAAAATGGAGGGAAAAATGCGAATTCGACGAAAAAAATGGGCTAAAGAAGAATTGGAAAAAGCGGAATTTTATATCGATCATCCAGAAATTTATCAAAATAAATGGCAAGAAAAGTTTCCAAAACAACAACCAATTTATGTAGAATTAGGATGTGGAAAAGGAACATTTATTGCCAATTTAGCGTTTCATCATCCAGAAATTAATTTTATTGCAGTAGATATGATTGAAGCAATGTTGGGATTGGCGAAGAGAAATATTGAGAAGGCCTTTGCTAAGAAAAAACCAGAAAATGTATTCTTGATTCGAGCTAATGTGGAAAGAATTTCAGAAGTTTTTGACCAAAAGGATGTTGTAGATCGTATTTATATTAATTTTTGTAATCCATGGCCACGAGGAAAGCACAATAAACGCAGATTAACACATACAAGGCAATTGGAAAATTATAAGAAATTTTTGAAAAAAGAAGGCGAAATTTATTTTAAAACTGATAATGATGAATTGTTTGAATCAAGCCTTGAATATTTAGAACAAGCAGGTTTTAAAATAATTTGTCAAACGTACGATTTACATAAAGAACCAATTTTTGAGGAAAATATCATCACAGAGCATGAAAAAATGTTTTCAGAACAAGGAATTTGCATAAAAGCTTTGATTGCTAAAAAGCAAATAGATTAATTTTAAGATTATTTTAAGGTTGTCAAGTTACAATCAGAAGGAAAAATAAGTAAGGAGGATATGGGTTTGATAGAAGTAAAAAATGTGACAAAAAAATATGGCGATTTTTATGCTGTGAGAAACATAAACTTTGAGATAAAAAAAGGCGAAATCGTTGGTTTTTTGGGAAGAAATGGAGCTGGAAAATCAACGACTATGAATCTGTTAACAGGTTTTATTGAACCAACAAGTGGTCAAATTGTAATTGGAGGATACGATATTGATAAAAAACCAAAAAAAGTGAAAAAGCAAATTGGTTATATGCCAGAAGGAACGCCGCTATATTCTGATTTAACAGTAAAAGAGTTTGTAAATTATATGGCGGATTTAAAAATGATTCCGAGAAAAGACAAAAAACAAGCTGTAGAAAAAGCGATAAAAAATACTGGTTTGGAGCAAGTGCAAAACAATTTGACCAAAATTTTATCCAGAGGATATAAACAAAGAGTCAGTATGGCTGGAGCCATTGTGGGAGATCCTGAAATTTTAATATTAGATGAACCAACAGTTGGTTTAGACCCAAAACAAGTGATTGAAATTAGGGAATTAATTCAGTCTTTCCGAAAAAATCATACTGTCATTTTGAGTTCTCATATTCTTTCTGAAGTTAGTCAAATTTGTGAAAAAGTTATTATTATTGATAAAGGTGAAATTGTAGCGGTTGATACACCAGAAAATTTGGAAAACCATGCACAATCTGAACAAATTATTCAAATGGTAGTAGAAGAACCACAAGAGAAAACGTTAATTTCTATCCAAGATGAAATTTCAGCCATAAAACAAATTTCTTTTGTTACTGAAAAAGAAGAGGGCGGCAAAGAATATAAAATTACTTGTGAAAATGGAAAAGACATTAGAAAAGAAATTTCAAGTTTTTGTGCGAAATCCAATATTGTTATTTTGGAGATGAAAAAACAAGAAACATCTTTAGAAGATGCGTTTGTTTCGTTGATTGAAGGAAGAGTTGAATATAGTGTAGAAGAAATCAAAAAAATGGAATATCAAAAAGAATTACAAGAATTAAGACAAGAACAACAGATTAAAAAAGAAAGAAAAGAAGTCAAAAAACAAGAAAAAGAAATGAAAAAGGCTCAAAAGCAGGAAAAATCAAAAGAAAATGACAAACAAAATAAAGAAAATGATGATAAAGGAGGCAATAAATCATGTTAGCAGTTATGAAAAAGGAGCTTAAAAGTTATCTTTTATCTCCAATAGGATATGTTTTTATAGGAATATTTTTATTATTATTTAGCGTATTTTTCTATATTTCCATTTTTAGTTACCAATCGATGAATTTTGAATATCTATTTTACAATGGAGCAACCATTTTAACATTTGTTGCACCAGTTTTAACAATGGGAATGTTTGCTTCAGAAAGAAAAACAGGAACAGAACAACTAATTTTAACTTCTCCAAGAAGTATGACTTCTATTGTTTTAGGGAAATTATTAGCAGCAGGAATTATTTTGCTTATCACAGAAATCATGACATTAATATATTTTGTGATTTTAAAATGTTTTGGAAATCCATCTTTAACAGTAGCGTTAACAACCTTATTTGGCTTTTTCTTACTTAGTTTAGCATATCTTTCTTTTGGAATGTTTGCCTCATCGATTACAGAAAGCCAAATTGTGGCATATTTCATAACAGCAGGCGTTTTTTTGCTTATGTGGTTTTTGCCAGACATCAACTCAAATTTAGAAATGTTTTCTTTAATTAGTATGTTTGATAAATTTCCAAGAGGCTTAATTACAATATCTGAAGTAGTAACATTTTTATCTTTTTCTGGCTTGTTTATACTGCTTACGATGATTGTTTTACAAAGAAGAAAAAGTGTGAAATAGAAAGGAGAAAGAAAAATGGATGAAGAACCAATTAAAAAAGTGAAGTTTTCGGAAAAGTTTTCATTAAAAATTAGAAAAACTATGATTGTCAGTAAATTGATGACATGTCTTATGGTACTTGTATTCATTGCTATTTTTATTGGATTGAATATGTGGATACAAACTTTAGATTTACCAGCTATTGATGTGACAGCAAACAAGGTATATACGTTGTCAGATGCTTCAAAAGAAGCCTTAAAATCAATTGATCAAGAAACCAAAATATATGTTTTTGGGATTGATGAAAAAGATTCGGTTGTAGAATTAATTAAACAATATTGTGCTGCCAATGAAAAAATTACTTATGAGATGTTATCCAAAGAAACGAATTTAGCCAAAGTACAAGAATTTGAATTAGAAGATGGGTATTCTATTGTTGTTGTAGAATCTGGTGAAAGTAAGAAAATAATTGATGCAAGTAGCCAATTTCATAGTTATGATTATAACACAATGGCAGAAATTGATATCACAGAACAAACTTTGACTAATTCCATTTTAGGTTTAAGTACAACCAATAAACCTAAAATATATTTTTTAACAGGTCATGGGGAATTTGGAATTGCAGAACAAGAAGGGCAAACTCAAGCTGAATTGGGAGTTTTATCAACCTATTTAAGAAATGAGGCATTTGAAATTGCAAGTATAAATCTAACAACAGCAGGAACTGTGCCAGAAGATTGTGATGTTTTAGCAATTGTATCACCAACAAGTGATTTTTTGGAAAATGAAACACAAGCTGTTATCAATTATATAAACAAAGGTGGAAATCTATTTTTAACACAAGATGTGGTAAGACTAAAGCAGGATTTGCAATTACCCAATTTGCAAAAAATACTGGATTTATATGGTGTAAGTTTTGAAAAAGGATATGCCATCGAAATTGATGAAAATAGCGCTGCTTCTAATTATCCATATATTTTTAGACCACAAATCTCAAGTTCAAATTCTATCACAAGCGATATTGGCTCAGATAGTTATATGTTGTTAGCATATGCAGAAAAATTGAAATTTGCACCAAGTGAAACGCTACAAGCTTTAAAAGTGACTTATGAAGAATTATTAGGAACTACAGATACAGCACTATTTATTACGAATTTATCAGCAAATGCCAAAGAAGCTGCTCAAACAAGTGAAACTGGAAAATGCACGATTGCAGCATTGGTGACCAAAACAATTTCTGAAGCAGAATCAGAAGCGATTGAATCCAAATTAGTGATTTCTGGAACTGGAACATTTTGTGCAGATTATGTAATTTCAGAAATTAGCACACAATATCCGTTATCGTATATTGGAAGCAACAAAGATTTTGCGATTAATTCCATTGCAACACTTGCTAGCAAAGATACTGGCTTAAAAATCAGAAAGGATATTGCAGGCACATCGTATGTATTTTCTGCTTCTGAAAGCCAAAATAGAATTGTTTTAGCAGTGATATTCTCAGTTCCGATTATTATTATATTGATTGGAATTGTCATTTGGAAACAAAGAAAAAAGAGAAAATAAAATGATGAGAAAAACCTTCTAAATCGAAAGATGAGGAAGGTTTTTTGATTGACATTTTATGTAATTTGTAATATAAGGATAAAAACATATTTATTTGTTTATGGCATATTTTGCCAGTTGGTGTGTAACTTTAAGGAAGTGTATTTAAAAAAGGAGGGATTAACTATGTTAATGTTAATCAAAGTTTTGTTGCTATGCATCGTTTATGGAGTATTATCGACACCAATTATTTATCGCCTATTGCCAAAGTCAGCTTGGCGGGACAATGAAGAAAACATATCTAATGAGTATCGACTACAGGTATCATATGGGCTAGCGGTACGGGGGGGAGTACTATCAGTGGGAACACCGATAATAATGTGTTTTTCGGGGGATTATGAATGGTATGTCTATTTATTTATGGCTTTTATACCAATTGCTTGTAATATTATGTATGCACGCATCTTATTAAAAAAGAAGATTAGACGAATCATAATTCCGATTTGGATACTTGCTTTGTTGGGAGTTATCTTATTTGTTGCTCAATATGGTGGAAGATGAACTTCCAGAGTTTGCACACGAAACTAAAAAAGGTGTCTCTTACCGAAAATTATGGTAAGAGATGTCTTTTTTTATAGCGTTTTCTATAAATAACAAATATAAAAATAAAGTATTGACTTTTATGAAAACGTTGCATTATGTAAATACAAAAATAATTCGAAAAGGAGAAGGACTTTATGAGAAATTTGAAAGAACGAAATGACCACAAATATTTTATGTGGTCATTTCGGTTTGGCAGGGGTAGAAGGATTCGGTGTGCCGCTCCAGAAAAATAGTTCACGGGACTATTTTTACTTGCGTTTAAGCCAGCTTTAACTGACTTAAACTTGGCAACTTCCTTTTCAAATCCCTCATTAAAATATCAAACAAAAAACTTCCAGTATTGCTGGAAGTTTAATATGGCAGGGGTAGTAGGATTCGAACCCACACAGGCGGTTTTGGAGGGCGTTTTAGCGATTTTTATAGTTTGTTATAAAATATCACAAAGTATTATGAAATAGCCTGTTTGAGCTGTTTTGTTTGTTATGAATTATTACATAATATTATAAGTTATTTTTTGAAAGTCCGCTTTTAGTCCGTCTGGATTTTTTAAAATTATTTATCAAATAAATCAGAATGTGAGCCGGTTCTAACAGCGGTTAATATTAACTCTTTTTGATTTATTGAATAGATTAAAAGCCAATCTGGCTGTATATGGCATTCTCTATATCCGCTTATAATTACCAGTTAAATAATGGTCTCTGTTTTTATCGGGTAAAGGCTCATTATTTGCTAGCTTTTCAACTATTTCGTGCAATAAGTTCATATCTAAGCCACGTTTTTTCATTAATTTATAGTCTTTTTTAAATAAATTAGTATATTTTACAATCAACATTAATTAGTCCTCTTTCTCTAAATCTTCCCACATTTCGTTTAAATCTGTATAACCTTTACTTAAATTAATACCTTTTTCAGCATCTTTCATAGCTTTTATGGTTTCTTGATTTAATTTAGGTTTTCTAATAACAAAAGGAATACTTTCAGTTAATACAATTTGTTTTAAATATATTGTTATAGCTTCAGCTAGATTCATACCTAAATCATTTAACGTTGTTTCAACCTCTTTTTTTAATTCTGGCTCAACTCTTATGTTTATATTATCTGTTTTAGCCATATTCACCACCTCCATGTATCTTATACTTATATTGTAACACAATGTTATTACATTGTCAATACTATTATATTATTATTGACAAATCAATGTGAGAATATTCTATGAGATTTATTCATTTTTGTTTTCTTCAGATAATAATTTAAGTAAATTTTTTAAAATGTCTTTCTTTTCAGGGGATAATTTAGCTATATTACGAGCTATTGCAACAACTTCAGGATTGTCAGAATAATTAACACCCCATATAAGTGAACCTTTTTGTATTTCAAGTTTGATAATATTAAATGCTTGTTCTATGCTAATAGTGTCTAATTCTTTTAATAAATTAGTTATGTATCCATTTGTTTGTATATTATTAAAATCAATTTTATTCTTATAGATGTATAATAAAGTGTCATATATTATTGTTTTGTCATTATCACTTGAAAAATTGTATATGGCTGTAGTTGGATTACCTAAATAGCCACAAACAATCATTAATTCTTCATATGAGGCAATTCCACTAGAGGCATTGGCGATTTTCTCTAATATTTCTG
>CAOKQM010000021.1 GCA_948470875.1 uncultured Clostridium sp.
TAAGTACATTTGTTGGCGAAGTTAATAATTTCAACCAAATTGAGATTATTTGTAGCACGACATGTAAATGTTCTGCGATAAAAAAAGGTGTAATTGTAGATGAAGAAGAATTGAGTTTAGCAATTGCGAAAACGATTAAAGAAGTAGAAGAAATTTCCAATTTAACAGTCAATTCTGCTTATACTATTATACCAGGCAAACACGTAACAATTGTACAAAACAGTGTCATAAAAGAAGCAAAAGATAAATTTGCAGGCATATCCATAAAAGATGTTGCTTCTGCAATTGTACAGGTAAGAGATATTGAAATCCCAGAAGATAAAGTACTAATTGATATAGTACCAGATAAATTCATACTAGAAGATGGAAAAACAGTAGAGGATCCTGTTGGTAAGTTTAGTTCAAATTTTACTTTAACAGCGCAAATTATTTTAGCAGATAAAAGTTATATGAAGCAAATATCGTCGATATTTAAAAAAGCTGGACTTGAGATGGATGGCTGTGTTCCAACTGCTTTAGCAGAAAGAAATCTTGTTTTAGATACCAATGAATTACATGATAATGTGATGATTTTAGATATTGGAGCAGGTAATACCGAGATTGGTATATTCAATGGTTCTTCTTTTGTATATACAAACACAATTGCTTTAGGGGGAGATAATATCACAAGTGATATTGCCTATGTGCTTGGTATTTCATTAGAAGAAGCAGAAAAATTAAAAAAACAATATGGACTTGCTTTAAAATCTTTTATCGATAATGACAACAATATTATACTCAATACTTGTAAAGATATGGAACGTAAAAATAAAACTATTAAATCTTCTGAATTGGTAGAAATCATTGAAGCGAGAATTGAAGAAATATTTTCACTTATTAATAAAGATATCACGTTACATGCTGCTAAAATGGATATTAATAATGTAATTTTAACAGGGGAAGGAATTGTTAATATCAATAAAAGTGACATGGCAGGAAAGATTATTTTGAACATTCCAGTTAAAATTTCGACAGGAAGATTGATTAGTACAGTTAAATCAACGTATCGAGTAGGCTATGCATTGGTGCGCTATATTGCTGCTAAACCATATGCAAAAACAGTTTCAAGTAGTATAGGAACAAAAACAGAAACAAATGTGTTAAAAATAGTACTAGAAAAAATAAGAGATTTTTTCTATACTTAAAAAATAAATATTAAGGTTTTTAAATAAAAAAATAAAGGAGGATTTACCTTATGATAATGGATAATAATGACGATTTAAATTACATGATGGATGGAGCAGCTACAATTAAAGTAATAGGAGTTGGAGGAGCAGGAAACAATGCTGTCAATCGAATGATTGAAGCTGGAATCAAAAATGTTGAATTTATTGCAGTTAATACAGATAGACAAGCATTAAATTTATCAAAAGCAAATTCTAAAATTCAAATTGGAGAAAAATTAACAAGAGGATTAGGTGCAGGTGCTAATCCAGATATTGGAACACAAGCAGCAGAAGAAAGTAAAGCTGAAATTGCAGAAGTGCTAAAAGGTGCTGATATGGTATTTGTAACAGCTGGAATGGGTGGAGGAACTGGAACTGGTGCAGCTCCAATTGTTGCTGCCACAGCAAAAGAATTAGGTATTTTAACCATTGGTGTTGTTACAAAACCATTTACATTTGAAGGAAAGAAAAGATTAGCTCAAGCAGAACGTGGTGTAGCTTCTTTAAAAGGAAGAGTAGATACTTTGGTGGTGATTCCAAACGATAAATTATTGCAAGTGATTGATAGAAAAACTTCAATTGTAGAAGCTTTCAGAATGGCAGATGATGTTTTAAGACAAGGTGTACAAGGTATTTCAGATTTGATTTCTGTTCCAGGACTTATCAATTTGGATTTTGCGGATGTTAAAACAATTATGTTAAATCAAGGAATGGCACATATGGGTGTTGGTAGTGCAAGTGGTGAAAATAGAGCAGAGGATGCAGCCAAAGAAGCAATTCAAAGTCCATTATTGGAAACGTCAATTGAAGGTGCAAAAGGTGTTATTATTAATATTACTGGTGGTTCTGACATTGGATTACATGAAGCAAATACAGCAGCAGAATTGGTACAAAGAAATGCGGATCCAGAAGCTAATATTATTTTTGGTACAGTAACAGATGATAGTTTAGGTGATGAACTTCAAATTACAGTTATTGCAACAGGTTTTGAAAAAGAAGAAGATAGAAAAAATATGTCACAAAACTATGATAATATTGTGGCAGAAGCTTGGAAAAAGAGAAATTCAGGTATTACATCTACTAGTTCAAATGACAACAATTCAAATGAATTGGATATCCCAACATTTTTGAGAAAAAATAAAGGATTAGGAAATAAATAGTTTTTGTAAAAAAAGAAGATTACATAAGAATAAAACGATTTTTATCAAAAATAAAGTAAGAAATAATCTATTTTTGTAGATTATTTCTTTTTTTCGACCTTAAAAAGTGACAAGTTTTGCTTAATTAATGTGGTAATATAGTAATGAAATACAAAGGAAAGGTTTTTATGTGAGGCATGAAAATATATTTGGATATTGTATTATTAGAAAATTTTATCATGAATTATATCATTATATTTTCAACAGCAATGATTAGTAAATCCAAAATAAATCATTTGAAAATAGCAATGGCAAGTTTGCTTGCAGGTCTTTATAGCATTTTAAATTATATTTGGAATTTAGGAAATTTGGAAAATGTACTCATTAAAATTTTGATTTCGATTTTAATTGTCCTCATAGGGTTGGAAAATCGAAAACTAAAAACAATGCTAAAACAATTGGTGTTATTTTATTTGGTTTCATTTACATTTGGTGGCATATCTTTTATGTTATTATTTTTAGTAAATCCAGCCAATATTGTTTTTCAAAATGGATTATTAGTTGGCTCTTATCCACTTAAAATAACCATCATTGGCGGAATTGTAGGTTTTTTTGTGATAGCAGTTGTTTCGTATATTATAAAAGACAGATTACGTACAAAATCCATGTTATGTGATTTAGAAATTGCATATAAGGGAAAATACAGAAAAATGAAAACGATGATTGATACAGGAAATTTATTAAAAGAGCCCATTAGTCAAACCGATGTTATTATTGTGGAAAAAAATAGCTTACGAGGCATGATATCAGATGATATTTTAGATAATTTGGATCATATTGTACAAGGAAAATGGTTAGATTCGAAACAAGATATTTATTCTTATAAATTTAAAGTGATTCCGTTTTCTTCTTTAGGAAATGAAAATGGTTTACTAATTCGGATTTAAGCCAGATTATGTAAAAATTTTAGATGAAGAAGAATGCATAAGAGAAAATGTAATGATTGGAATTTATAATGGTAAACTGTGTAAATCCAATTTGTATACAAGTCTGATTGGGCTTGATATTTTAACCAATAACAAACTTGTGCACAAAGAAAATATGATTCGATAATTTTGTAGAAAAATTTGAGGGGAGGAAAAATAAAATGAATTTGCTACAAAAAATAATAGCTAAAATAAAAGGGATTTGGAGGAAGTATTTTGGAAGACCAAAACAGGAGAAATTTCCAGTATTTTATATTAATGGAAGTCAAACATTGCCCCCACCTTTAAATATTTTAGAAGAGGAAAAATTGCTCCAAAAATTAGATGAAAATGATGAAGAATCCAAAAAAATATTAGTGGAGCGAAATTTAAGATTAGTGGTGTATATTGCCAAAAAATTTGAAAATACAGGAATGGATTTGGAAGATTTGATTTCCATTGGAACGATTGGTTTAATGAAAGCCATTAACACCTTTAACACAGGCAGAAATATCAAGCTTGCAACATATGCCTCACGTTGTATCGAAAATGAAATTTTGATGCAATTAAGACGTACTTCTAAAATAAAAACAGAAATTTCAATTGATGAGCCATTAAATAAAGATAGTGATGGAAACGAATTACTTCTTTCGGATATTTTAGGAACAGATGAAAATGTGACATCCAAAAGAATTGAAGATGAGGTAGATAAAAAATTACTAAAAATTGCAATGGAACATTTGAATCAAAGAGAAAAATATATTATGAAGCTTCGTTTTGGGATTGAAGGAGAAGGCAAAGAAAAAACGCAAAAAGAAGTTGCTGACATGATGGGAATTTCACAAAGTTATATTTCAAGGTTGGAAAAGAAAATTATGAAAAAAATGAAAAAAGAAATTTTGAGCAAAACAGGATAAAATTTTAGTTGACAATTTCAGAAAAAGTGATATAATAAAAATATAAAATATAGTAAATTTAAGTGAAAGCACTTTAATTTATAAAATTGTCAAAATTAGTCAAAAACCAGTAGCTGCAACTACTGGTTTTTAATTTGTTTTATTTATGATGTAATATTATTTCTAATATTGTTTTTATAATGTCTAATACAATTTTCGTATTTCAAGCTTTAGCTTTTGTTTTTCATATTTTGCTTTTGTAGATCTTTTGTCAAAATTAGCCATAAGAAATCCTCCTTTCCGTTTAATTTGCGCACACAATCATCACCTCCTTGGCGCATGGATAAGGAATTTTGTATTTGGTTTTATTTTGGAAAAATGTTTTTTGATTAAAAAACATCTCAGAAATAATTTTTCTTGATTATAACATTTTAAAAATCAAATTTCAATAAAAATTGTTTATTTTCATTGAAATTTTCTTCAAAATCATATATACTGTTTTCAAAGAACAAGGAGGAAAAAATATGGAAAAATGTCTTTTATTGGGAAATGGAGCGCGTGAAGCTGTGATTTGTGAGGCAATGAGCCAAAAATATGAAATGTATTGTGTTATGCCATATGAAAATCCGTCCATTGCGGAATTTGTAGAAAACTCGAATGGCAAATTTTTGATTGGTTCACCATTTGATAAAGAATTGGTTACTCAATTTGTACAAGAAAATGGAATTAAGTACTGCATCATTAGTAGTGATAATTTGTTGCAAGATGGGCTAATTGATTTAGCCAAAGAATTAGGACTAAAAAATTTTGGACCAACAAGCAAAGGAGCCAAAATTGAATGGAGCAAAACTTATGCGTTAGATATTGTGCAGAAATTAGCGCCA
The DNA here is from genome assembly GCA_948470875.1 of uncultured Clostridium sp. Classification (GTDB taxonomy): domain Bacteria; phylum Bacillota; class Clostridia; order TANB77; family CAG-508; genus Scatovivens. Next base: position 5,090 of record CAOKQM010000021.1, read on the forward strand.
GAGATGATGATTAAGAATTTTGAAGTAACATCTCAAGAACAGCTAGAAAATGCTTCTAAAGCTTATCTTGATGAGAATTTTGTTGTAAAACCAGAAGGTCTAACAGGGGGAAAAGGTGTCAAAGTTGGTGGTATTCATTTTATGACAAAAGAAGAAGGAATTGCGTATGCAAAAGAATGCCTAACGCAAAACGGAAAAGTAATTTTGCAGGACAAAATAAAAGGAAAAGAATTTACAGTAATGTGCTTAACAGATGGAAAAACAGTTGTTACATTGCCAACTACATTTGATTATCCCTATCGTTATGATGAGGACAAAGGTCCTGGAACTGGTGGTATGGGATGCATTGGATTTGCCAATGGATTGTTGCCATTTTTAACAGAACAAGACATTGAAAAATGTAGTGAATTGATTGAAAAAACAGTTCATTATTTAAATCAAGATACAGAGGAATTTACAGGGATTTTATATGGTGGATTTTTCAAAACGGAAGAAGGGATTAAATTTATTGAATTTAATGCTAGGTTTGGTGACCCAGAAGCAATGAATGTTATCAATTCTTTTGAAACACCATTTGCTGAAGTGGCGACTGCGGTGTTTGAGAGAAATTTGTCAAAAGAAATCTGCAAATTTAATCGAAAAAACAGCTTTTTAGTATATGTAGTGAGCAAAGAATATGCAGTGAAATCAAGTGTTCCGCCAGTAGAATTCACATTAAATAAGGAAAATGTGGAAAATAAAGGTGTGAAATTGTATTTTGCAAATGCCAAAAAAATTGGCGAAAATCGTTATACTTCTGTTAGCAATTCCAGATTGTTTGCGCTTGAGAAAACTGGTGATGACTTTGCTCAAATTAAAAATCAAGTTTATGAAGTGTTGAAAGAAGAAGTAGACAAAGTTTTGGATTATCGAAACGATATTGGAGAAATGTACGAGCATTAAAACAAATTTTTGGAATGTTATTGAAAAATTGTGAAAAATGTGATATATTGAATAGTAAGATAGTTTGGAACTTAAAAACCTAAATACTTGTTAAGGAGGAAAAAATGGAACTAAAAAAAGTATTAGTGGTGGAAGATGAGGAGCAGAAAAGAAGACGGATAATCCAGGCTTTTGAGAAAGTTGAAATCCGCAATTATTGCTTAGTAGGAGATGCTACAACAGCAATAAAAATGCTGGAGACAGCAGAATTTGACCTTTTAATCACAGATATGGTTTTTCCTTATGAAGAAGGAAAACCAGTTGTAAGAGGTGAAAAGACAGGTCTAAAAATGATGCTGGAGTTAGCCACGGAAGGGATTTTCATTCCGACGATCGTGTATTCTTTTTCGATGTTATCTAAAAAGAATAGAGAAGACCTGGCAAAAGAAAACTATCCATTGCTCTTTGAGCCAACAATGGATGCTAAAGTGTTAGAGCAAATGTTGGCCAAATTGCTACTAGAGAGCACAAAAGGATCTGGCTAAAATTAGCTGGATTCTTTTGCAATTTTAATGGGGAAAGAAAGGTAGTAAAAATGAAGAAAAAAGTTGTAGAAAAAGAAAAAGTAGTAAAACAAGGCAAAAAAGTATTTTTAGAATTTATGGATTTTATTAAAAATGGAAATGTGGTGGAACTGGCGGTAGGCGTGATTATTGGTTCTGCATTTGGAAAAATTGTTTCTTCTTTGGTAAGTGATATATTAATGCCATTGATTGGAATTATCATTGGAGGAATTGATTTTTCAGATTTGAAATTAAAAATAGGAAGTGCTACAATAAGTTACGGAATGTTTATTCAAAATGTGATTGATTTTTTGATTATAGCAATTTGCGTATTTGTATTTGTCAAAGTAATTGAAAGAATGACAAAAAAAGAGGCACAAATAGAGGAAGAAAAAAGAGAGGAACAAATTATTTTGCTAGAACAAATTAGAGATTTATTACAAAAGCAAAAGGATGAGATTGCCAAGTAAAGTGACAAAACAACAATGGCAAGAAATTTCATATGAAACTAGATGAAAAATAGGAATATTTCTAAAATCACCTCATATATAAATAAAAGAGGTGATTTTGTGGTTTATATAAAATTAGAAGAAGATATGGACAAGTTTATGGGAAATAGTAATTTTCCAAAAACCATTCGCAAAATGAGATTTCAATCCAACTGTCGAAATGGCAAATTTAAGATTGAAAAAATACGGAAATAGAGATTTGATAATTGTGCCAAAATGGAATGAGAAAGCTTTAATGCGATTGGAAAATATGGCGAAAATTAGATGTTGGAAAAATATTTGTGTTTCTAATCAGCTTAGTCAAAAACAAGAAATGATTAATTTTGCAAAAAAAAATAAGTTAAAAATAATGGATGGAAAATGGCTGTTGAAAAATATGGTGGATCAAGTGGTTGAATATGTGGTGGATTGGAAAAAAGAATTATGGCAAAATCAAGAAGTGACTATTTTGTGTCAAGTGTTAGATGAAACAATTATGGAGAAGATTAAAGAGATTTGTGTAAAGGTCAAAATTTGTAATATTTTGACAAAACATAGTAAACAATATCAAAAATTGGAAGAGGAAGTTTATCAGACAAATGGTATTATTTTGAATGTTTCTAATAATGTAAAAAGGGCGGCTTTGAAATCAAGTGTCATTATTAATTTTGATTTTTCGGAAAGTGATTTGGAAAAATGTGTGTTTTCGAAAAATGCTTGCATGATTCAAGTTTCCAGAAATATTGACATGGATAAAAAGAAATTTGAGGGGAAAAATATTATTTCATATGAAATTGAAATGCCAGAAAAGTATTTGGAATTTCAAGAAAAACTAGAAGATTTTAGCAATAAAGTGTTGTATGAAAGTTTTATTTTTAAACATACCAATTATAAAAATATAAAAAAAGAATTGTTGCAAGATAGAGTGAAAATAGTGCATTTGCAAGCAACCGATAAAACAATTTTAAAAAATGGAAAGAAAAATTCATCAAAAATGCTTGACAAAATCACGATTTAATCTTATGATATTAGCTAATGGAATAATTACTTAAGGAGGAAAAAATGGGAGAAAAAGAATATTTACTTACACAAGAAGGATATGATAATTTAGAAAAAGAGTTAGAAAAATTAAAAACGGAAACAAGATATGAAATTGCAGAAAGAATCAAAGTGGCTTTAGGTTTTGGTGATTTGTCAGAAAATTCAGAATACGATGAAGCAAAAAATGCACAAGCACAAAATGAAATGAAAATTGCAGAATTAGAAAATAAATTAAAATATGCTAAAATCATTGATGAATCTGAAATTGATACAAAAACTGTTCAAGTAGGAAATGTGGTAAAAGTATTAGATGTGGAATTTGATGAAGAAGTCGAATATACGATTGTTGGTTCAACAGAAGTGGATTTGGCGCAAAATAAAATTTCAAATGAATCACCAATTGGTGCTGCATTGCTTGGTAAAAAAGTAAAAGATGTTGTGGATGTGCAAGCTCCAGCTGGAATTTTGAAATTTAAAGTATTGTCAATCAAAAAATAGAAAAATGTTGTTTGGCAAAATTTGTGAAGGTTTAAGATTAAAAAGTAAACTGTCGATTTTTTGACGGTTTATTTGTTTATACTAAGAAGATTTATTTGCTTCCATTTTTATGTTTTTATTTTACATAATATTTTGAAAATCGATATTTCATAGTATATAAAAAATAAGAAAAATTTGTTGCTAAAAAATTTTTTATGTAATATAATAAATTAAAATACAAAAGAATGGGAAGGAGAAAAAAATGGGCAAAAAATTTACCGTTATTTTTTATGATGAGGATAGAAAAACGATTTTGGAACAGCAAGAAATACAAGAAGGAATGGAAGTTAAATATAAGGGAAAATTGCCAGAAAAGCCAGCAGAAAATGGAATTTCGTATAGATTTGTTGGTTGGGAAACAGAAGGAAATTTGGATAAAGTAATAAAAGATATAGAGGTTTTTGCAAAATATCAAATTGATTCTAAAATGAATAAAGAACAAACAGATTCGATGCAGGATTTAGCAGAGCAAAATGCAGAATCTGCAAACTTAAATGAAGTGATGGAAGCTCGGGCAAAAAGTTAGTATGATTGAAAAAGCCACACGAAATTTAACACGGACAGCAAAAAAGTGATTTAGTTAATGAAATTCTGGAAAAAGGTTTTGTGGATTTGGAACAACAAGAAGAGCAAAGAGATTAATTGGAAAAAATTAAAAAATTATTTTTTGTTTTTTGGGTATTCTAATGTTATGAGAAAGATAAAAAATGAAAATAATTATTTTTATTTCTTAAATTTTCTCTTGAAATTGGAGGTATTAGAAAATGTCTAGTAATAGCAAGTTAATATCTGAAAAATTAAAATATGAAATTGCAAAAGAATTAGGAGTATATGAACAAGTAAAAAAAGATGGAGGATGGGGAAATGTACCATCTAAAACATGTGGGAATATTGTTACAAAAGCAATCGAAATTGCAAATCGTAGTGTAGAACAATAGAAAATAAAAAAGTAAAAAGGTGGAAATATTTCCACCTTTTTTATTAGCGGCAATTTAAGTAGATGAGATGTAGCAAATTTGCAAATTGCAAAATAGAAGTTCTGTTATTATGCTGTTCATCCCAAAAGAGAGTAAAGAGTATCTTTTGATGGAGTTTACTGTTCTTAATAACTCCATTAGGAACACTAATATTTACTTTGGGATGTTTTTCTTCTGCCCAAATGCCATTTTCTTCAAAATAGGTTTTTGGCTCAGAAATAATCTCAAATACAGAAGCCATTATCGCATCCATATTGATATTGAAACTAATAGTTTCAAGAGGATTGCTATCTTTTGACTCTTTTACCATAATTATAGGTTGACTTATAAGACTATACATCAAACAAGTTGCTATAATAAAACTGTCTGGTTTTTCAACAAGCTTGTTGCACCAATTAAGTTGGTTTGAAAAAGAGATTAGATATTTGAGACTTGTATCTATATTGACATTGACAGTTGGTGCTTCATTTTTGAATTTAGTTAAAGTTTCATTAACATGTCTATCTACCAAGTCAATATAATACTTATATTGTATTTTGAGCTCTTCCAGTTTCTTTTTTTGGTTTTCAAGTCTTTGTTTTTCAGCTTTGTTAATTGATTTGGATATTAGTACAAGTCCTGCTACTGTATATAGTACACAAATTGCAACAAGACTTAACTTTACTACTTGTGGAAAATCCTCAACTACAAAAACAATGGTTGTAAATACTAAAGGCAACCAAAATGCAAACGCCAACCATCCCCAAATTTCTTTAAATTCTTTAAAAAATTTCCGTCTTTTCATTTTACCCTCCTGAAAAAAATTTTTTTACTGTGGTTACTCTATAATAAACCTATTTTATAGGATTAAAAATATTTTATCATTTTTTATTAACTTTTTCAAGTCTTTGCTTAAAAAATGTTTTATATGATTAATAAGTATAATGCTACTTGATTTTGTTCTGCTATTGACATTTCTATAATTTTAGTCATTGCAAACATTTCATTTATTAAATTTATGAGTAAAATGCACCAACTGAAAAAGTATGATTTTTTGCAATAAAAAAATACCATCCTTTTCAAGATGATATTTGTATCTATCTGTTCAATTTAGTTCGAACAGATACGTCGTTGGTGCGGATGAGAGGACTTGAACCCCCACGTCAAAGACACTAGATCCTAAGTCTAGCGCGTCTGCCAGTTTCGCCACATCCGCATATAACAATATTTATTTTACTATATTAGTGTAGTTGTTGTCAAGACTTTTTATTGATTTTTTTATTGATTTTATATTTTTTAGTGAAATTCAAATCTTAAAATTAAAAAATTTTTTATAAATTAAAAAGTGAAGTTGTAAACCACAGTATTTTCAATTGTTTCAAGAAATTTTATTTTTTTGAAAAAATTTTAAAAAAAGTATTGACAAAAAGAGAAAAATCGATTAAAATAGTATTTGTCAGTTGGAACGGTCGCTTAGCTCAGCTGGGAGAGCATCTGCCTTACAAGCAGGAGGTCATAGGTTCGATCCCTATAGCGACCACCATTTTTATGTATTATGTTTATACATAAACCAGTAAAATTTGCAATATGAATTGCATGTTTACTATGGCCTGGTAGTTCAGTTGGTTAGAATGCCGCCCTGTCACGGCGGAGGTCGACGGTTCGAGTCCGTTCCAGGTCGCCAAAATATCTAGTAAAAACTAGATATTTTTTATATAAGGCTTCATAGCTCAGTTGGTAGAGCAGAGGACTGAAAATCCTCGTGTCAGTGGTTCGATTCCACTTGAAGCCACCAAAAAAATAAAGGCTTGCAGAGGTTTCTGTTTAAGTCTTTTTATTTTATCTAAAAAATTTAGTTTTATGATTTTGACATAAACACATTTGATAATACCTTTGCTATTAATGTAAGATAGTCCACTTTGCAAGAGCAAAGTCTGACATAGTATTGTTACCATGAAATAATTTTAGTGCAGCTTGTTTTTGCTGTGCTAAAATTTGCTCGTAACGGTTGTCATGCTATCCATATCTTATGGCTGTTAATACAATCATTAAATATTTTTCACCCTATTATGTAACACCATTATATTTATATTATTACCATACAAAGAATTAGAAAATACTTATACATCAGAAAATATAAATTAGGATATTTACGTGCTATTATTTATGGCAATACTAAAAATGTTGATGAGATAACTGGTAAATATCAATTATGGAGAATGGAATAATAAAAGAAGTGACAATACTGTCATGCAAGTAAATCCATGTATTTTTTGTCCGCTCTTTCATCTCTGCCAAACTCATACTTAACAAAATTATATAATATTTTACATAATTTTGCAAACTGCTTGTCATATTAACATAAAAATGTTATAATAACATTAAGCCAAAGTGCTAAAAAAGAAAGGAGATAAGATTATGCAGATAGGGCCTTTTAAAACTTTTAAAGAAGCAAAAGAAGCACAAAAAGAATATGATGGGAAATATGATGAAGTCTATTCTCGGCCCAACCCAAACGAAGAGGATGGTGGGTATGTTGTAATCTACCAGAATATTCCGTGGTGGACAAAACCCCTTTGGGGTGGATGTCCGCGTGGTAGGTAAACCTTTCGAACTTTGCCTTGTTGAAATTTTAACAGGGTAAAGTTTTTTATTAATATCATTTTACTATCTTTCTAAATTCCATTCTTTTTTAGTTTTTCTTCCTATTTGATTTGCTCTACCGAGGGTAAAAAATACCCGTTAGAAAATCAATTTCTGACGGATATTTTTGGCTTTAAAGCAACTCCCAACGCTGCAACAATTTTTCTACATAGGATGAATCATCCTTTAATAATTCCAAAGAATTGTGGATGATATCTGAAATCTTTTCGGTTGCTATGTTTTCCAAATTGTAAGAATCATACAAATCTGGAAAGGTTTCTTGATATTGCCAAAACAGACTTTGGATTGCACTTATCTTGTTTTCCAGTTCTTCATAACGGTTTAGCAACCGAAAGCATTTAGCCAATTCATCAGACATAATGGAGGAATTGGTTTTTTTTGAAGTAACAAAATGAAGAAAAACAAAATTGTTTTTTGCTTGTTCACTTGGATAATATTGAACTAGCATAAAACAGCAAAGATTGTAAAAATCAAGCATTTCTTTTAGTTGTCCTTTGGCAGAGGTCTTTTTGCTTGCTATGGGATATTGTTTAGCATGTAGCAATAAATTTAGCCGCTCTTTTGGTGGTAAATGGATTGCTTCTTTTGACAACAATTGTTGCGCAGGAATTGCGTTTTTCCTAGTTTTTTTCATTTTTATTCCTCCTTAATTTTGGTGGATAATTTTTTAAAAATCAAAATAAGATTTTTTAGGTTGTAAATTTGAATCAGTTATATTTTAACATAATCAACATAAAATGTCAAACGTTTGCTCTTATTTTAGTACATAAAATCAAAGAAAAAGGATGTGAAATAGGAAGCCAACAAAGCATTCCTATTGACAATTTTATGTAAATATGATATGATATTATTATTATTATTATAGAATGTTTAGCAATTTCCAAAAGGAGGATACAACATGAAAAAAATCAATGCAGCATTTGTTGGAGGTGGACTTTGCTCTGTTATAGGGCTTGGTCAATATTCGCTACTGGAAGAAAAGCAATTATGTCATTGTATTTCTTTTTCAGGAGCCAGTATAGGTTCTGTTATTGCGATTTGTTTGGCAGCGGGGAAAAGTCCAAAAGGAATTCGGAGCTTTTTAGCAGACAATATACAAGATTTTTGCATTCCTATTTTAGGGAATAAAAAAATCGAAAAAAAGGTAAATGAATATCTTGGCAATATACTTTATCAGGATTTGCCAATGGAGTGTATAGTTTCAGTCACTCCGTTACGCCGAGATGTTCCGTGTGTTATAACAAGAGAGAATTCTGGCAGACTTACTGCTGGAGAAGTTGCAGCATTTTCTTCTGCACTTCCAGGATTGTTTTTGCCAAGATTTGCAAAATTGGGCGGAAAATATACTTTTGTGGTAGATGGTGGTTTTTTATATAATCCGCCTTTGAATGAAAATGCAGATAAAAATTTGGTCTTTAGTTTTCGGCGGAAAAATAGTTCATGCAAGTTTTGGTGGAATAGACGCGCGATAGTGCAGCAAAGCAAAGCAGATTTGCTATTGAATCCACTTACTAGATATGGTACGCTTGGAGAAAGAATAGATGTTTTTGAGGCATATGAAGATGGCAGAAAATGCGCTTTGGAGCTTTGGCAGGATTTATAAAATTAAATTAGGAAATAAAGCAGGCTTGTTATTTAAGCCTGTTTTTATATATTAGGAAATATCTTTGACATTTGAGAAAGTTCATTTTGTTCTTTGAAGAAAGGGCTTTGCTAAACACGATATAAAAAAATTAAAAAAGAGATTGTATAATTTTTTTTTTTGTGATATAATCCGTTTCATAAATTGCTTGAGGGAAAAAGGGGGAATATAAATTGCTTGAGAAAGTGTTTTTCAACTTGCTAGCTTTCTCTTTATTTATCCTAATATTTTTTAAAATGGTTCGAAAAAATGATACGAATTATATTGTAATTTCCATTTTGGAAGCAATTGGGATAACCATTAGTTTTATTGAAATAAAAATAGGAATGGAAGCCAATACTTTTTTTAAGGTTTTACGTTATTTATTTGCTATTTTCATGCCTTGTTTAGTCATTTTAATGGAATGGAAAGGTTTGAATTTTTCTGAACTCGTAAGTTCTGCTTTAGCCAAAAGTTTAATGATAATAGCAGATTATAAAGCAGCTAAAAGTATTTTGATTAAATTGGTTACCAAATATCCAGAAAGTTATATTGGACATAAATTGTTAGCTCAGATTTATGAAAAAGAAGGCGGGATGAGAAAAGCAATTGATGAGTATGTAAAATTGGTGGATATTAGAAGAAATGATGATAAATCTTATTTCAAAATTGCGGATTTGTTAAATGAATTAGGACAAAAAAATGAAGCGATTCAAATGTTAGAAAATTTAATGAAAAATAAACCAGATTCGTATGAAGGCTCGATTTTATTAGGCGAATTATTATGTGAACAAGAAAGATTCAAAGAAGCAGAAAGAGTGTATCAAGAAGCATTGAAATTTAGACCGACTGATTTTGATTTATATTATAATTTGGGCATTGTATATACTTGTTTGAGTGAATTTCAAATGGCTAAAGAAGTGTATGAAAAAGCGGCACAAATCAATCATAGAGCTTATGGAGCACACTATAATTTGGGACAAATTGCTTTAATTCAAGGAGATTTAGAAATTGCAGAAAAATATTTTGTCAATAGCTTATATGGAGATTTAGAAGCAAAAGCTTATTACCAATTGGCTAAAATTTATATCTTAAAAGGGGACAAGGCAATGGCAATCAATTTCTTAAACAAGTCCATTGAAATGGATGCGAATTTGTTAGAGATGGCAAATCAAGAAAAGGTTTTTGCTGGCATAAAAGAACATATAACCGTTTCTGTGAAAATGGAAAATGAGATTTCAGATGAACCAAAAATTGACGAAAAAGGGCATATTTTGAAAATTGAAAAAAAAGCCAGAGAATATTTAGAATCTACCGATATTTTGGTAAGAGATATGAGTGAAATTACAGAAAAACAAAAAATTGAAAAAAAAGTTGATAAAATATTTGAAGAACAAAGATTACAAAAACAAATGGAAAAAGAGCAAAAGGAACGAGGCGCAAATTAGCATAAATGCAGTTTTCTTTCATATAGATAAAAAGAGAAAATAGGAAAGGAAATGATAGTTTGGAAAAGGAAATTTCAATTGTTGGTGGAGATTTAAGAATTGTAAAACTTGCTCAAATGTTAGCAAAAGATGATTTTTTGGTATACACATATGGCTTGGAAAAAGCAGAAGAATTAGCAGAATTTGCAAATATTAAACAAAGTAATACGTTAAAGCAGATAGCACAAAAAACAAAAGTTATATTAAGTTCAATTCCATTGTCAAGAGATGGAGAACATGTTGTAGCGCCTTATGCTAAGTCAAATATAAGATTAGAAGATTTTTTCGATTTGCTTGAAAATAAAAAATTCATTGCTGGTCAAATAGAAGAAAAAATCAAAAACCGAAAATCTATTGAAGCCTATGATGTATTAGAAATAGAAGAGTACGCTATTTTAAATGCAATTGCAACAGCAGAAGGAGCCATTCAAATTGCAATGGAAGAATATCCAAAAACCTTGTTAGGAAGCAAAATTTTAGTTATGGGATTCGGAAGAATTGGAAAAATTTTGGCTAAAATGTTACAAGGAATTGGTGCTGAAGTTTATTGTGAAGCAAGAAAAAAAGAAGATTTAGCTTATATTAAAGCATATGGTTATACCCCTATTTTGTTAGATGAATTAGATAAAAACTTGCCTAAGTTTGATATTATTTTTAATAATATTCCAGTTTTAATATTAAAGGAAGAAAGATTAAATTTGTTAAAAAAAGATGTTTTGGTAATTGATTTAGCTTCTAAACCGGGAGGCGTTGATTTTGCATATGCTAAAGCGCAAAATATAAAAACAATTTGGGCTTTGGGTTTGCCGGGAAAAGTAGCTCCAGTTAGTGCAGCAGAATATATCAAACAAGTTTTGTATCATATTTTAGAAAAATAGAAAATAGCAAAATTAGAACAGAAGAAAGGAAAAGAAAAAATGACAATATTTCAAGCCATTATTTTAGGAGTTGTTCAAGGATTAACAGAATTATTACCAATTTCAAGTTCTGCGCATTTAGCAGTATTTCCATGGATTTTTAAATGGAGCCAGATTCCGGAATCATTTGATATTGCTTTGCATTTTGGAACATTATTAGCAATTTCTTTGTTTTTCGTCAAAGACTGGATTGGTTTATTAAAAGGTGGGTTTAAACAAGTTGTAAAAAAGGAAAAATCACTAGAAGGAAAAATGTTCTGGTATTTGGTTTTGGCAACTATTCCAGCTGGAATTTTAAGTTTGGTGCTAGATAAATTATCTGATTGCGTGTTTGGTGGAAGTATGATTCCAATTGCAATTGCACTAATTGTTATGGGAATTGTTTTGTATATAGTCGACAAAAAAGCATCAGCAAATACGAATTATGAAAATATGACACTTCTGCAAGCTGTTTTAGTTGGTATTTCACAGGCAATTGCAGCGGCTTTTCCTGGCGTATCGCGTTCAGGAATTACAATGACAGTTGCAAGAGCTCTAGGAATTGATAGAGAAAGTGCTGCTAAATATTCATTTTTATTGTCAACACCGATTATTTTGGCAGCTGTTATAGTAAGTTTGGATGCTTTTGTATTAGATTTAGCGTTTGTGATTGGTGTTTTAACCAGTTTTATTGTTGGTATGATTGTGATTAAATTTTTGTTAAATTATTTGAAAAAAGGTAGCTTCAAAGGATTTGCGATTTATAGAATTGTATTTGGAATTTTAATTTTAGGGTTGACTTTTTTTCGATTTTAGAAGAAGCAAAGAAAGGAGTAGAAAATGGCACAAATATTGGATGGAAAAGGATTGGCTAAAAAAATTAGAGAGCAGTTGAAACAAGAGGTAGAAGAATTAAAAAAACAAGGAATCAATCCTAAATTAGCAGTTATTATGGTTGGTGATAATAGCAGTTCTGAGGTATATGTGAAAAATAAATCATTTGCGTGTAAGAAAGTGGGAATTGAATTTGAGGAATTTTTGCTAAAGGAAACGACTTCAGAAAATGAATTATTGGAGTTAATTACACAATTAAATGAAGATTCTGAGGTTCATGGAATTTTACTACAAAGTCCAGTTCCAAAACAAATTGACATTAACAAAGCATTTCGAGCGATTTTGCCAAAAAAAGATGTGGATGGATTTCATCCTATGAATGTTGGAAATCTTGTAATTGGAGAGGATTGCTTTATTTCATGTACACCATTTGGAATTATGAAATTGTTAGAAGCCTATGAAATTGAGATAGAAGGCAAAAATGCTGTTATTTTAGGTAGAAGTAATATTGTCGGAAAACCAATGGTACAATGCTTGTTAGCCAAAAATGCTACCATTACTGTGTGTCATTCAAAAACAAAAAATATACAATATATTGTTGCAAATGCGGATATTGTAATATCTGCAATTGGAAAACCGCATTTTGTAACAAGTAATATGATAAAAAAAGGTGCAGTTGTGATTGATGTGGGGATTAATCGATTAGAAAATGGAAACATAGTGGGGGATGTTGATTTCGAGTCAGTTAATCCAAAAGCTAGCTTTATAACACCAGTTCCAGGTGGAGTTGGACCAATGACAATTGCGATGTTGCTTACTAATGTTGTAAAAGCAGCAAAAATGAAATAAAAATAAGTTGGGGGATATTTTTTAATATCTCTTTTTTTATAGCAAAATAAAATTTTTGATATAAGTTTAAGAGAAAATTTAATAAAGGAGGAAAAAAATATGGAAGAAATATATGAAATATGGTTTTCAAATTTGGATATAAAAAATATAAGTAAATTGCAGTTATTCAAAAAATATTCTGCAAAACAAATTTATGAATTGAATTTTGAAGATTTGGTAAGACAGAATATAGAGGAAAAGGTGATTGTCAAGATTTTGCAAAATAGAAGTTTAGAAGAAGCTAAGAGAGTGAGGGATTATATGCAAGCCAAAAAAGTTCAGCTTATTTCTTGCAAAAATGAAAAATATCCACACAAATTACAACATATTTCAGATAAACCAGCTTTTTTGTATATAAGAGGAAATGAAGCAATTTTAGACGAAGATAGTGTTGCAATTGTTGGCTGTAGAATGGCAACTACTACAGGTAAAACGTTAGCTAGAATGATAGCCAAATCTTTAGCCAATCGCAATATTCATATTGTAAGTGGTTTAGCCATTGGAATTGATAAATATGCACATTTGGGTGCTTTGGATTCAGAAATTGGAAAAACAGTTGCTGTGTTAGGATGTGGACTTGCAGATGAAGAGGTGTATCCTTATCAAAATAAACGAATATTTGAAAGAATTTTAGAAAAAGGTGGTGCCATTATTTCTGAATATGGAATTGGATCAAAACCAGAAGCAAAGCATTTTCCAGCAAGAAATCGAATCATTAGTGGAATTTCAGATAAAGTGATTGTGGTAGAAGCTAAAAAAAGAAGTGGTAGTTTAATCACAGTGGATTGGGCATTAGAGCAGGGAAGAGATGTTTTTGCGGTACCACGGCAGTATTCTTTCTCAAAATTCAATTGGTACGAATAATCTGATAAAAGAAGGAGCTTTTTTGTTTTCTAATGTGGATGATATTTTTAATTCTTAAATTTGAAAAAAACATTGAATAAAAAATTTTTTTGGTATATAATGCTCATGAATTAGCAAATGAAATTATATGGCAAAAGGATTATCAATTTTTATTAAAATAAAGGAGGAATTAAAATGGAGGAATTTTTGAAAAAAACAGGTTGGACATCTATTATCACATCACTGGTAACAGCCATTATTGGGCTTATTATTATAGGAAACCCAATGGTAACCATGAGACTAATTGCGTATGCATTAGGCGCTGTATTTATTGTATTTGGAGCAGTAAAATTAATCAATTATTTTGTGGCAAAAGGAACTTACGATTTTTATAATTATGAGATGATTTACGGAATTTTAGCTATTATCATAGGATTGATTACCATTTTTTACAGTAGTACAATTGCTACAATTTTTCGTATCATGATTGGAATATGGATTTTGTATAGTGGACTTATGCGATTAGGACTAGTTTCTAAATTAAAAAATTTGGGAATTCAAGAATGGAGATATGCCCTTGTGATTGCCATTTTAATTTTAATTTGTGGTGCATATGTTTTAGTAAAAGCTGAGACAATAGGAATAGCAATAGGAATAGCAGTTTTCATTTATTCAATTATGGATATGATAGAAGGAATTATTTTTTTGCGTAATGTAGATTCTATTTTCTAAAACAAAAACTATTTACAAAATAGCATTTTTCGTGTATAATAAAAATAGAATATGGGATAAAATGGAAAATTTCATATTAAAATATTGCTTTTTAGGAAGGAATGGTAGTGATATGGAAAGAATGAAAACCTTTCTGATATATGCTTTATTAATCATTGGATTTTTTATTCTATCTGTTTTTTTAGAAAATGGATTATTAATGGCAATGTATTCTAGTATTTCTGGGGAATTTAATGGAAATTACGAAAACGCAACTAGTCCATTTACCCTAACCGATATGTCAGCAAAATCTTGTAATGTAAATGGTTATATCAATTTTAAATTAATTAATACAACAGGTAATTCTGTAGAAAAATGTTATTTAAAAATAGAATTATACAATCAACAAAATTTATTAGCAGGAACAGAATATGTCGAAATTTTAGGAATGCAAAAAGAAGATGTAAAAGAATTTAATATCAAATTTAAAGCCAATCATGTGAAAAGATTTTCTGTAGACATTGTTCAGAATATGCCAGATAAAACGAATAAAATAAATATTTTAGGCTGGGAAATTGATTTAAGTAATGTGTTTGGGTTAGGAATTGATTTGAGTAATGTAACTATTTTTGGAACGAAATTAACCGATTTATTTACTTGGAATCATATCCAAAAAACAGGATTTAGTTTTTGGGAATGGCTTATGATAAAAGTAAAGAGTGTTCCTGGTTGGGCTTATTTTGCAGCATTATTCTTTATCATATAAAAAAGAAAGGAAATGATATGGAAAATTTAAAAACAAAAGCATGGAATGTTAGAAAAAATATTGTTGAGATGATTTATACGGCACAGTCAGGACATCCAGGAGGCGCGTTGTCTTGTGCTGATTTATTAACTTGTCTTTATTTTTCAGAAATGAATGTGGATTCAAAAAATCCAAAAGATGAAAATCGAGATAGACTTGTTTTATCAAAGGGACATGCTTCAAGTGCATTATATGCCGTTTTGGCGGAAAAAGGCTTTTTTCCAAAAGAAGAATTGTTAGGTTTTAGAAACATAAATAGTATGTTGCAAGGGCATCCAGACATGAATAAAATTCCTGGTGTGGATATGAGTACAGGCTCACTAGGACAAGGATTGTCAGCAGCTAATGGAATGGCATTAGCTGCCAAATTGGATCATAAGGATTATCGTGTATATGCTATTTTGGGCGATGGAGAGATTGAAGAAGGTCAAATCTGGGAAGCAGCAATGAGTGCAAGTCATTACAAATTGGATAATTTATGTGTCATTGTGGATTATAATAATTTACAAATTGATGGAAAAGTAACAGAGGTTATGAATGTTACACCAATCGATGAAAAGTTTAAAAGTTTTGGTTTTCATGTATTGAACATTAATGGAAATGATATAGATGAAATTTTAGAAGCATTTGACAAAGCCAAAAATGCCAAAGATAGACCAACAGTGATAATTGCCAAAACCATCAAAGGAAAGGGAATTTCTTTTATGGAAGATCAAGTTCGGATGGCATGGAAAAGCTCCCAAAAAAGAAGAATTTGAAATGGCTGTGAAAGAATTAGAAGAGATTTTTGGAAAGGAATAGAACGTATGAAGGAAGAAAAAAAAATAGCAACAAGACAGAGTTTTCGGAGAAAGCTTAGCAGAATTAGGAAAAGAAAATGAAAATATAGTGGTTTTAGATGCCGATTTGGCTGCTGCTACCAAAACTTGTCTTTTTGCAAAAGAATTTCCCACTCGTTTTTTTGATATGGGAATTGCTGAGCAAGATATGATTTCTACAGCAAGTGGTTTGGCAACTTGTGGAAAAATTCCAATTGCTGCAACTTTTGCTATGTTTGCAACAGGAAGATGTTATGATCAAATCAGAAATAGTGTTTGTTATCCTAATTTAAATGTAAAAATTGTGGGAACACATAGTGGTATTACAGTTGGGGAAGATGGTGCAACACATCAAATGTTAGAAGATATTGGACTAATGAGAGGGTTACCAAATATGAAAGTGATTTCTCCGTCTGATGATAAACAAACTAGATGGGCTGTTCGAGAGGCTTTGAAAATAAATGGACCAGTATATTTACGTTTGAGCCGTTTGGCAACTCCAATTATTTATGAACAAGAAAATTTTGAATTTGGAAAAGCGGTGATTCATGGAGAAGGAACAGATGCAACTGTTTTTGCGACAGGTGTTATGGTTTATGAAGCATTGAAAGCAAAAGAGGAATTAGAAAAACAAGGCAAATATATTCGAGTTGTTGATATGCATACTATAAAGCCATTGGATAAACAAGCTGTTATCCGATGTGCCAAAGAAACGAAAATGTTGATTTCTTTGGAAGAACATAATATAATTGGTGGCTTAGGAACTGCAATTTCAGAAGTTTTAACAGAGGAATATCCAGCTAAATTAATTCGTGTTGGAATGAATGATGTTTTTGGAAAATCAGGAAAAGCGCAAGAGTTAGTTGATTTTTATGAATTGAATGCAAATAA
>CAOKQM010000022.1 GCA_948470875.1 uncultured Clostridium sp.
TCGATAATGAATTCGTAATTCATGATATCAAAGTTATCGAAAGTGCAAATGGATTATTTATAGCTATGCCAAGTAGAAAAACTCCAAACGGAGAATTTAAAGATATAGCTCATCCAATCAATGCTGAAACGAGAGAAAAAGTTCAAAAAGCTATTTTGGAGGCTTATGATTCTCCAGATGCTGAAACAGTAGAATCAGCAGAATAATATAAAGACAGGCTAGCCACTTTTAAATAGTGGCTATTTTGTTATATAAAAATATAATATAAAGCTTTTTGAAAATTTTATGCTTAAAACTTTTTTGTAAAATCCGCATCATAAATTTGAAACATTCTATAAATTTGAATCAAATCATAATGATAGAATATTAATTTTTGTTTGATTCATACAAAACATGTAAATGATGGTTATCTAGTATGTGAAAAGTGAATAAATAGGCAAAATACTTGACAAAATACTTGACAAAATTATGTTAATATGTTAATATAAACCAATTATAAGCAAGCGCCACTCTGGTGGCAAGAAAGGAGACAAATATGATTAAAAAAATAATTGAGGAGTTTGTAGAAACGTTTTCGGACATTATGTTTTGGAACATAATTTGTGTAATATCCTGTATACCAGGGTTAGGCATGATTCCTGCATTCATCATTATAGGAGGACTGAAGACAATGTTACAGGCAATTTGTCTAGAGCCGATTGCTCGGATATTATGTCGATCTTACTATAATGAATTCAACCTAAATAGCAATGAAATTGCTATTGATTTAATAAGAATATGGTTGATTTCTTATATTCTTGTTAGTATAATAAGAATAGTTGCTATGTTCTATTATGAAAGAAAAGCCAAAGCAGCAAATTGAGAAAAAGAAAAGTGTCAACACGAAAATTGTGTTGGCACTTTTTAACATTATCAGAGTATTATGCAAAATAATTTATAATTTTATAATCAAAGCCTTATTTTGTACAAGGGATTTTTTTGTAGCTTGATAAAGTCGGAAGTAAATCAATAAAAACACTTGCTAATTTTGCGAATTTGAGATATGATAAACTAGCAAATTTATAAAAAGAGGAAAAACAAATGTATTTGAAAAACTTAGAAATGTATGGATTTAAGTCATTTGCTGACAAAACAGTATTGGATTTTATGCCAGGAATTACAACAGTAATTGGTCCAAATGGTTCAGGCAAAAGCAATATTTCAGATTGTATCCGCTGGATTTTAGGAGAGCAAAGTATGAAATCTTTACGTGGTTCGAAATCAGGAGATATAATTTTTGCAGGAACGCAAAACAGAAAATCGTTAGGATTTGCAGAAGGCTCGCTTATTTTTGACAATGCAGATGGAAAATTGCCAATTGAATACGGGGAAGTAAAGGTGACTAGAAGAATTTATCGAAGTGGTGAATCTGGCTATTTTATCAATAAAACGGCGTGTCGCCTAAAAGATGTGCAGGAACTGTTTATGGATACTGGAATTGGAAAAGATGGCTATTCCATTATTGGGCAGGGAAAAATTGATGAAATTTTAAGCAATAAATCAGAAGATAGAAGACATATTTTTGAAGAAGCAGCTGGGATTGTAAAATATAGAACTAGAAAAATTGAATCTGAGAAAAAGTTGGAAAATACGAAATTAAATTTGCTTCGCGTAAATGACATCATTTCTGAAATTGAAGCAAGTATTGATCCATTAAAAAGGCAATCAGAAAAAGCAAAGAAATTTTTAAATTTACGTGATGAACTAAAAAGCATTGAAATTGGTTTGTTTTTGTATCATATTGAAGAATTTAAGAAAAAAATAAGAGAAATTGATGAAAATATTGATATTTTTGAAACACAAAAAATAAGAGAAGAGGAAAAAGCAAATCAAATTGAGTTTGAGAAAGATTCTGTCAAAGAGGCAATGGATCAATTAATTGAAGAAATTGAAAGGATTCAAAATATTGGATTTGAGATTTCTCACAAAAAAGAGCAAATCAATAGTGAAATTGGTATTAGCAAAGAGAGAATTTCTAATAATTTAGAAAATCATCAAAGATTTCAAGCAGATATACAACAACTCGAAAAAAGAAAAGTAGAATTAGAAGAGGAAAAAACACAGAAATTAGAGCGAAAAAATGACATGCTTCTACATAAAGAAAAATATGAAATAGAATTAAAGCAAAAAGAAGAACAATTAGAAAAGCTTAGTAGAACTCTTTCTAAACAGGCTCTTGAGATGGAAGAAAAAAAGAAGCTCTTACAAGAAAACATTGACCAAAAATATGAAATTTTGAATGAAAAAACAGCTTACAAAGCGAATTTTGAAAATATAATCAAACAAGAAAATAGTTTGAAAAATCAGATTCAAAATACCATTTCAGATTTGGATGGTTCGCGTTCGAAAAAAGAGGATTTGGCCAAAGCCTTTTATGAAATAGAGAAAAGGAAAAATGATTTAAGCAAAACATTAGAAAATATGCAACTTGCCAAACACGAAAACATGGAAAAACTAAAAGAATTTGACACCAAAATTAATGCCTATCAATCAGAATATCGAATCAAAGAAGCTAAATACAAATTTTTAGTGGAAACGGAAAAGGAAAAAGAAGGATATAGCAAAAGTGTCAAAACATTGATGAATTCAATTGAGCGAAATGAAAATCTAAAAAAAGGAGTTCATGGTGTGCTTGCTAATTTAATTTCAGTAGATGAAAAATATCAAACAGCTATTGAAATTGCGCTTGGTGCGAGTTTGCAAAACATTGTCACAGACACAGAACAAGAAGCCAAAAAATTGGTCAATTATTTAAAAGAAAACAAAATTGGAAGAGCTTCTTTTTTGCCAATTTCTTCTGTAAAAGGGCAAAAATTAAGGCAAATTAATTTGAAAGGAATCACAGGATTTATCGCCATTGCTTCAGATTTAGTAAAACTGGATTCAAAATATGAAGGAATTATTTTAAATTTATTAGGTAGAACGGTTGTTGTAGAAGATATGGATTCTGCTATTGCCTTAGCTAAAAAAAATCAGTATGGTTTTAAGATTGTGACTGTAACAGGTGATATCATTAATCCTTCTGGTATGATTTCTGGAGGTTCTATTTTGCAAAAAACAGTCAGCATTTTAGGAAGAGAAAGAGAAATTCACAAGTTGCAACAAGAATTGAAAATTCTGGACCAAAAAATTAGGCAAATTCAGACCCAAAAAGAAAATTATCAAATGCAAATTCAAGATGTTTTGGATTTATTTGAAGAAAAACAAACTAAATTTCAAGAAACAGAAATATTTTATGCTACTGAAAAACAGAAAATAGAACAGATAGAACTTGAAGTTTTGAAATTTGATACTAAACTTGCCAAGTTAAGAGAAGATTTAGAGAAAATCAAACAAGAAAAACAAGAAAATTTAGCAAAACAGGAACAATTTGAAATCCAAATGAATAAAATAGAAGAGGAAAACCAGAAATTAAATGAAGTAATCAATGAATTTACAAGTAAAAATAAAGAAAATCAAACCGAAATGGATGACTTGAATTTTTCAATAACTAATTTAAAAATTTCGGTATCATCATTTGATGAGGGTGAAGCCTCTATGAATGAAATTATGGAAAGAATTGAACAAGAAAAACAAAATCATGAACAATCTATTCAAACGAAAAATCAATTGATGAATCAATTACTTTCAGAAAATGAACAATTGCAACAAAAAATAGAAAACTTACAAAAGTCCATTCAAGATTTTGAAAAAGAAGTGAAAAATAGTTCAGAAAAAGTAGAAAATTTAAAAAAAGAAAGAATTTTGAAAAATGAGAAATTAGACAAATTAGAAGAACAAATCAAAGAGCAAAATGAGAAAATAGAAGATGTAAAAAATCAAATTTCAAAATTAGAAATCAAAAAATCAAAAATAGATTTAGAGCAAAATCAGATGATTAACAAAATGTGGGAAGAATATGAATTAACACCAAATCATGCAGGTGAAGTTCCAACAATTGAAAATCCAAATGAAGTTCAAAGGCAAGTTAGTCACCTAAGAAGCCAAATTCGAGAGTTGGGAAGTGTGGATTTGGATTCGATTCAAAGATACCAAGAAATAAAGGAAAGATATGATTTTTTAAGTGAGCAAAGATATGATTTAGAAGAAGCAATGGCAAAATTAAAAAAAGTAATTCAAGATATGACAGATACCATGAAAAAACAATTTACAGAACAATTTGAAAAAATCAATCAAAATTTTGGCGAAGTATTTAAAGAATTATTTGGTGGAGGAAAAGCAGAATTAATTTTGGCAGATGAAGTAAATGTGTTAGAATGCGGAATTGAAATTCAAGTACAGCCACCTGGAAAAAAACTTCAAAATATGAATTTGTTATCTGGCGGAGAAAGGGCATTTACAGCAATTGCGTTATTGTTCGCAATTTTGAAAATAAATCCAGCTCCATTTTGCGTATTAGATGAAATTGAAGCAGCTTTAGATGATGTGAATGTATTTCGTTTTGCGCAGTATTTAAAAAAATTCTGCCAAGATACGCAATTTTTAGTAATTACACACAGAAAAGGAACCATGGAAGTTGCCAACACCGTTTATGGAATTACAATGGAAGAAAAAGGAATTAGTAAATTGTTATCTATGAAATTAAGGTAAATCTCAAGCAAAAAAATCAACATATAAGAAAAATGGAGAAAAACAGAGTAAAAATGAGTTATGGAAAGAGATGGTAAAAAAATGCGATGCTCACAATGTATAATTTTGCAAAAAAATGCAAAAAATAGTTTTATGTCAAGAAAGGCAAATTGAAAAATGACTCAAAATATGCTATAATCATAGAGTGACAAAATGAAAATGAAAAAGGAAGTGAATGTTTATTTTATTAAATTGGGTGAAATATTACACAAAAGAAACTACAAAAGCCCTAAAAATAATGAGTGTTGGTTTTTGTATCATAGGAACAATGATACTTATCAAATATAAACCAGCTTATGAAGTAACATTAGGCAATGAATGTTTAGGTTATGTAACCAATCAAGAAAAAATAGAATTAAAAATAAAAAGTGATTTAGAAGATACTGCTGGAAATGTTGCCTTTAAAGAGCAAACAGTAATACCAGAATATCAATTAAAATTAATCAATAGGGGAAAACAAACACAAGAAGAAGAGGTTTTATTGGCGATGCAAAAAACGATTCTTACTACTTATAAAACCTATGCAGTGACAGTAGATGGCGCAAATCAAGCGATTGTTGCAAGTGAAGAAGAAGCAAAAAATATTGTTGAAACTATGAAAGCGGATATTAATGCTGAAGCAATCGGATTAAATGTTGGCATTGTGGAGCAATATACGACAGATTTGAATGTTCAAACAACACAAGAAGCTTCCAATCAATTAAATACAATTAAAGTTGCTAAAATTACGCAATATAATACGTTACAAGAACAAAAACGTAAAGCAGAAGAAGAGGAAGCCAAAAAGAAAGTAATTTCTAATAAAACTGTTAAAAATGTAGGAACTATTGCAGGAATGAGTTTATCAAGACCAGTAAGTGGAAGTATTACATCAAGATATGGAAGTAGAAGTTCGATTCGTTCAAGTAGTCACACAGGATTAGATATTGCTACTTCTGCTGGAACACCAGTCATACCAATTGCGCCAGGAACTGTAACTTATGCCGATTACAAAGGTTCGTATGGTAATTTGGTGATAATCAATCATGGGAATGGAATTGAATCGTATTATGCTCATTGTAGCAAAATATATTGTCAAGTTGGGCAAAAAGTAGAGGCCGATACTGTTATATCAGCTGTTGGTTCTACTGGAAATTCAACAGGCCCACATTTGCATTTAGAAATTCGACAAAATGGCAACACATTAAATCCAGAAAATTATTTATATTAAAAAAGAAAAAAGCAAATCTTGAAGGTTTGCTTTTGTTATTTTGAAAAATTTGTTTGTGTGTAATTGACTTTTTTGCAATTAATTTATATAATAGAAAAAGAGGAATAATAAAATGTTAAAACAAGAATATATTTTACAAAAGAAATTAGATTCTTTTGACCCAAAACAAATATTTGAATGTGGACAATGTTTTCGCTGGCAAGAAGAAGGAGACCGGTTCATATGTTGGTGTGATAAAACAAGGTGTTATTCGTGTTAAAAAGCAGGAAGAGAAAATAATTTTTGAAGGAATTTGTGAGGGCGATTTAAAACAGATTGTAACCGATTATTTTGATTTAGATAGGGACTATCTTCAAATTAAGAAAAAATTAGCTCAAATCGATGATTTTATGAAAATTAGCATACAATTTGGTAGTGGTATTAGGATTTTGAAACAAGATTTTTGGGAATGCATTATTTCTTTTATTATTTCTGCTAATAATAATATTCCGAGAATTAAAAAAATTATTGAGCGAATTTCTAAAGAATATGGAACTAAAGTTGAATGGGAAAAAAATACTTATTTTCTTTTTCCAACCCCAGAACAGCTAGGAAAAGCGAGTATAGAGGATTTGCGAGAATTAGGATTGGGATTTCGAGATAAAAGAGTGTATCATACAACCAAAATGATTTTGGAAAAGCAGTTTGATTTAGAAAATGTGGAATACTTACAAGATTTGGAAACAATACGAGCAGAACTTTTGAAATTAGATGGTGTTGGACCAAAAGTAGCAGATTGTATTTTGTTATTTTCTTTGCAAAAGTGGGAAGTTTTTCCGATAGATGTATGGGTAAGAAGGGTGATGAATGAACTGTATATTCATCACGAAAAAGAAGAAAAAGTGAGTAAAAAGATGTTGGATAAATTAGCAAAAGAAAAATTTTTAGGAATGGCTGGAATCGCGCAGCAATACTTGTTTTATTGGAAACGTGAAACAGCTTAAAGAAAGGAAAATGAAACCTATGAATCCAAAAAAGGAAAATGGCTTTTTTCATTTAATTACTTATATTTTAATATTTGGAATCTTTGCATTTACAATTTATGCTTGTTTGGATGTACTGGATTTAATTGATGTGCCAGAAGAATATAGTGTGGCAAAATGGATTTCTAATCATTCTAAAAAAATTGTGATTGAGCAAATCGATGAGCCAGATACTGACAAAAAAATCAAAATACAGATTGAAAATAAGCAAGAACCAAGCAATACAAAATTTGTTGCTCCACAAATGAATGATTTTGCATCTTCTGAAATTGAAAAAGATTACAAAAATACTCATTTTTCGTATTATAATCAATTGGATGAATATGCAAAAATTATTTATGAAGAATTAGAAAAAAATTTGGAAAAGATGAAAACTGGCACCTATAATGTGCAATTTGGTACAACATTTGATGATTTATTGCATAAGGAAACTGGAGAAGAAACCTTAAATAATTCTTTTCAGTTAGCGATTAATGCTTTAAATTTTGACAATCCAGAATTGTTTTATATTGATATTTCCAAAGTTTATTTGTTAACGAAAATCTCTACTAAACTTTGGGTTACAACTTATGAAGTGGAAATTGGAGCAAGTCAAGGGCAAAGTTATTTGAATGATTCATTTGCTTCTGAAGCTGAGGTAAATAGGGCGATTCGAGAAGTTGAAAATGAAAAACAAAAAATCAAAGCAACCTTAAATGGAAGTTTGGAAAATCAGATAAAAGGAGTCCATGATTATTTAGTGGATAATTTAGAATATGATAGTACAATTTCAAAAGAGAATATTTATAATATTTATGGGGCTTTGATCAATCATATAACTGTTTGTGAAGGCTATGCGCGTAGTTTTAAAGCGATGATGGATGAATTGGGTGTACCATGTTTGATTGCTTGTGGGACTGCGGTAAATAGTGCAGGCGAAAACGAAAGCCATGCATGGAATTATGTGCGTTTAAATGGAAAATGGTATGCAATGGATGTTACTTGGGATGACCCTGTTATCATTGGAAATGGTTATGTGAGCAAAAATGTGAAATATAAATATTATTTAAAAGGTTCTAAGGAATTTTTCGCAAATCATGTCGAAAATGGGGAAATTGTAGGAAATGCTAATTTTAAATATCCAAGTTTAAATCTAGAAAATTATTAAGTAAAAGAGGAAATTATGTCAAATCAGCAAACAAAGTTAAATTTAATTTATGGCAAAAGTGGCACTGGAAAAAGTGAATTTTTATATCGTGATATCAATACTAAAATAGAGAAATTTCAGCATATTTATATCATTGTGCCAGAACAAAGCAATTTGACAAGTGAGAAAAAGTTTTTTGAGATTACAGGAAGAAAAGCCATGCTGAATGTGGAGGTTTTGACATTAAGCAGAATGGCTTGTCGAATTGCAGATGAAATTGGCAATCAAGCCAAACATTTGTCGAAAGTTGGTAAATCGATGATTCTGTATGATTTACTAACAACTCATAAAAAAGATTTGAACTTTTTGGGAAAATCGGAAAAAAATGTTGAAATTGTGGATAACATGATTACAGAATTAAAAAAACATAATATTTCTGTCCAAGCCTTGGAAAATATTGAGTTGGAAGATACTTATACCAATTTGAAAATTAAAGATATTCATTTTTTGTATGAAAAATATCAGCAATGTTTGAAAACGCATTTGATGGATGAAAATGACGAATTAGCGGACTTAAAAAATCACATAAAAAAGTCGAAAATGTTTGAAAATGCTAGTATTTATATGGATGAATTTTTTGGGTTTACACCTCAAGAATATGCCATTTTTGAAGAATTAATTCAAGTGTGTGAAGAAATGACAATTGCTATTTGCTTAAATGAGTTAGATACGAAAAAGTCGAAACAAAGCGATATTTTTTATTTTAACCGTAAATTTGCCAAAAAAATATTGGAAATTGCGAAAAAGCAAAATTGTGAAACGAATTTGGTGAAACTTGACGAAAATCATCGATTTAAAAATCAAGAATTGGTGTATTTGGCAGAAAATTTGGATGGACAAACAACAAAACAAGAAGAAAAAACCAAAAATATTGAGTTATTTTTGGCTAATCATCCCTATTCAGAAGTAGAACAAATTGCTAAAAAAATCTATGATTTAGTGAAGTTTCAAGGATATCAATATCGAGAAATTGGAATGATTGCAAATGAAGTAGAAAATTATTCAGAAGAGGTAAAAGCAATTTTTCAAAAATATGAAATTCCGATTTTTATCGACGAAAAAAAAGATTTAAAACAAAATGTTTTGATTCAATTTATTTTGAGTTTGCTAGATATTTTTGCGAATCATTGGTCATATGAGGCTGTTTTTCAATATTTGAAATTGGATTTATTAGAAATTCCCTATCAAGATATTTGTTATTTGGAAAATTATTGTAAAAAATGGGGAATTCGTGGTACAAAATGGTATAAAAAGGAATTTAATTATGAGCCACTAAATGAAAAGCAAGAAAAATTAGAAAATCTTAGGAAACAAATTGTAGTTCCATTGCTGGATTTTAAGCAAAGTTTTGAGCAAAATAAAACATTAAAGGAATTGACCCAAAACATTTATGCATTTTTGGTAACAAACAAAGTGATTGCTAATTTGGACAAAAAAATCAAACAAAGCAATTGTCTTGAAATTTCAAATGAATATAACACAAGCTATCAAATTTTAATTGGTATTTTAGAAGAAATGATGGCTTTGTTTGGTGAAAAGAAAGTAACATTTGAAGAGTACAAAGAATTGTTAATGGTGGCAATTGGAAACTCTGAGCTTGGTAAAATTCCTGTAACACAAGACCAAGTTATTTTAGGGGATATTGACCGAACTAGAAGCCATAAAATTAAAGTTTTATTTGTGCTTGGCATGAATGATGGAATTTTTCCTAAAAATAATCGTCAAGAAGGATATTTGAATGACCAAGATAGAATTTTGCTAGAGCATCAAGGAATTGAGCTTGCTAAAACATCCTTGGATGCAGTTTATGAAAATCAATTTCATATTTATCGAACGCTAACAATTCCAGAAGAAAAATTGTTTTTAAGTTATGTTTCTTCTGATAAAGAAGGAAAATCAATGAGACCATCGATTATGATAAAAAAAATAAAACGAATTTTTCCTAATATCACTGGAAAAAGTGATGTGATTACAAAAGAATATACTTGCACAAATGAAAAAGCCACTTTTGGAGAGGCTCTTGGGATTTTTGAAGCATATTTAGAAGGAAATGAAATACCAGAAAAGTGGAAAAAATTGTTGATTTATTTTTATAGACAAGGCGATGGAAAATTTTCAAAAGCGATTTCGGGTATGAATTATACAAATCAAACAGAAAAAATTAGTTTAGAAAACATAAAAAGAATGTATGGCAGTAATTTGAAAACTACCATTTCCAGATTGGAGAATTTTCGAAAATGTCCATTTTCGTTTCATATGACTTATGGCTTAAAATTAAAGGAAAATGAAAATTTTCAAATGAGTACAATTGACACAGGTTCTTTTATGCATGAAGTGATTGATTCTTTTTTTGAATCTGTAGATAAAAAAGGGATTTCGTTAAGAGAAATCACGCAAGAACAAATGAAAACAATAGTTGAGGAAATAATGGATGTTATTTTGCAAACATCTCGTTATCAGTTATTTTCAAGTTCTGCTAAGTTTCGAAGAATGACAAGAAGGCTAAAAAAAGTGGTGTTACAGTCAATGGAATATATTTTGTATTCCTTGAAATATAGTGATTTTAAGCCAGTTGGTCATGAAGTTTGTTTTGGAAATCAAGGTCAATATGAGCCAATTGCGCTTTGTTTAGATTCTGGTGAAAAAATTGAAATAGTTGGTAAGATTGATCGCTTGGATGTTGGCAGATTGAATCATCAAGAATATGTCAGAATTATTGATTATAAATCACAAATAAAAAGACTTGATTTAAACCAAGTGGTGGCTGGTTTACAAATTCAGTTACTTACATATTTGGATGCCATAACGCAAAAACAGAACTTAGAACCTGCGGGAATTTTGTATTTGGGTTTGATTGACAAAATTATTAAAGCGAAAAAAAATTTGTCAGAAGAGGAAATTGAAAAAGAAATCAAAAAGAGTTTTAAAATGCAAGGTTTATTGTTGGCAGATGTCAATGTTGTTAAAATGATGGATTGTAAATTAGAGCAAGGTTATTCGGATATTGTGCCTGCGTATATTGGAAAAGATGGGAATTTGAGTACCAAATCAAGTGTGGCAACCAAAGAAGAATTTGAAGCACTTCAAAAAACAGTCAGAAAAACCATACAGGAAATTTCAAAAGAAATTTTGGCAGGAAATATTGGAATCAAACCTTATTATTATCAGAAAAAAACAGGATGTGAATATTGTAAATATCAAGCAATTTGCATGTTTAATCCAAAACAGAAAGGGAATGAATATAGCTATATTGCGCATCGAAATAATCAAGAAATTTTAAAAGAAATGCTAGAAAAAGGTAAAACTTGAGGTTTTCAAAAAGGCAGCGTAAAAATGGAGATAAAAGCAAAAATAGCCAAAATATTTCCTTAAAAAGTATTTTGGCTATTTTAAAAACCTAAAATTAATCTTGAATATTAATATCATCAAAAATGTCATCATTGAAAAAATCGCGTAATTTTATGTTAAGACCTTCACAAATATATTCAATGATGTCTAATTTGATTAAATTTCTTTGGCCAGAAAGAAATTTGGATAAAGTAGAACGAGAAATTCCTGCTAAAGTGCTGAGTTTAGAAGGTGTTAAATTGTTTTCTTCTAGTAAATTTGTAATTCTGATTCTTAAAGCATCTGATAATTCCATAATAAAATCCTCTTTTTATAGTATTTTTATTTTTTACTATTTTATCAAATTTTTTAAAAAAGTTTGTTGACAAACGCCAACAAAAGTGTTATAATATAAATAACCAAATACAATATAAAGAATTGCTCTAAACTTTATGGTTTACATAAAATAGAAAGGAGGAAAATATGTATATAAGTTCATTTAAATGGATATTTGCTTTTAGAAAACTTTATTTATTGAGTGATGGGGAAAAATTACTTGGTCTGTATTATGGAAATAAAGGAAATTACTTAGAAACACTGAATCCAGATGAGTTAATTGAAAAAGATGATTTGCCTGTTTTTGAACAAACGCGTCAATGGTTGGAAGATTATGTAAAACATAAAAAGCCATCTTTTGAGGATTTGCCAATTGTAATAGAAGGAGATGAGCTTAATTTAGCAGTTTGGAATGTTTTTATGTCGATTCCTTATGGACAAACCATTTCTTTTTTCAAATTGGTAAAATATACAGCAAAGCGCTTAAATCGAAGGTTTGTATCTTGGAAAGCTGTTGCCAATGCTATTGTGCAAAATCCGTTTTTTGTTATCATACCAACACATCGTTTTTGGGGAAGATTAGATATATTCGTAAAATATCAAGCTGGTTTTGATATGAAATTAAGACTTTTAATTCATGAAGGGGCTTATTTAGAAATGTACAGTATTGAAATTAAAGAATATATTAGAAATTTTTTTTAAAAAATACGGCAAATTTAAGAAAATTTTGTTGTATTTTTTTTCATTTATGATATACTTAAAAATACAAAGATGAAGTAGGTAGCAAAATAAGAAAGGGGCGTATGATGAAAATCATACAAAAAGCGAGATATGAGCCAAAAAAATATAAGAAAAAGAATCCTTTTAGTTATTAGTGTAATGATTATTGTATGTGTAATAGCAGTTTTCGTACTGATGAAAATCAAAGCGGAAAGAAAAGAGAATCCAGAAGCGATTGGAAGTGCAGTTGGAAATATACCTGGTAATATTTCTAATATGGGATATTCTGTTCAAAAAGGAGAATTTATTTATTATGTTGCACCTGGTGAAACACTAGAAAATATGAATATTTATCGAACACAAAAAGATTCTTTTGAAGCAGAACTAATTTTTACAGGAGGACATGAAATTCGTTCTTTAAATGTATTTGGAAATCAGCTTTATTTTGTTAATCTTGTGAGTGAAATAGCAGAAAATGAAACACAAGAAATAAAGCTAGATAACAAAATTTATAAAATGAATTTGGATGGCTCAAGTGCAAGTATTATTAATGACAACGAATTTTCAGAAAAGTATTTTAATTTGTATATTGTAAAAAACGAAATTTATTATGTTGGCACAGATGAAAATGTTTACAAAATGGATAAAAATGGCGAAAATAGAAAACTAGTGATAAAAACAGGGACAGGCATGTTAGGAATGCAAGAAAAATATCTAATTTATAACCAAGAAGAAAATGGTAACTATATTACGTATATTAGAGATTTGGAAACTTCGCAAGAAAAAGCAATAACAGGTTCTGAGATTTTCTCGCCAATCATTTATGGAGAGGATATTTATTATACAAATGCTAATCAAAATATTGCTAAAATAAGTATGAATAGTGGGAAAGAACAGATTTTGTATCAAGGTATGGCGTATTGCATGAATCTATATGATAATAATATTTATTATTTAGAAGATATTTCCTTAGAGCAGGAAGAAAATGAGGCAAGTGCATGTATTTATAAACTTAACATAAATGGTGGCGAGCCCATCCTTATAAAAGAATTAGCGTATTATACAACTTTTATCAATTTAGTAAATGAGCATGTTTTTTATATGAACATTAATGAAGAAAAAGCATTTATTAGCTTAATTAACATAAATGATTTAAGCGAGATTAATTTATTTGAATGGGATTATCCTGCATTAGAAGAGGATGAATAAAATGAAGGAGAAATAAAATGGTTGTAAAAAATCCGAAATTTGAGATATCAGCAGTTGGACCAAATCAGTATCCAAAAGGGGAGTTGCCAGAAATTGTTTTGGTAGGAAAATCCAATGTTGGAAAATCGTCTTTTATCAATACAATGCTAAATCGAAAAAATTTAGCAAGAACCAGTAATACACCAGGAAAAACGAGACAAATCAATTTTTATAACATAGACGATATTTTTTATTTTGTGGATTTGCCAGGCTATGGTTTTAGTAAAATGTCAAAACAAGAAAAAATAACTTCTGGTAAATACATTGAAGAATATTTGGAAAAAAGAGAAAATATTGTGTTGGTTTTGCATTTGCTAGATATTAGGCATAAGCCAACAGCAGATGATTTTTTGATGTATGATTACATATTACGTGCTAATTTGCCGTTTATGGTAATTACCAATAAAGCCGATAAAATTGCTGTTACAAAGGTGGAGGCAGAAGTAGAAAAAATCAAAAATTTTCTGGGTATTTCGTATAGCACGATTTTGCCGTTTTCAGCAGAAAGAAAAATTTATACAGACAAAATTTGGGAAGAAATTGATAAAGTATTGTATAATTAAATTTTTTTTTGCATAAAATAGTAGCGGTGATAAAATTGGAAAAAGATTTCATAAAAGAAATGAAAATTATGGATATAGGAAAAGTTGATTCTTACAAAGAATTGATGAATCATATTGAAAATATCAAAAAAGTTTTGGAAAAAGATTATCATAATATGCAATTTGTGGAAGACCGTGATTTGGTTGATTATTATACTTACAAAATAAAAGCAGAAGAGGCACAATATGATTATTTAATCAAAGAGGCGAAAAAAGTAGAAACAGGGCTTTATTTGTAAAAAGGAGAAGCGAGATAAAAAATGGAAAAAAATTTTGAATATGGTTTGGTTTTAGGAAGATTTCATCCACTTCATAAAGGACATATGGAAATTATTGATTTAGCAAGAAAGTTGTGCAAAAAAACATTGATTTTAATTGGTTCTGCTGGAGAAAGTGGAACAGTAAGAAATCCCTTTAAATTAGAAACAAGAAAAAAAATAATTCATCGAGTTTATCCGCATGAAGATGTGATAATTGGCGCATTAGAGGATTTAACTAATGAAAATGATATTTCTTTTGAATGGGGAAAGTACATATTAGAAAGTGTGGAAAAAATGTATGGTGTAAAACCAGATTTGATGCTTTATGGAAGAGATGATTCGCGCAAAGGTTGGTTTTCGGAAGAGGATCAGAAAATTTTTTCAGAAATGATTGTTGCTAAAAATCAATATAAAATTTCTGGAACGAAATTAAGGGAATTTTTGGTAAAAAATGAAAAAAAAGAATGGGAACAATTTGTGGATGAAAAAATTTTTAATTTCTATGATGAATTGAGAAATGAACTTTTGGAAATTCAAGCCTATCAAAAACTAAAAAAATCCTATTAATTTTTTATGAAAAACATATACTATTATCAGAAAGCAAAATTGAAAAAGTAAAAAAATGTAAAAACCACTTGAAATTTTTTGAATAAATTAGTATAATAAATAAGAGGTATGTATTTTTGTTGTAAAAAGGAGAAAAAATGAAGTATTTATATATATTACAACAAGCTTTAATATGGATTATTACCATTTATTGGTTATATCAAATTGTAATAAGCTTTTGTTCATTAATTAAATTAAAAGATAAAAAAATGCTCATAAACAAAAATCATAAATTTATGGCGATTATACCAGCTCACAATGAAGAAGCTGTAATTGCCAATTTGGTTGAAAGTTTAAAAGCACAAAATTATCCAAAAGAATTGTATGATATTTTTGTTATTGCAGATAATTGTACAGATAATACTGCAAAAGTTGCAGCAGAGAGTGGGGCAATTGTACTCAAAAGATTTGATGAAGCCCACAAAACAAAAGGATTTGCTTTGAATTGGTTTTTGAAGCAGAAAATCAAAGAAAATGCTGATTATGACGCATTTTGTGTATTTGATGCTGATAATATTGTAGATTCAAATTTCCTAAAAGCAATGAATAAAAAATTGTGTCAAGGAGAAGAAGTGGTGCAAGGATATCGAGATATTAAAAATCCTACTGATTCTTGGATTGCTTCTGGTTATGCCATTTTTTATTGGATGATGCACAAATTTTATCATTTGGCTAGATATAATTTAGGATTGTCACCATTATTAAATGGAACAGGATTTATGGTAAAATTTGATTTAGTCAAACCAAATGGTTGGCAAACGATTACTTTAACAGAAGATATCGAATTTTCTCTTATGAATATTCAAGAAGGGAGAAAATTAGGTTGGGCAACAGAAGCTATTGTTTATGATGAACAACCAGTTGCATTTTCTCAAAGTTGGTCACAACGTTCTCGTTGGACAGTAGGGCATTTGCAATGTATGAAGCATTATACTAAAAGTTTAGCCAAAGGTGTAAAAACACACAAAACATTAATGAATTTTGATGGCTTATTATATATGTTTGGAATTCCAATGATGATTTTAACATTTTTATTGTTAGGGGTAAATACATTGATGTATCTAGGAAGTGAAATGGAACTTGCTGATTTAATCTGGAATTATGCGCGATATTTGATTGCAACTTTCGTTTTACCAATTGGAACAGCAACAATTGTTATGTTGCTAGATAAAAGAGACATTAAATCAATGGCATGGGGACTTTTGTGTTATCCACTTTTTATGGGTTCTTGGATTTTAATTAATATAAAATGTTTAATAAGACCAAATACAAAATGGGAAAAAATAGAGCATGTAAGAGATGTTAAGATTAATGAAGTTGCATAATAAATCATAATAGAAAATTTGAGATAAAGTTTTATCTCAAATTTTTTTATATACAATATTACAAAAAATCCAACATAAAAGTATTTGGGAAATAAAGATCTAATAAATTTGTTCTGAATATAATGGAACAATCCATTAAAAAGATTTTTTGCGGAAAGGATAATGTTAAAAATAGGAAGGAAAAAGGTAAAATAAAAGGAATGAACATTTAAAAGTTCATTCCACATAATGGTTGTTTATCAGAAAAAATTCTGATTTTACTCATCCATTGGTTTTACTTTTTTTGGCTTTCTATTTTCAGTCATCATTTCTTTGACAGCACCCAAACTTCCTAATGCTGAAGTGGCTTCAAAAGGAATAAAGATTTTATTTGCTTCACCTTTTGCAACTTCTTGAAGTGCTTCTAAAGATTTTAATTGAACTAATTTTTCATTTGGATCAGCATTTTTGATAGCATCATAAACCATTTGAATTTCTTTTGCTTTAGCAACAGCTACTTGCTTAATTGCTTCAGCCTCACCAGTTGCACGTCTAATTTTTGACTCACGATCTGCTTCTGCATCTAAAATAGCAGCTTCTTTACGTCCTTCAGCAAGGGTAATAGCAGATTGCCTTTCACCTTCTGCTTGTAAGATTAAAGCACGTTTATTACGTTCTGCATTCATTTGTTTTTCCATAGCATCACGAATATCAGCAGGTGGTGTAATATCTTTAATTTCAACACGATCTACTTTACAACCCCATGCATCAGTTGCTTCATCTAAAATCACTCTTAATTGATCATTAATCACATCTCTTGAACTAAAAGTTTGATCAAGTTCCATTTTACCAACAATATCACGAATCGTTGTAATAGCTAAATATTCAATACCTTTTTTCAAACTTTGAATTTCATAAACAGCTCTTGCAGGATCTGTAATTTTATAAAATACAACAGTATCAATTGTAATCGTAACATTATCAGATGTGATAACACCTTGTGGCGGAATATCCATTGTTTGTTGTTTTAAGCTTACAACAGATCTTACAGTATCCATGAAAGGAACAATAATGGTAAGACCAGCTTCTGCTACTTTGTGAAATTTTCCTAATCTTTCAATAATGTAAACTTCAGATTGTCTAACAACTTTAATTGTTTTTACTGCTAAAACCACCAATATAATAAATAATACTAATAAAAAACCCATTTTTAATCCTCCTTTTATTTTTTAACTAACAGGTTTTACAATGGCTTTTACCCCATTAATCTTTTCTACCATAACTTCTGTATTTTGTGAGATACATATGCCATCAGAAGATTGAGCTGACCAAATTTCTCCACCAACTTTAATTTGACCGCGCACCTTCAACTGGGTCAATATCTTTAATGACTTTTCCGATTTTTCCTTCAATTGAAAAAGCATTTGTTTTAGCTGAATTTTCTGTTTTAGCAAATTTGCTTGCAAAAGCTCTTGTTGCAAACAGTAAAATCGTAGATGAAATAAGAAACACAGTTGTTTGAATCACAACATCTTCTATGAAAAAACTAATAATCATCGCGATTAAAGCTCCAATGCCAAACCAAAAAACTAAAAATCCAACGGTAAACATTTCAATAATAAAGAAAACGCCAGAAATTATGAGCCAAAGTTTCCACATAAAAATCACCTCACTTATTTTTATTTTCGTTATGTAAAAATATACTTTTATTATACTACAAATAAAACAAGAAATAAAGGGTTTTTAAGAATATTTTTCTAAGAAATGTCAAATTTTTAATTTTTTTGTTTTTTCTTTACATTCAAAATAATTTGTGATATCATTAGTTTGAAATAAGAATTGAGTTAAAAGAGGAAAACATGAAAAAGAAATACAAGAAAAAAACAAAGAAATTTTTAATCAGAAAAGTAGTTTTTGTCTTGATTTTAATGATGATTTTTTTTGCTGGAAGAAAGGGGATTTATAATTATTTTGCCAAACAAAAAGCCAAAAAAACACGTTTATTGTTAAACAACAATTTTGTGGATTTGACAGATGAAATTCACAAAGAAGATGAGGTAATTTATATTTCTAAAGAAGATATCAAACATATTTTTGATGACACGATTTATTATAATCGAGGAGATGAAGAGCTGATTACAACTTACAACAAACATGTGGCAGTTATGCATTTAGAACGAAATGGAATGATGGTCAATGATTCAATTAGTGAAATGAAAGGCATGTTAAAAGAAATTGATTCCGAAATTTATTTGCCAGTTTCTGATTTAGGAATTGTGTATGATATTGAAGTTTTTTATGCCCCAGCTACCAATATCATTATAATGGATTCTACTACAAAAGCCAAAAAACAAGCAATTATGGTGTCAGATGCTAAAATAAAAACAAGCAAAAATCCTTTTTCGATTGTTGTAGAAAAAGTGAAAAAAGGTGAATATGTAACCATAATTGAAGAAAATGGGTCACATTTAAAAGTAAGAACAGAGCAGCGGAAATATGGGTTATGTTAAAAAAAGGAAAATTTCAGAAATAGAAGTTTTAAGAGAAGAGTTGGCAGAAAAACTGCCTGAAGTGAATTTGCTAGAAGAACAAAACGGAAAATTTCAAACAGAAGAAAAAGAAAAACTTGATTCCAAAAAGGAAAATGTTGCGATTGTGAATGCATTGTCTTTGCTTGAAAATCGTGCAATTGAGCAAAAGTCACAAGAAAATTCGACATTTTATCAATGGGCCAAAGAACATCAGTTAAAAATTTTAGCAAAGTTTCAAAATAATGCAACCATTTCTGCTACTTTTGCAACCTATCATCAAAGAAATGAAGTAATCAAAGATTTGTATCAAAAAACGTTAGATGGCGATTTTAAAGGAGTTTGCATTGATTTTGAAAAAATTGATGATATTCATAGTTTTTACCGATTTTTGATTGAGCTTACCCCAAAATTTAGGGAATCTGGTTTATTAGTTGCTGTGAAATTAAAACCGCAATTAGACAAAGCAAAAGTAAAAGGCATTGTAGATTTTGTACTAGAAGAATAAAGGTAAAACATGATTAAAAATAGAAAGGAAGCCAAAAATGAAAAATCAAGCTAAAAAAATAATTATCATCGGATTTGCAATTTGTGTATTTGTGATAGTAAGTCTTGGAATTGGTGCTTGTATTTGGTATCAAATAGGCAAAAAACCAGTTCAAAAGGAAAATGGACAAGTGATTCGAATTGAAATTCAAGAAAAAACTGGAACAGTTGCAATTGCGCAATTATTGGAGCAAAATCAAGTGATAAAAAATGCAAATGTCATGAAAATATATGCAAAATTAAATCACATTACAAGTTTAAAAGCAGGAAAGTATGATTTAAACAATGCAGAAGATTTGCCAAGCATTTTAAGTCACATTCAAAATGGGGAAGTTATCGATGAAACGGTAAAAATCACTTTTGTGGAAGGAAAAAACATGAGAAGCATTGCAAAAACGATTGCAGAAAAAACGGTTAATTCTGAAGAAGACGTTTTTGCTTTATTAAAAGATGAGGAATATATTGATTCCTTGATTGAAAAATATTGGTTTTTAACGGAAGATATCAAAAACGAAAATATTTATTATCCACTAGAAGGCTATTTGCTTCCAGATACGTATATTTTTGAAAATAAAGAAGTTTCTGTCAAAACGATTTTTAATTTTATGTTGAATTATATGGACAAATTTTTAACACAACATCAAAGCGAAATCAAATACAATCTGCATGAATTAATGACTTTGGCTTCCATTTCTGAATTAGAGGGGGTGAGCAAAGAAGATAGACAGCAAATTGTTGGAGTTTTGATTCATCGACTAAACCAAGGAATGAGCCTAGGAAGCGACGTAACTGCGTATTATGCATTTGGCGTGGATATGGGGCAAAGAGATTTGTACACCAAAGAATTAAAAACCGAAAATCCGTATAATACGCGTGGGCCAAATATGGAAGGAAAATTGCCAATCGGACCAATCTGTAATCCAAGTAAAAATGCTATTTTGGCAACTTTGGATTACCAAGAAACACAAGCTTTATATTTTGTAGCAGATAAAAATAAAAAAGTCTATTTTACTAATTCAAATGAGGAACATATCAATCTTATCAAGCAATTGAAACAGCAAGGCTTATGGTATGAATATGAAAAATAAAAGGAGGAAAATCATGAAAAAATTTGTAATATCAATGATGTTAATCGTGTTTATGTACACTACTTGTTATCCTGTGATTTATGCGACTCAAAACCAAATCACAGATGAAATACAAGAAACCGAAAATATGGAAGAAAACAAAATTATTGAAATGGAAGAGGTGCAAAGTCAAGTTCAAGAAAAGGAAGAATTGACACAAGAAATTCCAGCACAACAGACAGAAGAACAATTGGAAGTTTATACAGAAATAGAACAAACGGAAAATTTAGAAGAAATGCAAGAAAATGAAGAAACGCAAGCACAAGAGGAACCAAAAAATATAGAATGCATAGAACATCCAATATTAAATTTGGTGGAAGAGAAGAAGGAACCAGAAATCTTGAAAGCGCCTGAAGCTAAATCATTAGAGGGCGGAAGAATGTATATTGATACGCCAGTAAACAACCGAGCATGTGTGTTGCCAGATGATAATACAATCGAAATCAGCGGATGGGCAGTAGCAGATGACGCAAACGTAAGTTTGAAAGTATATATCAATAATTGGTTGTGGGCAGAAATTTATGACCGAACCGAAAGAAGCGATGTAGAAAGCATTGCAAAAAATTATGGAAATGTGACGAAAAAAGCAGGATTTACGAAAAAATTGGATATTAGTAGTTTGGAAAATGGGACCTACACAATTCGAGTGGATCAAGTGTCAAGCAAAGGAAAATTGCTAAGTTCAGATAGCAGAAACATAAAAGTTACGCAAAAACAATACAAAGGAAGAATGTATATTGATACGCCAGTAAACAACCGAGCATGTGTGTTGCCAGATG
>CAOKQM010000023.1 GCA_948470875.1 uncultured Clostridium sp.
TGTTTGAAACTTCAGAAGAAGCTGAAACAGATTTTTCAACAGATTTTGAAGAAGATGATGATGACAATGAAGATTTCTTGAATAATTTTGAAGACGATGAAGAAGAAGCAGACAATGACTTTTTCACAGATTTTGATGAGGAAGATGTGTTTGAAACTTCAGAAGAAGCTGAAACAGATTTTTCAACAGATTTTGAAGAAGATGATGATGACAATGAAGATTTCTTGAATAATTTTGAAGACGATGAAGAAGAAGCAGACAATGACTTTTTCACAGATTTTGATGAGGAAGATGTGTTTGAAACTTCAGAAGAAGCTGAAACAGATTTTTCAACAGATTTTGAAGAAGATGATGATGACAATGAAGATTTCTTGCAGACTCTTGAAGATGTTGATGATTTAGATGACGACTTGATGACAGGTTTTGAGGCTGAGGATGAAAAAGATGAACTTTTAGCAGATTTAGATAATGAAGATATTTCAGATTTTGCTGAAGCTGAAGCTGACGATGACGATTTCATTCCTGGTTTGGGTGAAGATGACTTTTTATCAGATTTTGATGAATTTGAAGAGCCAAAAGATGAAATGTCAGATTTTGATGAAATAGAGGAAGATTCTATTTTGCCAATGGAAGAAGAGGAGGAAATACCAAGTCTATCAGAAACTGATTTTGAAGATATGCAAAATCCTTATCATGCTTCTAATGAAGGAATTCAAAGCATTGAACCAATCATTGATTATTCAATGTCAAGTTTAAACAGTCTTATGACAAAAGATAAAAAGATTGTCACATTTGTAGGAAGTCCTAAAAATGGAGTATCCTTTTTGGTTAATAGTTTGGCAGATTTATTTGCTTCAACTAAAATTAATACAGCCATTTTGGATATGACCAAAAACAGAAATTCTTATTATATTTATCAAGATGATGAAGCATTAAGAAAAGTAGCTTCTACCTCAATTGAAAAATTGGAAAATGGCATTGCAGAAGGAATTAAAGTAAAGCAAAACTTAACAGTTTATACTGCTTTACCAAATGATGGAAAAAATTATCCAAACATAGAAGCAATTTTATCAACATTGGTGCAAAATCATTCTTTGGTGTTAATTGATTGTGATTTTGATACAAATCCAGCTTATTTTGCAAGTGCACAAGAAATTTATTTGGTTCAATCAATGGATATATTAACAATTCAACCATTGACAGCATTTTTAAGAAATCTAAAAATTCAAGGAATTTTGGAACCAGAAAAATTAAGAGTTGTTATCAATAAAGAGCTAAAAGTAAAAAAATTAACCAATAAAGCAATCATAGGAGGCATGTCATTTTACAATGATCCAGCTATGTCCTTTATGACAGAATTATTTAACAAAGAAAATGTGAAATATTGTAGCATTCCATTTGAAGAAACAGTTTATGCAAAATACTTAGAAGCAATGCTAAATTGCAATGTATCGATAAAAGGATATCCGAAAAATTTTATGAACAAATTAGAAATATTAGGAGGAATGGTTTATCCATTAACAAGTAGGCAGAATTTTTCTTCTTCGGCGCAATCTTATACACAAGGCAATTTTTCAAATAGCATGAATCATACCTTGGATAAAATGAAGAAAAAATATTAAAATATAGAGGTGAATATTTTGGCATTAGTAGTAATAATAATTTTATTATTGACCATCAGTATGTTAGTTGTTTACAATGTGCATATACAAAAAAAGATAAAATCATTTCATAATATTAATGAAAAAATAAACAGTTTGAGTGTTTTGCAGGATTTTATGAATATTGCTGGTCAAGAAGACACAGTGGATGAAAAATTGAATAAAATAAATGAAATTATCATAGAAAAATATGATATAAAATATTCTACAATTGTTGTATTTAATGGTGCTGAATATGTGATAAAAGCATCCAATGTGGATAAAAAGCATTTTGATGCTTTATCTAATCTGCACACAGAAGAAATTTTTCAAGATAGTGTTGCAACAGCTACGCCAAAATATGTTACAATTGAATCTGAGACAGAAAAATTACCATATCAAAAAGTAGAAATGGGAAGAGCAAAATCTGCCATGTTTTTCCCACTTTACATTGATAATATTTACATTGGATATTGGATTATGGAAAGTGGAAAAATGCATGCATTTGACAAGGTTGATACTACTATTATAGAAGTGGTAAAAGATAATATTGTTTCCATTTTAAAAACAACTTCTTATCAAGAAACCATTGAGAATATTGACCGAATTGATTTATTTTCAGGTTTGCATTCAGCTGAATATTTATATGGAAATGCCAAAAGGATTTTTTCTAAATATCCAACTTCAGCAGTTTGCATGTTTCGCATTACCAATATTGAAGAGATTAACCAAAAAATTAGTAGAGAAATAGGAAATCAAGTTATTACGCAAATTAGTAATGTCATCAAATCCAAAATGGCTGCACAATATGTTTTTGTAAGATATATGGGGCCTAAATTTGTGATTATTTTTTCAGGTGTGGAAGAACAAAGTGTTGATGATTTTCTAAAAATGTTAAAAGAAGAAATTGAAGAATTGAAAATTATAGAAGAAGCACAAGAAATTCAAAGAATAACTGTAATTAAAGGAAGAAGAGTAAAATTAAAAGAATGGAAAGAAGAAAAAATTGCTTCTCCAAAATTGAATTTTGTTGTGTCAACTTATTATAAAGGAACTGGACTAGAACAGTTAACTAAAAAATTGGAAGAATATATCGATAATGCGCCAAAAGAAGAAAATCAAATAAATTACATATAACAAAACAGAAAGGATGATGAAAATGGCAAGTGATAAAACAATGAGTTTTAAAGTAGAAAGAGACAAAAGCTTACGAACGAAGGAAATTTTAACAAAAGTATATGAAGCTTTGGTTGAAAAAGGGTATAATCCAATAAACCAAATTGTTGGATATATTTTATCAGGGGATCCAACGTATATAACAAGCCATAATGATGCAAGAAATTTAATTCGATTGGTCGAAAGAGATGAATTGCTAGAAAAAATGGTAAAATATTATATAGGATTGGAAGAATAAATGAGAATTTTAGGAATTGATTATGGAAATTCTAAAGTTGGTTTTGCTATAACAGATCCGCTTGGAATTACTGCTCAAGGCTTGGAGACTTTTAAGCATCAAGGAAAAGATAAAGTGTTGTTAAAAAAAATAGATGAACTTATGGATCAATATGAAATTTCAACGATTGTGCTAGGAATGCCCTATCACATGAATGGAACTGAATCAGAAAGAACAAAAGCAACAGAAAAATTTTTGCATAAATTAAAATGCAAATACAATCAAATAAAAATAGAAACTATTGATGAAAGATTAACAACAGTTGCAGCGAACAAAACCATGATTTTTTTGGAGGTTAACAAACATAAAAAAAAGCAAATTGAAGATACCATTGCAGCAGTTTATATTTTAGAAACTTATATGAATAAGCAAAAAAATGTAAATTCTGTTTAATTTTCAAATAAAAAATAAAAAAATGCTTGCAAAAAAGTTTTGTTTAGTGTATGATAATAAGGTGCATAGCACAAAAGAAAGAAAGGAGAGAAAAATATGGATGATGATAGGATAAATGACTTAGACGATGAAGAGCTAAGTAACATAATAATTTTAAGTGATGAAAATGGTGAGGATGTACAATTTGAATTTTTAGATTTAATCGAATATGATTCAGAAGAATATGTTGTTTTATTACCAGCTATGGAAGATGAAGATGATGGCGAAGTAGTAATTTTGAAAGTAGAAGATATGGATAGTGAAGAAGAATCATATGTTAGTGTAGATGATGAAGAAGTTTTAAATAAAGTTTTTGAAATTTTTAAAGAAAAATTTAAAGATGAATTCAACTTTACAGA
Source organism: uncultured Clostridium sp. (assembly GCA_948470875.1). Lineage (GTDB taxonomy): Bacteria > Bacillota > Clostridia > TANB77 > CAG-508 > Scatovivens. Next base: position 3,885 of record CAOKQM010000023.1, read on the forward strand.
TGAAGGTTAAAATAAAATTCTTAAATAACAAGAGCGAGAGCCATTTCTCGTTCTTTTTAGTTATATTTCAATAGGATTAGGAAAGGTGGAATTTAAAATGGAAAAAGTAATTGAACTCATTCAAACAAGAAAATTTAATGATTTAAAAGAATATTTGCAAAAAGTGAATTCTGCTGATTTGCCGAGTCTGTTTGAAGAATTAGATGATGAAAAAAAATTAATTGTATATCGATTGTTGTCTAAAGAAAAAGCAGCAGAAGCATTTGCTGAGTTTGACCCAGATGTACAAGAAAAATTAATAAATGCATTTTCGGATAAAGAATTGAAAAATGTAATGAATGAATTATTTATGGATGATACAGTAGATTTGATTGAAGAAATGCCTTCAAATGTTGTAAAAAGAATTTTGAAAAATATAAAATCAGAAGATAGAAAAATCATTAATGAACTTTTGAATTATCCAGAAGATAGTGCTGGAAGTATTATGACAACCGAATTTATTGATTTAAAAGAAAATATGACAGTTGAACAAGCTTTAGAAAAAATCAAAAGAATTGGTCTGGAAAAAGAAACCATTTATAATTGTTATGTTTTAAATTTACATAGAAAAATCAGAGGAATTATTGATTTAAAATCATTGGTGATTGCAGAAAAAGATACCATTATAAAAGACATTATGGAAACAAATGTCATGACAGTAACAACCTTAGAAGACCAAGAAGTTGTTGCTAAAATGTTTGATAAATACAATTTTTTGGCACTTCCCGTTGTAGATACAGAAAAAAGATTAGTAGGAATTATCACAATTGATGATGCTTTAGATGTTTTGCAAGATGAAGTTGCAGAAGATTTTGAGAAAATGGCTGCGATTACGCCTAGCGAAGATTCTTATTTTAAAACAAGTGTATTCACACATGCTAAAAACCGAATTGTTTGGTTGTTAGTTTTAATGTTATCAGCAATTGTAACAGGTTCAATTATTACCGAATATGAAACAGCTTTTGCAACAGTACCATTATTAGTAGCCTTTATTCCAATGATTATGGGAACAACAGGAAATTGCGGTTCGCAAACTTCTACTTTAATAATTCGCGGAATGTCCAATGATGAAATCAAATTAAAAGATTATTTTAGAGCAGTTTGGAAGGAATTTAGAGTAGCTATTTTAGTTGCTTTGATGTTAGGGATTGCAAATGGTATTAGAATTGTGGTGCAATATCAAGATATGGAATTAGCGCTAGTGGTTGGATTATCATTGGTTGGAACAGTAACACTTGCCAAATTTTTAGGTTGTACTTTACCAATGCTTGCTAAAAAATTAAATATTGATCCAGCTCTTATGGCAACTCCAGTCATTACAACCATTTCTGACATGTGTTCTGTTTTAATCTTTTTTAAAATTGCCACAATGATTATGGGATTGGACGTAAATATGTAAATTTTAGGTAAATTTAAGGTTTGTATTTTATAATACAGTAAAAACAAAAATAGGTGGTTAAAATATGAAAATTTTAATTATTGAAGATGACAAAATACTTGCAAAAACGATCCAGCAATGTGTTAGAAGTAATTATGATACAGATTGTGCGTATGATGGAGAAGAAGGCATTTTATATGCTAAACAAGGCATTTACGATGCCATCGTATTGGATTTGATGATACCAATTTTGGATGGTTATGAAGTATTAAAAACTTTAAGAAATGACAAAATTTTTACACCAGTACTTATTTTGACTGCAAAAGATGAAATGAAAGATAAATTAAAAGGATTTCGCCTAGGAGCAGATGATTATTTAATCAAACCATTTAATCGAGATGAATTGTTAGCAAGATTAGAAGCCATTATTCGCAGAGGAAATGGAAGTTATATGAATCAAAATACACTCCAGTTTAAGGATTTAGTGTTGGATTTGAATTGTCGAAAAGCAGTTGTAAAAGGGCAAGAAATTTTATTACAAGGCAAGCAATTTGATGTTTTAGAATATTTGATGAAAGCCCAAAACACGATTTTAACCAAAGAGCAGATTTTTGACAAAATATGGGGATTTAACTCAGAAACAAGCACCAATGTGATTGAAGTTTACACAAGTGGACTTAGAAAAGAGCTAAAAAAAGTTGGATATGATACCTATTTAAAGACAATAAGAGGTGTTCGGTTATATGTGGTCAGAATAGTTTTTTAAATCATAGAAAGGATAAAAAATGGAAGAACAGAATTTGCTAAAAAAACAATTTATGTTACATATTTTATACAATATGATAGCATTTGCATTGATTTTTAGTGTGTTTCGGAAGCTTTATGTTTTGGATGGTCAATCATATCACATTTTCAACAGTTGACAAACAGTTAAAAGAAGCCCAAAATCAATTTTCAGAAATGAAGATTAATTTACAAGGTTTGTATACTTTATTCGATTTACACGGATATGGTCTTTTGCTAGATACAGACAGTTTTTTTGAATATAATTTGGCGAAAAAAATCAATAATCCACAAATTCATGTTATTGTCAGAGATGAAAAAGGCAATATTTTAAATGAAAATGATTTAGGAAGGATTCATGATTTTTTTTCAGAAGTTTCTTTTGATGCGGAAAATTTAGATGCGGTTTATAAATTGAAAATAAACCACCAATACAATTATCATTGTCTTAATTTTCTGGTGAAATTTTCTTCTCAAAATATTTATATACAATTATTGATGAATGTGGATAGTGAAATGGCTCTTATGAATAGCTATTTCAAAATAATTTTATATGCTGTTTTTTTGGGAATTTTGCTTTCTGGAATTGCAAGTCTTGTATTATCTGTAAAAACCTTGAAACCAGTAGAAGATATCTTAAAAAAACAAACAGAATTTGTTCAAAATGTTTCTCATGAATTAAGAACGCCACTTACCATTATTCAAGCAAAGCAAGAATTGTTATTACAAGAACCAAATGCTCAAATAATTGATAAATCCGAAGAAGTTATGTTGACTTTGAATGAAACGAAACGTTTGTCCAAATTAACCAAAGATTTGATGTTTTTATTAAAAGATTCCAATTTAAAAATCAATGATTTGCAAAAGGAAGACATTAATTTAGATGAATTTATGAAAACTTTAGTAGCGCCATATCAAGATATTGCAATGGCACAAAATAAAAAAGTAGTTTTGCACTTAAATTTTGAGAAAGAAATTAGGTTAGATTCTAGTAAAATTCACCAATTAATGATTATTTTATTAGACAATGCTATCAAGTATACAGAAAGTGGCGACGAAATTCAAATTGTTACCGATTTGAAAGACAATAAATGTGTGATTGAGGTAAAAGATACTGGAATTGGAATTAGTGATGAAGGTTTAAATCGTATTTTTGAGCGATTTTATCGAGAAGATCGAGCACGTAGTAGAGAAACTGGTGGAAGTGGCTTGGGGCTTTCGATTGCAAATATGATTGTGAAATCACATAATGGAACCATAAAAGCTCACCATAATATCGAAAAAGGAACAATTTTTACAATAAAATTACCAAGATAGAAATAAAAAAATGCTTCCTAAAAATTTTCAAAAAAAACGAACAAATGTATTGACAAAAAATGAAAATCTGATATAATACATTTATCGAACATATTTTTGTATAGGAGGCAGATATGATTAATTTATTGCATATTAAAAATATTGGAATTATTGATGATTTAACCATTCATTTAAATCAAGGATTGAATGTTTTAACAGGTGAAACAGGTGCAGGAAAAACATTACTAATTGGAGCTTTGAAAATATTAGCAGGAGGCAGATTTTCAAAGGAGATGGTAAGAATCGGGCAAACGTATTCATTTGTTGAAATGTCAATTTCTATACCAGAATTTGAAGATAATGTAATTGTTTCAAGACAAATTAGTACAGATGGGAAAAATATTTGCAAAATTAATGGAAGATTAGTCACAGTAAATGAATTAAAAGATTTTATGAAAGATAAAATTGATATTCATGGTCAAAATGATACTCAAACCATGTTAGATTTAAATAAACATATTACATTGCTGGATGGTTATGCTAATGAAGAAATGATAGATATCAAACCAATATATCAAGAATTTTATGAATCTTATAGGAAAATAAAAAAAGAACTAAATTTAAATTATGGAGATGAAATTGAAAAACAAAGAAAATTAGATTTATTAAATTATCAATTAAACGAAATCAAGGAAGCTAACTTAAAACCAGAAGAAGAGGAAGTTTTAGAAGAAAAAAGGAGAAAAATTTTGGCTTCTGAAAAAATAGCTACTCATTTAAAAGAAGCTCAAGAACAAATTGATACAAACGCAATTGAAAGTTTAAATTGTGCTATAAGAAGCTTAGAAAAAATACAAACGTATGATGAAAAATATATGGAGCTAGTAGCAAGGCTAAAAAGTAGTTATTATGAAATACAAGAAGTAGAACGTGATTTATCACAAGAAGAGATTGATTTTGATGAAAAAGAACAAAATGAAATTGAAGAAAGATTGGATTTGATTTATTCTTTAAAACGAAAATATGGAAATCAAATTGAACAAATTCTAGAATATAAAAATAAAATAGAAAAAGAGATTTTAGACATTACAAATCGAGAAAGTTATGTTATCAAATTAAAACAAGAATTGGGCATTGTGGAAAATAAAATGTTAGAACTATCTGAAAAAATGACACAAGTTCGACAAAAATATGCTAACCGATTATCAGATGAAATAACAAAACAACTACAAGAATTAGAAATGAAAAATGCTGAATTTAAAGTAAGTGTAGAAAAAATCGAAGACAAAAAATTTAATAGAAATGGTTTAAATCAAGTAGAATTTGTGATTGCTACTAACAAAGGTGAAGAGAAAAAATCACTAATAAAAATTGCTTCTGGTGGAGAAATTTCAAGAGTTATGCTTGCTATAAAAACCGTATTAGCAGATGTGGATCAAACACCCATTTTAGTATTTGACGAGATTGACACAGGAATTAGTGGAATGGCAGCTCATACTACTGGAGAAAAAATGAAACAAATTGCTAGAAATCACCAAGTGATTTGTGTTACGCATTTAGCAAGCATTGCAGCCAAGGGTGACTACAATTATTACATTTTCAAAAAAAGTGAAGAAGATAAAACGAAAACATTTGTAAAACAATTAAATGAGGAAGAAACAATTTGTGAAATTGCCAGAATTGCTAATGGAGAAGTTACACAAACATCCATCCAAAATGCAAAAGAAATGAGAAAACTATCTAAAAAAATTGCATAAGAGAAAACCATATTTGTTATAAGTTTAACATAAAATAAAAGTTGTAAAATTCAAAAAAGGAATGAAAAATGAGAAATATTAAATTAGTAATAGAATATCACGGGAAAGACTTTAGTGGTTGGCAAAAACAACCAACCAAATTAAATATTCAAGGAGAAATTGAAAAAGCAATCAGTACGATAACTGGAGAAGAAATTGAGCTAATTGGTTCTGGCAGAACCGATAGTCGGTGTGCATAGTTTAGGGCAAGTGGCAAACTTTAAAACAAATACTCAAATTCCAATTGAAAAATTAGCAATGGCAATCAATTCTAAATTAAAAAAAAGTATTGTAATAAAACATGCTGAAGAAGTGGAAGAGCGTTTTCACAGCAGATATTGTGCACATTCCAAAAAATATCGATATATTATCAATAACTCTCCTACTGGCACCGCCATTTATAGAGAACTTGAATATCAATTTCCAATTCCATTAGATGTAGAAAAAATGAAAAAAGCAGCTAAATATTTTGAAGGAGAGCATGACTTTGCTGCATTTAAAGCAAGTGGAACAAGTAGTAAAAATAGTGTAAGAAAAATTTTTAAAGCAGAAGTATTGCAAAAACAGGAAAGAATTTATATAGAACTAACGGGTAGTGGATTTTTGTATAATATGGTAAGAATTATTGCAGGAACCTTAGTCGATGTTGGCATCGGAAAAATTAAATCAGAAGAGATTCCGCAAATTATAAAAGGAAAAGAACGAAAAAAAGCAGGAAAAACCTTACCAGCAGTTGGTTTGTATTTAGTAGAAGTAACGTATTGAAAAATGTTAACTTTTTAGAATTCACCAAAAACACTTAATTTGAATACTATATTACAAAAGGATTAATAAATTTAGGAGGTAATTGTATATGACTGACTTATTAATTGCTTTTGTAATTCCAATCCTTGTGATTATTGTAGCTGCTGTTTTACAAACTCTTATAAAATGTCCAATAAAAGTGGCAGCACTTGTTTTTGTAGTCGCAATAACGGTTGCCATTATCTTAGGAGGAACAACGCTTTTGATTGTACTTGCATGGTTCTATACATTACTAGCTTTTATTACAGCAATTGTAGTAAGTAGACTTTTAAATTGTGGAAATAATTGCGGTTGTAACGATGACGACAACGATAACGATAACTGTGGATGTGGTTGCAATAACAACGATAATGATAGCTGTGGTTGCGGATGTAATCGCAATAACAACAATATAGCACTTTTAAGTGCAAACAATAATAATACTGGAAGTAACAATTGTGGAAGTGGTAATGTTGGAGATTATAACATAGGAAATTACAACATTGGAAATTACAATCTAGGAAATAATAATTATGGTGATAACAACATTGGTGATAATAATAATTGTAATCGTGCCAATAATAACAATAATGGCAATCGTTGTAGCAGATGTAGAAGATGTAGAAGAAGCTAATAAAAATGACAACAAATCCTCACTCTTTTTTAAAAGTGAGGATTGTGTGTTACATAAATTGTAACATAAGCGCAGATTGAAAAAATTACCAATCTATCCACGCATGAAGAAGATAAATAAGAGCTTGGTCTTCGCGCCGATATATGTGACGATCTAGGCAAAATTCTGCCCAAAACAGCGTAACTGGGTCCCAAAGAAAAAGCTGATGTGTTTTAGGAGATTCGCATACGAGTGTTAAATGCCAATTTGTGGCATATTGCGGAAAAACGATTAATGCTGTAAACTTATTGAAAGTACAAAGATAATTACAATCGGGTATCCATCGAATCCTATATTCACCATGAAAATCTGTTGGAGGCTTAGGAACATTTCCGAATGGAAGATTTTCCTTTGTCCATTCGCTAAACTTGCCACTAATCAAAGGTGCAAAAGGTCGAAAAGCTCCAAAGCCCCATTTGTCCCATTCATTCTCAGAAACATTTAAACTTTTACGGAACAAGGCTACTACAGTGAAGATATTAGAAATATCCAACTGCTCTGTTGAAAGGTTTGGTGAAATTGTTAAATACTTTCTCATAAAAAACCTCCTTCGTTTCTGTATAAAATATTATGATATCTTAAGGATAAAATAATTCACATAAAATGTCAAGAAACTGCACAATTTTGTGTATAAATTTCCCACAAATTGCCATACTAGGTATGAGGTGATTAAAAATGGATTTTAGAACCGATATGGCGGTTGAAAGACGAGATTTATATCGAAAAGCAAATAACATCGAAGACGAGATTGATGGTGTCGAATGTAATGCAGAAGATTTAGAAGACATCAAAATTACGCGAGTGAATATTACAAATGAGCAAGGGGCTAAGGCACTGCAAAAACCAATTGGAACTTATATTACTATTGATGTGAAAAAAATTAATAATATTGCAGTTGAAAAAGAAGATAAAATTGTCGAGGTTTTGGCACAAGAAATCACAAAAATAGTGGACAAGCATATTCAAAAACAAGAAGAAATTATGATTGTTGGGCTTGGAAATTTACATTCTACTCCAGACAGTCTTGGCTCTCGTGTAGTCAATGAAGTGGAAATTACAAGACACATTAAGATTTATTTACCACAATATATTGACGAAAATACCAGAAGTATATCGGCTATTTCGCCAGGCGTTTTGGGCACAACAGGAATTGAAAGTGCAGAAATTATTCGAGGAATTGTTGATAAAGTAAAACCAAAGATGATTCTTGCTATTGATAGTTTATGTTCCAAAAATGTGAGCAGAATTAATAAGTCAATTCAAATTTCAGATACAGGAATTGTACCTGGTGGTGGTGTTGGAAATGCAAGAGATGAATTGTCTGAAAAAAGCTTAGGCATTCCTGTGATTGCAATTCGGTGTGCCAACTGTTGTGGAAATGGCTTCTATTACAAATGATTGCTTAGATTTATTTATTGAAGATTTGCAAAAAAAAGCAGAATCCAATGACGTTTTAAACAAATTAAAAGATGAAGATAATTATGAAAGAATCAAAGAGGCTTTGATTCCAAAGGATTATAATTTCATTGTTACGCCAAAGGAAATCGATGAATTAATGGAATCGATGAAGGATATTATTTCACGTGGTATTAATGAAGCATTATAACAAGAAAAGTGTGGGCTTGATTTCAAAAAGTCCACTTTTTCCAAAGAATTAAGCTTATAAAAAAGAACCTAAAATAAACAAACACGCATTTTAATTAGTATGAATATTATACTATATATTTTAGATAAAGGAGAAATTTACGTGAAATCTGTATGCATAAAAACTAACAATCAAGATATAATCGAGTATTTAATCAATACTTTTGAGAAATTGCCAATTAATTTATGTATTTCGAATTATAAATTTAAAATGTATGATAATGTAATTGTGCATGATATGGAAAAAAACGAAAATCAATTTTATGAAATAGTAGCTATTGTTTTAAAAAGTGCAATTGAAAAATTTTATGAAAAAGACATCATTTATAAATGCATTAAACAAAATTATTTTTATCTAAATGATTTAGAGCAAGAATATGTTCTAAAAATTAGTCATCAAATTATGAATTTGCCTGACAATAAAATTGGCTATAAAAACAAACTGCTAAAAAATTTAATTCAAAAATATATTTCGCAAAACAAAAGCATTCTGTTAGATGGATTTATGAATTTTAGAGTCCAAGAATATAAAGAATTGCTAGATAATATTGTAGAAGTATCTGTGGTAAGTTTTTTAGAGTTGACATCTTTTTAAAAAACCTTGAAAAAATAATTTTATATGGTAAAATATAAAATTGTTAGGAGTATTTAAGATGTCAATTTTTATGCTTAAAATGATTGCTTGTATTACCATGTTTTTAGACCACATCAAATATGCGATTCCACAAACCAGATGTTTTGCAACACAATATCTAGGGAGAATCGCTTTTCCATTATTTGCTTTTTTGATTGGAGAAGGATATTGCCATACAAGTAATCTAAAAAAATATCAAACAAGATTAATTCTATTTGCGCTCATTTCCCAAATACCATTTATGTTATTTAGAACATTAGTTGGCAGTTATCTAATGTTAAATATTCTATTTACTTTATTTTTAGGACTAATTGCTATAATGGTTTTCGACAAATTAGACAAAAAATATTGGATTTCTATCCCAATTGTTATCGGAATTATTTATTTTGGAAAATTGGTAAATGTGGATTATAGCTGGTTTGGAGTAGCTACTGTTTATGTGCTATATTTTTTCAGAAACCAGCCATTATTGCGTATTTTTGCAATGGCTATTCTAGATTTTATGTATTATTATAATCGTTTAGTCATTCATTTTTCAATTCCTAATTTAACTTCCTATTTATTTACTATTTTGCCTGTTTTTTTACTTCTTTTTTATCATGGTAAATTAGGCAAAAAAACAAAATATTTTTACTATATTTTTTATCCGCTTCATATGCTAATTTTATTTGCAATAAGCAAAGGATTATCCTAAAAAAGTGTTGTTTTCTTAGCAATCATATGATACAATAACCAAGAATCAGAAAATTATTTTGAAAGGAAAATACAATGAAAAAAATTTACAAAATAACAGGAATTTATTTTATCATGTTAATTTTGCCAATTTTATCTATGGCAAATGAATCTTTTTCATTTCCAGTTTACACAGAAGAATATAAAATTTGGCTAGAATTATCAGAACAAGAAAAACAAAATTACATAGAACCTAAAATGTATGAAACACTAGAAGAAACAGAAAAAAGCCAAATTCAGCCATTTTCTGTACAAGCTGATACAAATCAATTAGGACAACCAAGTTTACCAGCCCAATTTACAAGACCCTATTATGGGAATGTGAAAAACCAAAGTGATACCAATGCTTGTTGGGGATATTCTGCAGCAACTGTATTTGAAACCAACTATTTTATGACAAATGGAATCCAGAAAATATTTTCTAATTTACATATGGATTATGCAACAGCTAGAAATTTTCATCCAAATGGATTTAATCGTGTTGCCAACTCTGGCGGAAACATGCAAATTGCTTTGGCTTATGCCACCAATGGAACAGGAATTGGACTAGAAGCTGATTTGTCGCCAAACAATATAACAGCCAGCACAGTAAAAAATGTAAAACCAGATTCCAAAGTAAGTGATTACATTCTTTTGAATAATCAAAATCAAATCAAAGATTATTTATTCCAATATGGGGTGGTATCTGCCACAACGTATATGGAAAATGATGAATATTTTTCTAGTACAAGCCTTTACAATAACAGCAATTTAGCTTACTGTTGTACCAATTCCAACCGATTAGCCAATCATGCCATTACCTTAATTGGCTGGGATGACAATTATATACATTCGGCTTTTCCCAATAAAAAAGGAGCGTATGTTGTTTTAAATTCGTATGGACCAAATTTTGGAAATCATGGACTGTACTATATTTTTTATGAAGACACTTTTGTACAAGGCGATTTATATGGTGTTACCAAAACAGATGCCATAGATTATGATTATCTTTACCAATATGACCCATATGGTTGTATTGCTGAGGTTGGTTATCGTACAACTTATGCTGCCAATGTATTTACAAGGCAAAATCAAAATGCCACAGAAAAACTAAAAGAAATAAGTGCTTATATTCCGCAAAAAGGAAATATTACAATTTATATTAATGCCAATGGAAAAGATGTAAAAATAGCTAATGCAACCAAAAAAATCACAACTTATATTGCAGAACCAGGCTATCATACAATTTCATTGGATACTCCAGTTTTACTAGAAAACAATCAATTTACTGTTGGGGTACAATATCCTGGTGTTATGGGAATCGAAATGCAAGCAGGCGCTAAGGATTCCTGGTGCTATACAGCCACTTCTAGTTTAGGAGAAAGTTATGTATCATCAGATGGAAAAAATTATAAAGATTTGCAAGAATTATTAAATACCAATTACGGGATTTCGTATGCGAATGCTTGTATCAAAGCATTTACAATCCAGGACGAGCCATTGCAATATCAAACTGTGAATATTCAATCTAATTTGCCACAAGCAGGAAATGTAAGTAATGGAACGACTGTAAAAAAAGGAAGTCAAATAACAGTAACAGCAAATCCAAACCAAGGCTATCGTTTTGTTGGGTGGTATTTAGGAGAAAAATGCCTAAGCAATCAACCTTCTTATACATTTACAGTAACACAAAATACAAATTTAGTAGCCAAATTTGAGTATTTTCAAAACTTAGAAAATTATGCGTTTGACTATCAATATTATGCGGATCATAATTTAGACCTTTATCAATTATATGGTTATCAAGAAGAAGCTTTAAAAAATCATTGGAATCACTATGGAAAAGCAGAAGGAAGAAAATCCTCTTGTGTGTTGGATTTACAGTATTATGTGCAAAATAATTCAGATTTAAGAATTTTTACAAATAATTATGAAGCAGCATATCATCATTTTATTTATTATGGTTATGCAGAATACCGAAAAAGTTCTCCTGAATTTGATGCCACTTTTTATCGAAAAAACCATCCAGATTTAAGTAAAATGACTTCAGCAGACCTAATTGTGCATTATGCAGTATTTGGCAAAAAGGAACTCAGAAAAGCGAATCTAAATTACGATATTGTAGGTTTGGTATTAGATTTATCTTTGTATGCTGAACTAAATCCAGATGTTGCCCAAGTTTGTGGTAATCGCCAAATGGATTTGCGTAATCATTGGTATCGTTATGGAATTGTAGAAGGAAGAATTGCAAGTTTTGTATTTGATGCAAAATATTACTTAAACAAAAATCCAGATTTGATAAAGGCTTATGGGGCAGGCAATTATGCAGGTGCTTATGAACATTTCATCAATTATGGATTTGCAGAAGGAAGGCAAGGAAGCAGTATTTTTTCCATAACTGATTATGTAAATAAAAATAATGATATCAAAATGGCGTATGCCAACAATTATCTGCAAGTATTAAATCATTTTCTGCATTTTGGAAAAAATGAACCAAGAATAACAAGTACAAATTTCAATGTCGCAATGTATCGATTGAAAAATGCAGATTTAAGAAGGCTTTATGGAGAAAATTATGGAATGTATTTTAAACATTATTTAAAAACTGGAAAAGCAGAAAATAGAATTTGTATATAAATGGAGAAAAACATGCAAGATTTAAAAATATTTTATGAAGATAATCACATAATTGTAGTACAAAAGCCAAATAATGTCCCGTCTCAGCAAGATAAAACCAAAGATGAAGATATGCTTTCCATTTTAAAAAAATATATAAAAGAAAAATATCACAAACCAGGAGAGGTTTATCTTGGATTAGTACATCGTTTAGATCGACCAACTGGTGGTGTTATGGTTTTTGCCAAAACCTCAAAAGCTGCTGGAAGATTAAGTGAGCAAATTAGAAATAAAAAAATGCACAAAAAATATTTAGCAGTATGTGATGGAAAATTAGAAAAACAAAAAGACACTTGGAAAGATTTTTTGTTGAAAAATGAACGCAACAATCAAAGTAGAGTAGTGATAGAAGGTACCAAAAATGCCAAAGAAGCGGTTTTGGATTATGAAGTAATCAAATATCATGAAAAAACAAATTTATCGACTGTAAAAGTGAATTTACACACAGGAAGGCATCATCAAATACGAGTACAATTTGCTTCACGAAACCATAGTTTATATGGTGACCAAAAATATGGGACACGTGGTAGGCGGAAAACAGCTGAGACTTTGGGCTTATTATTTAAGTTTTGAACATCCTGTAACTCATGAAAAATTAGTTTTTGAAGATATACCAAATTCTTTTTAATAAAAATGTCATAAATTCCTAAATTCAGCATATAGAATAATAGTGTTGTTTTTGAAGGAGGAAATTTATGAAAAAATTTTTGATTGGAATGTTAATTATAGGGACAAGCATTAGTGTGGTGGTTTTAATTGGATTACTGTATAATTTTGTATCCGTTTTGCAAACATTATCAATTTAGAAGCTAATTTACAAAGCTTCTTATGTACATAGGGGAGGAAAAAATGAAAATAAATATCGCACGGGACAGCAGCAGGAGTTTGTGCAGGTGTGCAAATCGCAATAAATAAAGTAAATGAAGTATTACAAAATCAATCCCCCATTTATTGTTTAGGTGAACTAGTACATAATAAAACATTGTTACAAAATTTTGAAAAAAAGGGCATGATAACCGTTCATTCTATACAAGAAGTGCCAGAAAATGAGATGGTTATTATTAGAACACATGGGGAAACACCAAATACCTATCAAAAAGCAGCACAGAAAAATGCCCAAATTATTGACTTGACTTGTAGTAATGTAAAAGTGATTCATGAAAAAGTAAAACAGAAAAAAGCCAATTCTTTTGTCATTATAATTGGTGAAAAAAATCATCCAGAAGTGATAGGAACATTAGGATTTGCAGGAAAAGATGCAAGTGTTGTTGAAAATGAAACCGATATTTTGGTTTGTTATCAAGCTTATAAAAAAACGAAACTGAATTTAGTTTATGTTGTTTCACAAACAACTTTTTCGAGCCAGAGATTTGAGCAATTAGCAAGTCAAATTAGAAAAACGTTTCATCCCATAGATATTAAAATAGATAAAACAATATGTCATACTACGCAAAATAGGCAATTAGAAGCTATCAAATTGGCAAAACAATCTACAGTTATGCTTGTAATTGGAGGAAAAGATAGCAGTAATACGAAGAAACTATATGAATTAGCCTCACAATATTGTCAAAAAACATTTCATATTCAAACAAGCAAAGAACTCAATCACATAATAGTAGAAGAAAATGACGAAATTGGTTTAATTACTGGAGCTTCAACGCCGGAAAATATCGTAAATGAAATAAAATATGAATTAGAAAGGAAATATAAGAGTTGTGGAAATAGCAAAAAATTGGCAAGATTATGAAATATTAGATATGGCAGAAGGAGAAAAATTGGAAGTTTGGAAAAATGTAACATTGATTCGTCCAGACCCACAAATTATTTGGAAAGAAAAGTCGTATCCAGCTTTGTGGAAAAAAGCAGATGCGAGTTATCATAGGAGCAATCAAGGAGGCGGTGGTTGGAAATACCAAAAAAAACTCCCTGCTAATTGGCAAATTCATTATAAAAATTTAACGTTTAATATTAAACCAATGGGATTTAAACATACTGGATTGTTCCCAGAACAGGCGGTTAATTGGGATTGGATGATAGAGAAAATAAAACAAGCCAAACGACCAATTAAAGTATTGAATTTATTTGCGTATACAGGTGGAGCAACAGTTGCGTGTTTATCAGCTGGGGCATCCGTTTGTCATGTGGATAGTTCCAAAGGAATGACAGATTGGGCAAAAGAGAATGTAAAATCTTCTGGTTTGTCAGATAAACCAGTTCGTTTTTTGATTGATGATGTGATAAAATTTGTGCGGAAGAGAAATTAGGCGTGGGAATCAATACGATGCAATTATTATGGATCCACCTTCTTATGGAAGAGGCAAAAATGGCGAGGTCTGGCAATTTGAAAAAAATATTTATGATTTGGTTCAAATGTGTCAAAAAATTTTGTCAGATGACTCATTATTTTTCTTGATTAATTCTTACACAACAGGAATATCTGGCAAAGTTTTAGAAAATATATTGTATTTGAATTTGAAAAATCAAAAGGGAAAAATTCATTCAGGAGAAATTGGATTGCCAATGAAAAATTCAGAATTAGTGTTGCCTTGTGGGATTTTTGGAAGATGGGAAAAAGAGAAATAAAAAATGTTTATAGCCTCTTGAAAATTATGTAAAATTATGATATAATAAATGTATCATATTATTTAGAAAACAGGAGGAATTTAAAATGACAGAAGAACAATTGTTAGAAGAAAATCGAAGGTTTATGAGGAATCGGCAAGAAATGAGAGAGAATGAGTGCGCAAACAACAGGCGTTCTGGCATGAACTGCCGAGAGAATTGCTTGCGTTATGGGACACCTTATTGCAGGCATCCTGAAAAAGTCTTCAACATGGGCGGCTAAATTAAAAAACAGTACTGATAGGCGAGTAATTAAGCGAAATCAGTGCTGTTTTTTTGGTTAATTTTCGAAAAGTACTTGACAGTTTCGCAATATACATATAAAATATTAGATAGGAAATTGCAATATAAATTATGTATATATTGAAAATGGATTTATAAATAATTTAATTGTACATTGAAAATTTAATAGAAAAGAGGTAAACAATTATGCAAACTGTTCTGATTATTGTTGCCACAATTCTAATCTCAGCTGTTGTATTTATTCCTATGGGGGTAAAAATTAGGAAAAAAACAGCAGAATCTAAAATTCAAAGTGCAGAAAAAGAAGCCAAAAGAATTATGGAGAATGTAAAAATAGAAGCTGAAAATTCAAGAAAAGAAGAATTAATTAAAGCAAAAGAAGAGATTTTACAGCTTCGAAATGAATTAGATCAGGAGATTAAGGAAAGAAGGGGCGATATTCAATCACAAGAAAAAAGATTAATCCAAAAAGAGGAAAACTTTGAAAAAAAAGTTATGTTATTGGATTCTCAAGAAAAAGAACTAGAAAGAAAAATTGCTGAAAATGAACGAAAAAGGCAAGAAGTAGAAAATTTGCAAGATAAAAAGCTAGAGGAATTACAGAAGATTTCTGGTTTAACGCAAGAGCAAGCCAAAAAAGTTTTGCTAGATAGCTTAGAACATGAAATTGTCCAAGAAAAAGCTATGAAAATCAGAGAACTAGAAATGAAAGCAAAAGAAGAAGCTGATAAAAATGCAAGAGAAATTATAGGAAATGCGATTCAAAAATGTGCTGCTGACCATACTTCTGAAACAACGGTATCTGTTGTTTCTTTGCCAAGTGATGAAATGAAAGGAAGAATTATTGGGCGAGAAGGGCGTAATATAAAAACATTGGAAACCTTAACTGGGATTGATTTAATCATTGATGATACGCCAGAAGCAGTCATTATTTCAGGATTTGACCCATTAAGACGAGAGGTTGCTAAAATTGCTTTGGAAAAGCTAATTGATGATGGAAGAATTCATCCTGCCAAGATTGAAGAGATGGTTGAAAAAGCAAAAGAAGAAGTGTTGGCATCCATTAAAGAAGCAGGAGAAAGAGCTGCTTTGGAAACTGGTGTAAACAATTTGAATCCAGAAATTATTAAATTAATTGGAAAATTAAAATATAGAACAAGTTATGGACAAAATGTTTTAAATCATTCCATGGAGGTTGCAAATCTAGCTAGAATGATGGCAGACGAATTAGGTATTAATTCTAAAATAGCAAAACGTGCAGGATTGTTACATGATATTGGAAAAGCATTAGACCATGATATGGAAGGAACACATGTTGAAATTGGTGTAGATGTTCTTAAAAAATTCAAAGAAAGTCGAGCTGTTATCAATGCTGTACAAGCACATCATGGAGATGTAGAGCCAGAAACGATAGAAGCCATTTTGGTACAAGCAGCAGATGCTATTTCTGCTTCACGTCCAGGAGCCAGAAGAGAAACGTTAGAGACGTATATTAAAAGACTAGAAAAACTAGAAGAAATAGCAAATTCGTTTGAAGGTGTTGACAAATCATTTGCGATTCAAGCAGGTCGTGAAGTAAGATTAGTTGTAAAACCAGAAAAAGTTTCAGATAGTGAGATGGTGATTATGGCCAGAGAAGTGGCTAAAAAAGTGGAAAATGAAATGGAATATCCAGGAACTATTAAAGTAAATGTAATCCGAGAATCACGAGTGATTGATTATGCAAAATAAAATTAGTGAAACTAATTAGTTAAAGCGTTGACGATTTGGTCAGCGCTTTTTTTATGAGATTAAATAGGTAGCCAATAAAATATTTTAACTTTTGTTTATTTAAAGATAAAAACAAATTCTTGAAATATAACAAAACATATGATATCATAAAAAATAGTTTGATGAAAATATAAAAAGGAAAATTAAAAATGCAAGATTTAGAATGGATGGAAAAAATGCGAGATCCAATCTTAAATTGGTACCAAGAAAATAAAAGAGATTTGCCTTGGCGCAAAGGAAAAAATCCGTATTTTATTTGGATATCTGAAATTATGCTTCAGCAAACAAGGATTGAGGCGGTTTTTGGGTATTATGATCGTTTTTTAAAAAATTTGCCTACCATACAAGATTTAGCGCAGGTTGACGAAGAGAAATTGCTTAAATTATGGGAAGGTTTGGGATATTATAATCGTGCTAGAAATTTGAAAAAAGCTGCCCAAATGGTAGCTACTCATAAAACAGTATCAACCAA
>CAOKQM010000024.1 GCA_948470875.1 uncultured Clostridium sp.
TAATGCTTATAATTTTAGAACTAAAAAGTTTGCACCTGATAAATATATATTAGAATTGGAACAAAAACAAAATATATGCAAAGCAAAGTTTGTTGATTATCACGACAAGAGAATATACTCAGAGGGTTACTTAATTTGCAATGATGAAATTGTATTTGCTGTAATGGAAAACTATAAACCTACAAGCACTCGCGTTGATGTTGCAGTCCTTGAAATAAATATTTGTAATGGTACTGACGGCTTAATGCTTGGTGGCTATTTTGGAACAAATGCAAAATGTGAGCCTAGTTTAAGAAAGTGTTATTTTTCAAAGAAAAATGTTGACTTTACTGACGAAATGTTTGAACAATTAAAACTAAACGAAAATGAACAAGAAATATT
This sequence comes from uncultured Clostridium sp., assembly GCA_948470875.1. GTDB lineage: Bacteria > Bacillota > Clostridia > TANB77 > CAG-508 > Scatovivens. Next base: position 382 of record CAOKQM010000024.1, read on the forward strand.
AAATAAGCAAAATGCTTTATATTTAGATATATTTAATATATAAAAAAGTCAATGGAAACTCAAAGTTGACAATAAGAAACTACAAGTTGGTTGTATTTGCTTTTTATCGAAAGTAAAATATATTCAGGAGGTAGAATAAATGACATTAAGTGAAAAATTAAAATTATTATTAAAAGAAAATAATATGTCACAAGAAGATTTAGCTGAACAATTATATGTATCAAGACAAGCTGTTGGAAAATGGGTAAATGATAAAGGAACACCAGATGTTGAAAAAATAATTCAAATTAGCAATATATTTAATGTCTCATTAGATTATTTGTTAAAAGATACTATTGAAGAAAATAATAATTCAAATAAGAAGTATTATGTTAGTAAGGAAATGCTAGATAAATATTTAGCATATAACACAAAGAGAACAACACAAATTGCTTTTGGTATTGCCTTAATTTTATTATCAAGTGCTTTTGATGATTTAGAATATAGCAATATTATAAAACATATATCATACTGGCTTACTTTTATTACTGGTTTAATTATTATAATAATGTATTTTTTTCAAACCAAACAGTATCAAGAAATAAAAAATAATGAAATTATAATTGAAAAAAATATATTTGAAGATTTTAAAAGGCAAAAAGAATTTAGGAGAAAAAAATATACTATAGTAGTTATTATAAGTATTGTAATACTTTTATTAAGTAGTGAATTTCATTATTTGAATACATATTTTAGTACATCATTTTGTAATTTTTTTATTAGCATTTTAGATGCAATAAGTATCACAATATTTATTTGGGCTTGTATATCTATGAATATTGATAATATTATTATAAAGAATGCACAAAATTGCACAAAAAGTAAAAAAGAACGATATGCTTGGGTATATGTAGCGTTACCAACTACTATTCTTGCAGTAATAATTGGAGTATTTACAAATGCTTGGAGTCCTTATGCGCCGATTATTATTTTATTTTGTGCTTTATTAGTAACAATTTGTAAAATCTTACTAGAAAGTGAGGACAAAAAAGAAAATGAATAAAAAAAATTATATAATAATTAGTATAGCATTTATTTTATTACTATGTCTTGGTATTTTTAGTTCTGTATTTCAAAAAAAAGATTATTCAAATAATACTGTTGACAACAATTTAGCAAAAATAGAGATATATTCAACACAAAATAATGAACTAATTAAAACTATTGATAATAAAAAAATTTTAAATGAATATACTAAAAAATTATCTTTTTTTGAAGATTATGAAGAAAATCAAGAAAATTTAAAAGAAAGTATACAAAAATTAAAAGAACGATATAAGTTTACTTCATACAAATTTCCAGTTGCAAAGCTTGGAAGTAAAGAACTAGAAGAAAATATGACAATTACTTTATATGAGAACTCTAATATTATTAAAATGACTGTATCAAATGAAAGTATTAAAAGTTTTTCATTACCAGAGAATTTTTTGACTTTTTATTATAATATTTCAAATGAAGAATTACAGTTTTTAATATCTTTAATAAATGAATAAAGTTAACAATATATTATAGGTGTAAATAATTAAATTTACATCTATTTTTTTATTAAGGGGGAGCAGATACGGGGAGCAATTGGGGAGCAGAAAACAAATATTAACTAATATTTTTAAATAATTTTGAAAATAGATTAAATAACGGAAAATGATAAAATACAGTAATATCAATACTTACAAATGTTTTGGAATAAAAATAAAAACCACTGAATTTGGTTAAAATTCAATGGTTTTGGTGCAGTCGGCCGGAATCGAACCGGCACGGGAGTTTAAGTCCCGCAGGATTTTAAGTCCTGTGCGTCTGCCAGTTTCGCCACGACTGCATTTGATAACTGACAAGAGCTATTATACTATTTATTTACACTCTTGTCAAGAGCTCTTTCAAAATTTTTTTAAATAAATTTCGTAAAAAATTGCAAAATTCATCTTTCTTGTACCACTTAATTGCAAATAAAAAACAAACACGAATCCAATGATTCGCGTTTATCTTTTACAAACTTCATTATATCTGCTTTATACGTCATATGCTGAAAACAAGAATCCACCCATATATACTTGAATACATGGAACCAAAACAACCACAACAAAGAATATTAATACAACACCAACAACTCCATATGCTAGTTCTGGCAATACTTTCATGATTTTCTCTAAAGCATTATCAATATCCACATCCATATATTCAACCAATTTTTCCATCATTTCTGTTAAATCTGTTTTCATACCAATTTTCAGCATTTCAACTGTCATTGCATTGGCAAATCTTGCATTTTCAAATGGTTCAATCCAAGATTGTCCAATATAAATGTTGCTAATTGCCACATCAATCATAGACAACATAACATTATTTTTAATAACATTTTTACTAACTTCTAATGCCTCTTGAATACGAATACCATTTTGCAAGTTTAATAACATATTTTTCATCAATCTCGAAAAATCAACCAAATAAATCAATTGCCCAAAAATTGGCATCGTATATTTAAATCGGTCAAAATTATATCTTCCTTTTGGTGTTTTTATGTAAAGCACAATTGCAACCACAGTTGCCACAATTATCATAACTGGAATATACCAATACACCATTAGCACATCAACAACTCCAGCAAACCACATTGTAATCCACGGTAATTCCTCTTTTGAGCCAATCGCATCAAAAATATTTTGAATGGCTGGAATTCCTACAATAACACACGCAAAAAGCATGATAATAATACCAACAAACATTGCTATATTCGGAACCAAAATTCTTTTTAACTTCGTTCTTAAAGCCTCACTCTCATCCAAATATTTAATTGCCTGTTTTAAAGATTGCTCCAAAGAACCAGAAAGCTCCCCAACTTTTATCATATTAATATAAACATATGGAAAAATATCAGAATAATATTCCATTGTTGTATGCATATATTCTCCTGCTTCTACCCCATACAAAATATCTTCTATAATCAATTTTAGTCTTGGATTTTCTGTACTTTCTACAATTGTACTCAAAGCATGAACATTATTAAATTTCGCTTTTTTCAAAAGGTAAAAATTCTGTGTAAAAATACGAATATCTCTTGAAGTAATTTTTTTTGCATTTCTCATTCGACTCGCAAGTTTTGCCCACAATGGCTTTTTCATGGTTGTGCCACCTGTTTCTTTCATCCTTTGCGTTCCTAATCTTTTTAACTCTGAATCTCTTTGCTTTAAATTTCTTGGTTTCTTTTTTACATGACTTTCTGTATTTCGATATGTTTGGGCAACACTTATGGGAATCAAATCATTATTTTTCAACCTTTTGACACAATTTTCCTTGCTGCTATCTACAATTCTGTTTCTCACAATTTGTCCTTGTCGTGTCATTGCTTTATACACATAAGTTGGCATTTTTCATCCTCCCTCTAAAAAATTTAATGTTTTCTTTTTAAATTCAATTGCATAATGGTTCGATTTAATGTTTCATAATTTCTTTCTTCAATTTGCGCCCTTATTTGCTCTAAAGACAATTTTCCACTTACATATAAATTAGCCAGTGAATTAATTAATCCAATACTTCCTTTTTCTAAATTACCTTGTATCGAATCTTCGATTTCTGAAATATTAAATCTTTCTTTACGAATGCAAGCTGCAATTGTATTATCCACCATCATAACCTCAGGAACTAAAACCAATTCTCCTGTTTCTTGCGATTTTAATAATCTTTGCGAAACAACCAATTTTAGCAAAGAAGAAAGCAAATTTTTAATAGTCGCTTGATCTCTAACTTCATAAAAATTAATCATTCTGTCAATCGTTTCTGCACAAGATTTTGTATGTAAAGTACCAATTACCAAATGCCCAGATTCCACCATGTCAATCGCAGCTTCCATGGTTTCTTTATCACGAATTTCTCCAATTACCAAAATATCGCAATCTTCTCTTAACGCATTTTTTACTCCACTAATAAACGATTCTACATCTTTTCCAGCTCCAACTTCTTTTTGCACAATAATCGATTTTTTGCTTTTATGACGATATTCTACTGGATTTTCCAAAGTCAATATTTTTCTATTTTGCTTTTGATTAATATCATCAATCAATGAATTCAATGTTGTGGTTTTTCCTGAATTCGTTTTTCCTGTAACCAACATCAAGCCTTGTGGCTGATAAGTCATACTTCTTACAATTTCAGGAATTCCCAATGTTTCAAAAGCAGGCAAAACATCTTTTATAATTCTCATCGTAAAAATTGGCACTTCATCTGAAAATGAACAATTCACTCTCAAACGAATTTTCCCAAAAACCAACGAAGTATCCAATCTTCTTTTCTTCGTATATTCTTCATCTTTTTGTACATTTCCTCGAACAATATAATCATAAATATCATACAAAGCTGCTTCATCCATTGGCTTCATTTCTTCAATTTGTACCAAATTTCTTGCAATTCTTAAAATTGGTCTTAACCCATTAATTAGATGAATATCTGAAGCACCTTTTGTAATTCCTTGTTTGATGATACTTTCTATCAATAACATTTTTTCTCCTCCTTTTAATATAAGGCTAATCGTTTATTTACTTCTTCCATTGTTGTAACTCCATCTAGTACTTTTTGAAAAGCATCAATTACCAATGGTCTATATCCTTGTTCAAAAGCCATTTCTCTTATTTTCAAACTAGACGCTCCAGAAACAATCAAATCTTTTATCTCATCTGTTAACTCTAATACTTCAAATGCTGCAATTCTTTCTAAATATCCAGTATGATTACATTCTTTACAACCTTTTGTATCATACGTAAACTTATTTTCAAAATCAAATTTCATGTGATATCTTCCAGCAATTCGGTTCATCATTTCTTTTTCATCACGACTGAATTCTCTTTTAATCGAACAATTTGGACATACTCTTCTGATTAATCTTTGTGAAACCGCTGTTGCCAAAGTACTTGAAATATCGTAATCTGAAATTCCCATTTTTCTAAGTCTCGTAATTACCTCAATGGCATTAATTGTATGAATCGTTGATAAAACATAATGCCCTGTTTGTCCTGCCTGAATGGCAACTTCGGCTGTTTCTAAATCACGAATTTCTCCTAACAAAATAATATCTGGGTCATTTCTTAACATGGATCTTAATGCAGAAGCAAAACTTTCTTTTCCATCAATCTCAATCTGGTTAATTCCAGGAACTCTAATTTCAACTGGATCCTCAACTGTTGTAATATTGATTTCTGGTCGATTCAAATAATCCAAAATACTATACAATGTTGTGGTTTTACCTTGTCCTGTTGGAGCTGCAATAATAGTAATACTATTTCTTTTATCAAAACATTTTTTCAAAGTGCCTTCTGTTGAAGGAAATCCTAAATCAAATATACTTTTAACTCCCTCATTTTTCTTTAGCAATCTTAAACAGAATTTTTCTCCTTCTACCGTTCTTTGGGAAGCCACACGAATATTATAATTTCCATATAAATTAATCGTTCCATCTTGAGCATCTTGTCTTTCTTGATGCATATTAGAAATTGCTTTTAACCTACCAATTAATTGAACTTGTTTCTCTTTTTCTAAATTGGCAACTGTGATTAATTCACCATCAATACGAAAACGTACTCGAATTGAATTTTGCAATGGTTCAATATGAATATCACTTGCCCTTTTTTCAATCGCAGAACGAATAATGGTATCTACCAATTTTGTAATATCTGGAACAGATGTAATGGTTGCTTCTTCTTTTTGAAGCATAGATTTAATCACATTTTCAATATTGGTCTCAAACGTTAAAAATTTCTCCATCATCAAACCATGTTTTGCTAAAGCCCTTTTCACTTCTTCTACAGATTGATGATTCGAAGTATCTGCAAAACAAACTTTTGCCCTTCTTCCGATAACTTCAAAAAGTACCGCTTTACAAGCTCTACACATTTCTAATGGAATATATTTATTTTCATGAATCTTCATATCATCTGGTGTCAAAATAATTACTTTTTCTTGTAAAATTTCGCCCATTGCAGTAATTAACTGTTTTTGTGGACATAAATTTAAAATATTTAAAATATCACCTAATTTTTTATTTGGATGTTGTTTTTGATATTCTAATGCAACTTGGATATCTCTTTCTTTAACAATCCCTCTACGTACTAATTCTACACCTATTGGAGTTCTTCCACTCATATTTTTTCTTCCTTTCTTACTGGATTTTTAGTTCCTCTTTTATTATACAATAAAAAATTCATTTAATAAATATCTTTTACACAATTACCATAAACTTCTAATATTCTAAAAATGGTCCAAACTGTGAGTCGTTTAAAAGATTGGCTGGCGTTGCTAAAGTTTCTATCTCTTGTATTTTGATCCATTCACCTAACTGTTCAGTACTAAAATAGTTAATATTATATTCCTCTTTTGGAAAATCGTACAAAAAATTTCCATTTTCCTGATAAGAACTGACGATGACTCTTTTCGTATCTTTGTATAGAAAACGTATCCCACCAAAGTTAGGCGTTTGGGTTAATCTACCAAATCTAGGAATCCAAACATACGCATTTTCATTATTTAAAAGTTTTTCAGGCTCAATTGTTTTGGATTCAAGATTAAAATATTCGTCTAATTGATTGGATTCCAAGACCAAAACAGTTGCCCATTGTTTGTTGGAATAACTATACCAAAGTGAATGGATATCTTCTACGATTTTGTATTTTTTGGAAAAACCATCGTATTGCAATGGACAAATAATTTTTATACCAGTTGGTAAAGCATTTGCAGCTTCCGAATACATTTCATATTCCGCATCTGGTATCATTTGTCTTACATATTCTTCGCCAAAATTTGGAGAATTACACTCTCTTACAATCTCCCTTTCAAAAACTTTACTTAATTCCACATTTTCAAGTTTTCCATCTAACAAATATTCCACCTTTACAGAAACTTTTTTAAGCAAATCCAGTTGTAATTTATCTTGTGGTTCATAACCATTTTCCAATGTTATTTGCAGAGCATACCCCTTGGGAATAGTGGTTTCAAAAACTTTGACAGAAGAATCTTCTTGCACAGAATAAGAATTGTCGTTTTTTATCAAAACTCCTTTGTTGACAAAGTCTTGTAAACTATTTTCTATATCATCATAATAAATCATATTCATATTTTCTAAAATATTTGTAGCAATTCTCGTTGCTCCTGTTTTTCTGTCCATCCCTTTTGTACCAATTACAAAATTCACATAAATCATGGCAATTACACCAAAAGTTGTCATAATAATCAGCAAACCAATCAAGACATCTGCTGCTGTAATTCCTTTTTGATGATTCCATTGCACTTTGTTTTTCTTTTTCCACATACTCCTAATCCTTTATATAAAATCATAATTTTCTAAAAAGTTATCCACAATTTTGTACCCAATCGTGGATAAAGCGATTGCAAATCCTATTGTTTTTTTCTCTTTTGGCAGAATACAAATGATAATCAAACTTCCTATCCAAATTGGCACCATGGCTTTTATTCCTAAAACTGCTACAATGTACGCACAAAGCACCAAAACTTGATATCCATACACTTTTCTGGTCTTTGGGAAAATTGCTAATAGAGCAAACAGTCCCACAAAAATTGCAAAATATATGCTATATCTATACACAATACTGCTTTTTATTATATATAGATATAATATATATAGCATTTGACAAATTGCTGCAAAACCTAAAACTGAAAAATTAATTTTTTGGTATTCTTTATCAATTCCAGCCACCAAAACTAAATTTACGTAAAATAAAACAAAAAAACAATATTCTACGATTTTTAAAGTTTCAAAATTAGCCATATCATAAGACAAAAAAGCTAGCAAAAAAACAAAACCTGACAACACTTCTAATAACAAATAACGAATCCTTACTTTTTCCCCACAATATCGACATTTTCCTTTCAAAAAAAGATAACTAAAAACAGGCACTAAATCGAAAACGCCTAATTTGTGATTACAATTGGGGCAAAAAGAATGTTCATGTGTGATATCTTTTTTTAATGGAATTCGGTAAACGGCTAATGTAAAAAAGCTTCCAAAAAACGTTCCCATAATAAAAATAATGGTATGTAAAAAAATGTTCAATTTTGCTCATTCCTTTCTTTGCGCCAAAATTTGTCTTTTTTCGTGCTATTTTATCTAAAAAAGAGGCATACACTTGATACAAACAGGAAGTATATACCTCTTGAAAATTTATTTTATATTATTTTTATGAACCACTTTCTGCTGTTCCCCAACTTAAACCACCATTTGTTGATAATGTTGCTGTTTGCTTGTTTGATTCATCTGTTTTTTTATAAGCATTTATAGTATATCCTTTACCATCTCCCTTATCCGTCATTTCAATTGTTATATCTCCAAGTGTTCTTTTTCCTGTTTTATCAGCTCCTGGATTAGCTAAATTATTATAAATGTATTCTCCTACTGTCGCTTCTGTAGGGGTACTTAATTCTGGATCAACAGGCTCATCTGCATATTTTACATAATATAAACCCATTAATTCAGTTACAGAATATTCAACTTGTTCTTTTATTACATTTGCATTTGTATTTGTGGTTGCTTTTTGTGCTTTCTGGAAAACTCCGTCTCCTCCCATAACTAATGATAAAGACACAGCTGCTAAAATTAATAATACAATAATTGTGATTACTAAGGCTACTAATGTAATACCTTTTTCATTTTTTAAATTTTTCATTTTTTTCTCTCCTTTGTTTTTTTAATTTTTCATATGTTTTCAAACATATCTTCTAGTCAATCCCTCTTTTTGCTTTCCTCATTTGTTTTTTAGATTCCCCCTTTCAAATCTATGTTAATTTATTTTATATATACAATAGTGAACCATCTAGAATTTGGTTTTCTACAGTCCACGTAATTGTCTAAAACATTGTTTTTCGCAAATTTTTATTTCGTATTTGGCTTTTCAAATAAAGTGCCTGTTGTTGTATTTGTGGTTTTGTTTGCTCCTGTATTTACGGTATTGGAAACAGCTTGATTTGTTGCTTCATTTCCAGAATTTGTTTGTCCCGTTGTATTTCCAGTGTTTGTTGTATTTTCCTCTGTAGCATAATCATCAAATGGATTTGAATTACCACTATTATACAAGTTTTTTTGACCATAAATGGTTAAATCAGAAGCTTGAATGCTGTAAGATTTAAGCGATGTTGGTGAAGATTGTCCATTGGAATCATCTTGCGTTATGTCTCCTCCGTTGGTGTAAGCAATTTCTTGTTTGACAGAAATCGTTTCTGGAGACGCGCTATATTCAATTGCTTCTGGCACTGTAACATTAGATGGTATAAAATCATATAACGCAATTGCTAACACTAATAAAATTAATATGGTTAATAACATAAAAATGAAAACTTCTTTTATGATATTTTTCTTTCTTCTCATTTTGCTTTCCTTTCTTTTGGCTTAGTTTATTTGATTTATATTGATGGTATTGGTTGTATTATTTGTGTTTGTTGTATTGGTTGTATTGGTGGAATTTGTTGTATTGGCTGTGTTGGTTGAATTTTCTATCACCTGCTCACTATCTACTGGCGCTGTTTCAATAAATCCTGTAGCATTAACTTTTACTTCTTTTACGGTAAATGTTGTTTGCAATTGTTGCTCTACTTTTTGCATAGAAAAATCATTAATTTCAAATCCTAAACGATCATCGTTTTCCAAATCCAAAATAAAATCGGTCAAATTGACATAATTTCCTGTTGTCACAAATTTCAAATCACAAACAATATAATCTGTTGAAACATTGTTTAAGGAACTTACAGAAGTTGTGTTTTTATAAAAAAGCATTTCCATATCAATTCCTTCTTCTGTTGCATAATTACCAATAATAGTCCATAAAAAAGCTACATCATATGTGTCTTTGACTATATTTTGCTCAGGATTTGCACTTCCTTGAACCGGAACAATTGCTTCATATTCTTGTTTGGCTGTTTTATAATCTTGGATGGTTGTTTGCAATTGTTGCTTTTTTTGTTCATACTCAATCGTTGATTTTCTTTCTAATTCTGCCAATTCTGTATTTAACTTTTTGCTAGAAGCTTCTAGCTGACGAATTCCTAAAAGATTTTGACGAATCATTTCTTGTTTTCCAAATGTTAATTCATAACAACCAAAAACCAATAAAATCAATATCACAGTTAACATTATTTTTCTTGTCATGGCAAATCTCCTTCAATCACGACTCCAACAACAGAACCACTTTTTTGTCCACTCGTTGATTTTACATTAAGCAAAATTCCATTTGTTGAAAGTACTGCTTTAAAATATCCTAATTGTTCATATTTTTCTGCCTCTGCTCTAATTTCTATATGTGTACTAGTTGTATTTTTGATAGAAATTAATTTTACTTTTTTAGGAATGACAACCATAATTCGGTTTAACATATTTGGTATGGCATCTTTTGTAATAACTCTTCCACCAGACATTCCATTTTCCTCTGTTCGTGCTGGATTTGTTAATTCTTGCACCAATTGTTTATAGGTCGTTGTTCTTGAAAAAATAGTCAGTCTATCAGAATCAAGCTTTTCCAGTTGTGCCATTGTGTTTCCACTTACCAATCTTGTTTCTTCTAATTTTTTATTTAATTGGATTTCAATTCCTTTGCTGAAAAATGCAAATAAAATTGCCAGTAACAAACATGCCATAATGGCTCTTGTTAACAATTTTTCAAAACTTTCCAAAGAACCTGAAAAATCATCTTTAATATGATATCCAAAGCCTAAAAAATACTCTTTGATTCCTTGCCAAGTAATTTCTTTTTGCAAAATCGAACCTGCTTTTGTACCAGTCGATTTTTTAGAAAAATCCAAATTTTTATTTAGCATTCCTAAACCATCTAAAGCAAGTGAAATTGCTGAATTCACCTCAATGTAATCTTTCATTGGCACTTGCATTGATTCACTTCTAATAAAATATGGTCTCAAAATTTCACATTTTGTGCCTGGTAAATAATCTTGAAAATACAAATCAATGTTGTTAATACAAGTTCCCAAACCAGTTAAATAAATTTTATCAATATTCGAAAACAAGCTACTCATGATTCTTTTTATTTCTAGTACAATGTTGTATAAAGAGGCTGTCACAATATCCATATATTCATTTTGCTCTGCATATAATTCAGAAGTATTTTGTGTATAAATGGTCATATTTTTACAAACTTCATATGATTTTGAAAAAGAATTTTCTATTTGGTTTATTTCATCTAAAACCATTCCCATTCCATCATCTAGTAAATCAATTTGATAAATTTGTCCATCAATTACTGTCGTGATTTTGGTGTTAGTTTCTATGTTGATAATCATGCAATTTTCACGTTCTGTATTTTCTAGTAAATTTACAATACTTGTTGTAATTGGTGTAATCGTATTTACTTTTTCACCTTCTAAACTAAGCAATCTTTTGGTAATATCATTTTTATTTGCCATTACACTAATTACTTTTTGTTTTTCAGGTTCTTCTTTATTATCCACAATCAGATATTTGTAATTTAACAAAGCTTTATTGTAACCTTTTTCACTACACAACATTTCATATTCAATATCAATTGCTTTTTTGGTATCTTGTTTACTTAATAAAGAAGATAACGAAAACGTATGATAGTTTTCATCTGCCAAATTAATACTAATTGGAGTTTTGTAGCTATATGTTTCACTAATAATCTTTTTCAAAGCACTCTTTAAGTCTGTATCATAAAATGCAATATTATAGGATTCAACTTTAATTAAATCTTTATCTTTTTGCAATTTTGCATATTTAATTACATTATTTTCTACATAAATTCCTAAACTGCTTTGCATTTTTTTCTCCTTATTTTTTTCTATCTTACTAACCTTTTTTATATCGATAATTTTAAAAAAAGTCAATAGGATTTAAAAAAGTAATAAAAATATAACTTAATTGTAATATTTTTGTAATATTTTATCCATATTTTTTTAATTCATACAATTCCTTTATTTTTAAATTTATGTATATTTTTCTATGTTTTGGAAAATCTATACTTGAAATCAACAAACAAGGAGGAAATTATGAATTCAGAAAAACACATAAAAGTTACTGGTTATTCCAATGTATCTTGGAAAGATGCCATTGTTAAAACCATTGAAGAAGCTGCTAAAACACTAAGTAATCTAAGCAATGTTACTGTTTTAGAACAACGTGCTAATATTTCAGGAGATAAAATTGTGGAATACATGGTAGACCTAGATATTTCATTCAAAATCGAACCATTCCAAACACAACCTGAAGATGAAGCAGACAATATGTAGATACTTTTTTCGTATCAGAATGTGAGGTTTTTATGAAACAAATTAATAGTAAAGAAGAATATCAAGAATATGTCAACCAAAAAACACCCAATTCTCCCATTTTAAAAAACTGTTTTAATGCCTTTTGGGTAGGTGGACTCATTTGCGCAATTGGACAAATTATTTTTGAAATATGCAAAACACGTGGAATCGATGAAACCATCTCCTATTCCATTGTTTCTATTATTTTAATTTTTATTTCTGCCTTTTTAACAGCACTCAATATTTTTAATAAAATTGGAAAATTCGCAGGTGCTGGTTCACTTGTTCCTATTACAGGATTTGCAAATTCGATTGTATCTCCTGCTATGGAATACAAATCAGAAGGCTATATCATGGGCGTTGGTGCTAAAATGTTCACCATCGCCGGACCTGTTTTAGTTTACGGAATTTCTAGTAGTATTATTATTGGTATTATTTACATTATTTTTAACACACAATCCATTACGTTAATTTAATGTAGCAGGGCAGTCCATATCTGCCCTTTCTATAAAAAGTACATTTATACAAGAAAGGAAAATTTAATATGAAAAAAATTGGAAATCAAAGTTATATTTTATCCAAACCAGTTAATATTTTATCAACAGCCTGTATTGTTGGTCCCAAAGAAAAAGATGGTCCGTTAAACTCGTATTTTGATCAATGCCTAGAAGATGAATTTTGGGGTGAAAATAGCTGGGAAAAAGCAGAAAGTAAAATCATCAAAGAAACAGTTAATATGGCAATTGCAAAATCCAATACAGCATCTAGTCAAATTGACTTTTGCTTTGCAGGTGATTTACTCAATCAATGTATCTCATCCTCTTTTGGATTACGCGAATCCAATATTCCATTTTTTGGAATTTTTGGTGCTTGCTCAACCTTTGGAGAAGCTCTAACTTTAGGCTCTATCACGATTGATGGTGATTTTGCTAATCACGTTGTTTGTGGCGCTTCTAGCCATTTTTGTAGTGCTGAAAAACAATTCCGTTTTCCACTAGAACTTGGAAATCAACGTGCTCCCTCTAGTCAATGGACTGTAACTGGCGCTGGATCAGCCGTTCTTTCTAAAGAAGGCGACGGTCCTTATATAACAGCCATTACACCAGGCAAAATTGTAGATATGGGAATCAAAGATGCAAACAATATGGGAGCTGCTATGGCAGGTGCCGCACAAGACACTTTATTATGTCATTTTAAAGATACTGGCAGAAAACCAAGTTATTATGATGCCATTTTTACTGGTGATTTAGGTCATATTGGTAAGGATATTTTAATTGATTTAATGGAAACAAAGGGCTATAACATTAAAGCAAACTATAATGATTGTGGCGTTTTGATTTTTGATAAAGAAAAACAAGACACGCATAGCGGAGGTTCTGGTTGTGGCTGTAGTGCAAGTGTATTTTGTGGCTACATTTCACATATGTTCAAAGAACAAAAATATAAAAAAATACTTTTTATGCCAACTGGTGCTTTAATGAATTCAACTAGTTCGCAACAAGGAGAAAGTATTCCTGGAATTGCTCATGCAGTAGCAATTGAAGCACAATTTCCAACAGATTTGAAAGCATAAAAATTAGTGGAACACATATTACTGTGTTCATTTATTAATAATATTATTGAATTGCAAAATAATTAGCACGATGTACATGCACATTTTACAATAAACAATAATTAGAAAGGAGAAAATTTATGGATTGGATGATGGTTTTAAAAGCATTTATCTTAGGTGGAATTATTTGCATTATTGGGCAAATTTTAATTGATAAAACAAAATTAACACCAGCGCGTATTTTAGTTGCCTATGTAACTGCTGGAGCTATTTTGGGCGGATTAGGCTGGTACAAATATCTAATCAATTGGGGTGGCTGTGGCGCAACCGTTCCCCTTACTGGCTTTGGAAATTTACTTTCTAAAGGTGCAATTGAAGAACTTAAAAGTAGTGGTTTAATTGGAGCTTTTATTGGTGGAACAAAAGCTGCTGCTGGCGGAATTGCTGCTGCCGTATTTTTCGGCTATATTGCTTCTTTAATATCAAAACCAAAAATAAAAAAACAATAGGTTTTAGGTTAACAGGACTCTGCCCTTTCCTCCTAAAACCTCCTTTCCTGCTTAAAAAACCATTTGTTGGTTCTTAAAAATCTCCAACAAGCTATAATTACAGGGAGTGACTATCTTTGATTTTCGCAGCAAGTGTCTCTTCTTGCTGGAGGTTTTGGGTTTACATAGGAGGATAGTTGTATGCAAGATATATTGAAGGTTATTATTTTGTCAATTGTGTCTGAAATTGTGTTATTTATTTTGGCAAAATTAATGGGAAATAAGGAAATTTCTCAGCTTAGTATGTTTGATTATGTTATTGGAATTACGATTGGTTCCATTGCCGCAGAAATGGCAACTGCTCTGGAATCTGACTACTTACAGCCACTTGTTGCTATGGTAGTATATGCCATTGTTGCTATCATCATTTCTTTGCTTTGTGAAAAATCATTCAAGGCACGAAGATTTATTTATGGCAATTCCTTGGTTTTATTAAATAATGGAAAATTGTATCGAAAAAATTTCAAGACTGCAAAATTAGACTTAAATGAATTTTTAGTGCAATGCAGAGTTAATCGGTTATTTTAATTTGTGCGATATTAAAACAGCTATTTTAGAAACGAACGGGAAAATTAGTTTTTTGCCAAAAAGTACAAATCGCCCTGCTGTACCAAGCGATTTTGATATTACTCCAGAACCTGCTACAATTGATGTAAATTTAATTATGGATGGACGAATTATGCATGAAAACCTCAAAAATTCTGGTCATGATGAAATGTGGTTGCAAAAACAATTGGTTTCACAAGGTTTTGAAAAACCTGAACAGATTTTTCTAGCGGTTCTAGACCACCAAAACAATTTAAGCATTTACAAAAATAATGATTCTGAAAATTCACATGACTTTTTTGCTTAACTAAATTTTTGCCAAAGAATTCTTGCCCTATTCTTTGGCATTTTTTTATCGAAACATGACTAAACTTATCATATACAGCACATAAATGAACACAAATGGAATTCCATTACTTCTTGTCATTTTGTTTTTACTTCCCACAAACGGAAATAAGCTTAACATCATAGTTCCCAAAATCAATACAATCATATATTTATTATAACTAACTGCATAATTAATTGGACATAAAACTGCTGATACACCAATGATTAACAAAATATTGAAAATCTGAGAACCTAAAATATTTCCAATTGCCATATCTGTTTCTCCTTTGCAAGTGGCCGTTATAGAAGTAATTAACTCTGGTAAACTTGTGCTAATTGCCACAATGGTTAAGCTAATCAATTCTTCTGTAACACCAAATGATTCGGCAATTGCCACACATGCTTTTACAACCAAATCTCCACCCAATTTTAGTCCAATAATTCCAATGATTACATCAAAAATAGCTCTTACAATTTTTACTGGAGTTTGTGTTTGCTTTATTTCCTGTTCTTTTACTGTTTCAAAGCTTTCGCCTTTTTTTGCCATAATGATATTATAAATAATATACATAACACAAAGTCCTAGCAGCAAGATTCCTTCATGATTTGTAATCAAATTGGCTGTTTCCATATTTCCATTGTTACATAATACAAATAAAAGAACTGTTACCAAAAGCGTAATTGGATTTTCAATTAACCTTGTTTGTTTTCTAAATTCCAATGGTTTGATAATAGAACACATGCCTAATATTAAAAACATATTGGCAATATTGCTCCCAACAATGTTTCCAACTGCAATATCAGAATGCCCTTCTAAAGCAGATGTTACACTCACGACAAGCTCTGGCATAGAAGTTCCAATCGCAACAATGGTAAGTCCAATTACAATTTCTGGAATATGAAAACGTTTTACAATATGGCTTGCTCCATCTACTAAAAAATCAGCACCTTTGACCAATAAAACAAAACCAATTATAATAATTATAATATCTAACATACACTTTACCTCATCTTTACACTATATTTTACAATCTGATATTTATTCTCATTGTGCAATCATTTTATTCATTTGTTCTTCTGTTAAATAACCTTGTTTGAACATTTTCTTTATGACTTGTGCTTGTCTTTGCCTTGCTAATTCTGGATTTTTAGTTGGTGCATACACAGAAGGTGCATTTGGAATTCCTGCTAATAAAGTACATTCATATAAATTCATTTCTTTAGGCAATTTATCAAAATAGCCTTCTGAGGCTTTTTTAACACAATAATGACCATCTCCAAAATACGAGGTATTCACATATAATTCAAAAATTTCTTCTTTAGAAATGTTTTTTTCGATTTCAAAAGCCATAAAAACTTCTGCAATTTTTCTTGTTAACTGTTTTTTCTGCGTAAAATAAATATTTTTGGCTAATTGCTGCGTAATTGTGCTTCCTCCTTCTTCAAATGACATTTCTTTTAAATCAATAAAAATAGCACGTGTAATGGATATGATATCAATTCCTATATGTTTAAAAAATCTTTTGTCTTCTACTGCAATC
Organism: uncultured Clostridium sp.; assembly: GCA_948470875.1. Classification (GTDB taxonomy): domain Bacteria; phylum Bacillota; class Clostridia; order TANB77; family CAG-508; genus Scatovivens. Next base: position 17,196 of record CAOKQM010000024.1, read on the forward strand.
ACAGCATTGATATAATTTTGTGGCAATTCTTGATAAGTGGTATAATCCTCAATTGCTTTAATTTGCGCTACTTTTTCTTCTAAACTCACTTGTTCGATAGCCTGTTTGTACAAATCATAACCTTGTTTTACCAAGATACTAATGACTAATACAAGAAAAATAGCCATTATAATAAAAATTTTCTTTAGTAGCTTCATTTTTTACTCCTTTTGAAGATTTCTTAAATTGATTGCTTATTCATTTTTATTCGTATTTTTCTAAATCTTCCTTTTTCCTTTCCTAGAATCGATTTGATAAAACTTTTTTGGTAAAATAAAAAATAGCAAACCAAAAAAACTCTTGCTATTCCCCCATTTTCTTTAATTTGGAGCGGGAAACGGGGCTCAAACCCGCGACCTTCGCCTTGGCAAGGCGACGCTCTATCAACTGAGCTATTCCCGCATGTCTTTCAAAAAGAACATTGTTATAATATCAAAAGAAAATAAAAAAGTCAATACCTATTTTAAAAAATATTTTGTTTTATTTTTTACTACTCTACTTTTTCCTTTACAATTCCCAATTTTTGTTATATAATAGAAGTATATTAAATTAGGAGGAATTTTGAATGAAAGCTTTGATTAGTGTATCAGATAAAACTGGTATCGTTGAATTCGCAAAGGAATTAGAGCAATTAGGAATTGAAATTATCTCAACTGGCGGAACCTATAAAAAATTAAAAGAAGAAAATGTAAATGCAATTGAAATCTCAAATTTAACTGGATTTCCAGAATGCTTAGATGGCCGCGTAAAAACCCTTCATCCTAAAGTGCATGCTGGAATTTTAGCCATGCGAAACAATCCTGAACATATGAAACAACTAACTGATTTGAACATCGAAACCATTGATTTTGTCATTGTGAATTTATATCCATTTAAACAAACCATGATGAAAGAAAACGTAACACGTGCGGAATGCGTTGAAAATATTGATATTGGAGGACCAACCATGCTTCGTTCTGCGGCAAAAAATTACCAAGACGTTAGCGTTATCACAGACCCTGCTGATTATGCCAAAGTTTTAGAAGAACTAAAAATAAATGGACAAGTCTCACTAGATACCAAATTTTATTTAATGCAAAAAGTATTTGAACATACCGCAAATTATGATTCTATGATTTGCAATTACATAAAAAATGAGCGCCATGATGAATCGTATCCAGCAACCCTTTCTTTAAGCTTCGAAAAAGTGCAAGAAATGCGTTATGGTGAAAATCCGCATCAAACTGGCTGTTTGTATAAAGAAGTTGGTAAATGCGAAGGTTCGTTGGTAACTGCAAAACAGCTAAATGGTAAGGAATTATCGTTTAACAATATCAATGATACAAATGGCGCTTTGGAATTGTTGAAAGAATTTGAAGAACCAACCGTTGTTGCTTGTAAACACGGAAATCCTTGTGGAGTCGGAAGTGATAGCGATATTTATAAAGCTTGGCAAAAAGCTTATTTAGCAGATAAAATGTCGATTTTTGGTGGCATTGTTGTGGCAAATCGTGAAATTAATGAGAAAATCGCAAACGAAATGTCGGAGATGTTTTTAGAGGTGATTGTGGCTCCTTCTTATTCAGAAAAAGCGTTGGAAATATTGAAAAAGAAGAAAAATGTTCGTGTATTAGAATTGCCTAAAATTACAGTTAAACAGCCTGCAAATGCTTATGATATTAAAAAAATCAATGGTGGAATCATTGTTCAAACAATTGATTCTAAATTATTAGAAAACTATGAAGTGGTAACCAATAGAGTTCCTACTGAAAAAGAATTGCAAGATTTAATGTTTGCTTGGAAAGTTGTCAAATTTGTAAAATCCAATGGAATTGCACTTGCAAAAGATTTGCAAACCGTTGGAATTGGACCAGGCCAAGTAAATCGAATTTGGTCAACCAAACAATGTGCAGAACATGCAGAAGAACTGATTGGAAAAGATGCAACACATGGTGCAGTTTTAGCATCCGATGCTTTTTTCCCATTTGATGATTGTGTAGAAGCTGCCCATAACGCTGGAATTACAGCGATTATTCAACCAGGTGGCGCAAAAAAAGACCAGCTTTCTATTGATAAATGTAACGAATATGGTATGACCATGATTTTCACACATATGAGACATTTTAAACATTAATTTACATCTTTCAAAAGCACTAGAAACATAAATTCTAGTGCTTTTTTGTCAGAAATTGTCGACGTAAAATTAAAAAAGTCCTTGCCAAACATAAAAAAAAAATGTTATATTTGAAATAATAAAATTTTAACTTCAATGCCCTATCTTGGCAAAGTAATTTCCAATTATGATTTTGAAATTCAGCAAACGATTTTTAGGCAGTATTTATATACCCCACAAAATGAACAAATCTATCTCCTTAGAATCGTACATCATACGATAAACTTTCATCCTCTTTTTTAATCTCTCATATTAGAAATAAAAAAAGAAAACTCATTTTCTAAACTGAATTTTCTTCCCATTTTCTTGCATTTAACTGATGTAGTTTTTAAGTTTTATAAAAAAACTGACTTATTTTACTCTTTCATTTCTCTTGCTAATTTCCCAATTGCTTTTGTTTCAATTCTGGATACATAGGAACGAGAAATTCCAAGCATTTGAGCAATTTCATGTTGTGTTTTAGGTCGGTCTCCATCTAAACCAAATCTTAATTCAATAATAATCCTTTCCCTATCTTTTAAAATTTGCTTAATTTTTTCATACAATCTTTTTACCTTAAACTTTAAATCCACTTCATCTTCAATATTTCGATCATCATTTTCTAAAACTTCTTGAAGAGTCACTACATTATCATCTTTATCTTTTCCAATTGGTTCATTTAAGTAAACTTCTGAAGATAGTTTTTTCGTAGAACGCAAATACATCAATATCTCATTTTCAATACATCTTGCTACATAAGTAGCCAATTTAAAGTTTTTGCTCAAATCATAGCTATTAATTCCTTTAATTAAACCAATTGTACCAATTGAAATCAAGTCATCTTGGTCAATATTGGTTGAAGAATATTTTTTAGAAACATGAGCAACTAATCTCAAATTTCGTTCAATCAATATATTTCTTGCTTCTTCATCACCATCTCTTAATTTTTCTAAACATTCCCTTTCCTCTGTTGGTGACAAAGGTTCAGGAAATAAATTACTACTTTGTATGTATCCTACACCTATAATAGCTTGTGTTAAAAAACTGATAAAATTTGATATTGAAATCCATAACATACACATTACCTCCACATTATAATTTAAGTATATGAAGGTAAAACATTTTTGTGCCTGACCGAATCTAAAATTTAAAATACTTACAATTTCGACAAATCTCTCTCCAATTCTGCTTTTCTTTAAACTGAAAGAAAAGGGTATTTTCTTTCATAAAACCTGCTGTTACCATTGTATTTTCTAAACAATTACTTTCCTTAATTTTACCATCAATCAACGGACATTCTATGCCGTTTTCCTGATTGGCTAAATCAAAATCATTTTTTAATTCTAATCCCATGATATCTCCTTTTTGATTTATTATAACATAATGTTACAAAATCACCAATTTATCCTTTGAAAAAAATAAACTTTACTTGATTATTTTACACCAAATTTGTGTGTGAAAGTCAGTATAAGCTTTAATTTAAGAAGTTTTTGATTATAAAAATCCCCCAGTATAACTGGGGGATTTACATATCGGCCTATAAGGCCTTAT
>CAOKQM010000025.1 GCA_948470875.1 uncultured Clostridium sp.
TCTTCTAATAAATTTTTGTATGTTCAACTGTATGTATTCAGTCATGTGACTGATTGGCATGACCACCTTCCCACGGACGTTTAAATGCAAATCCTACATAAATAGAACGTCCATAAAGCGTTCGAAATCGATTCCATGAATTCATGGTATTTCTACTAGTCCATAAAATTTCTGTATTACTATTAGAACGAAATTCTCGTACTGTTAACGTTCGATTTTGAATATAAGGCATTGCCTCATTTAAGCCTCGATAGTATGTTTCCATTCGATTTGAATTTTCATTATAAACTAAAATTTTTGCCATTTTAAAAAGCTCCTTTCATACTATTTCTATATAATATGAAAAAAGCTTACATTTTGATAGTTTGTATTTATTTTTCATTTAAATTTTTCTTTTAGCCAATCCAACATTTTCTCCCAAAAACGTGTTTCTTGCTGTACTTCATCTGCTGAAGATTCAATATAATCCGATGTGCCTAAATCAATCAAAGTAGCCGATTTTGTTTGCATCCCATATTGAGATGCTAAAATTCTTACATCCTCTTCAAAACCATAATCTGTGTTGCTTCTTGCCAACAATTCATTATATTCTTTTTTCAAATTTTCCTTTTCTTTATACTTCTGTTTAACCAAAGTCTGACAAGCAATTACCGCAAATATTAAAGAAAAAAACAACATACTATTGATAAAAAATTTCACTTCAAAAGACAACTTTTTCTTATGCTTTGCTTTTTTTACAGGTTTCTTTTTTCCCTGTTTTTGAGCTGGCTTTTGCGGAACACTTTTTTTCTTTTTTACTGGCACTTTTTTATAATCTGGTTCTAATTTTCTTGGACTTGTTTCATATTGGTAGCCATATGCTTTATTCGCCATAATGCTTCTCCTTTCTTTGGTATTTTATATCTTCTCAAATATTCTCAATTTTGCACTTTTACTTCTCGAATTCTGTTGCATTTCTTCCTTAGTTGGCAAAATTGGTTTTTTCGGAATCATTTTCCCTAAACTTTTATAACCACACATACAATATGGTAAACCTGGTGGACATGTGCATTTTCCTTCTGCCTCCACAAAAGCTTTTTTTACAGCTCTATCTTCTAGGGAATGAAACGTAATTACACACAATCTTCCTTTTGGTTTTAACACATCAATACAATCTAACATCGTCTGATACAGTGGTTTTATCTCATCATTAACCTCTATCCTAATTGCTTGAAACGTACGTTTTGCAGGATGTCCATCTGTTTTTTTTCGTGGTACTGATTTTTCAATAATTTTTACTAATTCCAATGTAGTTTTGATTTCTTTTGTTTTTCGATATTCACAGATATTTTTTGCAATTCTTCTGGAAAATCTTTCTTCTCCATATTCAAAAATAACATTCGCCAATTCTTGTTCTGTATAGGAATTGACAACATCTTTTGCAGTTTTCCCAGTACTTTTATCCATTCTCATATCAAGCCTACTATCTGCCATGTAGCTAAAACCTCGATTTCTTTCATCTAATTGATAAGATGAAACACCTAAATCTAGCAAAATCCCGTCCACAGCAGAAATTTCACAAGCTTCTAAAATCGATTTTATATGATCATGATTATCATGAATCAACTCAACATTCGAAAATTCTTTTAATCTTTGTTTAGCAACACAAATAGCTTCTTCGTCTCGATCAATTCCTAAAAGAAGCCCATTTTTCGATATTCTTTTTGCTATTTCTTTGCTATGACCTGCTCCGCCTAAAGTACCATCCACATAGATTCCGTCTGGCTTTATACATAAGCCCTCTAGGCATTCATTTAATAAAACAGGTACATGATTAAAATTTTCTATTTGCATTTTTTCATTCTTCTTATTCTTAAATTTAATTTTATAGGTCGTCAAAAGTTTTGGCGACCTATCTGCTTTTACATTCTTTTGTATGCAAAAATCCTTTGTAACTTTTTGGTTTATCTTTTGTAAAGAATTTTGTTCTCTTTGGTAGCTACAAATTCATTTGTAAACTTTAAATTTTTCTTTTCGGAATTTTTCATTCCTTTTTTGGTAACTTAAAAATCTTTTGTACTTTAAAAATTTTATCTTTTGTATTTTTTCATTTCTTTTGTTTCTTGGTAGTTTTTTCTTGTGTATTTTATATAAACTTTTGCAAGTTATATAGAATAACAAACTGGGCTCAAATTTTCTAAATTTGCTATTCTATATAACTTAGAAAGTTTTTTGTGGGCATATTTTTTGAGTTTGCCTTTTTTTATAATCCCAAGTAAAATCCCCTTTGGGTATTTTCCATGGGCTGTTTTTGTATTTTCTTTTGGCTTTGCCTTTTTTTATAATCCCAAGTAAAATCCCCTTCGGGTATTTTCCATGGGCTATATTCCTAGCATTTCCATTTTTTGTGCAATTTCGTCTGCTGAGATTGTTTCGTCACAGTTTTGCCATTTTTGTTTGCCCCAGATTTCGATTCTTGAGTCCATTCCAACGATGACAATGTCTTTTTCGAGTTCTGCAAATTCTCGCAAGTTGCTTGAAATTAGGAATCTGCCTTGTTTGTCTATTTCACATTCGATGGCTCCTGCAAAGAAAAATCTTGTAAAGCTTCTGGCATCTTTGTTGGAAATTGGAAGTGAACGTAGTTTTTGCTCAAAGTTTGTCCATTCAGAAAGTGAAAATGCAAATAAGCATCCATCTAAGCCTTTTGTTACGATGAACTTTTCGCCAATATCTTCTCTTAACTTTGCTGGCATGATTAATCTGCCTTTTGCGTCTAGAGAATGCTCATATTCACCAATTAACACTAGCTTTTTCCTCCCTTCCTTTTCCTCCACTTTGTGACACTTCTCTCCACTTCAATTAGATTTTAATATATAATTTTTTTTTTTGCAATAGTTTTTTGAAAATTTTTTTAATTTTTTTTGTTTTTTTAAGTTTCCTTTAAGAATTCTATTATATAAATAAAATAGAATAGAATACCTCTATTTAAACTTTTAACCCCTTTTATGAACAAGAACAAAGCGGACTTTTTTAATATAAATCTTCTAAACGGATTGCAAAGTCCGCCGATTTGTTCGCGCGCCAAATTTCTTAAAAGAAATTTGTGTGTAAAGTTTTAGCGCAAGCGTTTTTATATACTAAGAAATTCAGAAATATTTCCTAGTATATAAAAAATCCGCAAATAAACTGCGGATTTTTACTTTTTAAATAAATTCTCGTGGTACTCTGCTTGTAATTGTGCTCAAAATTTCATAATTAATCGTATGACATTTTTCGGCAATTTCTTCTACTGTTATATTTTCATTATCCCAAATCCATACATCATCACCAATTTTCACATTCTCAATTTCGCTAACATCTGCCATAAAACTGTCCATACAAATATTACCAATAATTGGTACTTTATTGCCATTTATACAAACTTCGCCTTGATTTGACAATTCTCTTCTTAAACCATCTGCATATCCCATTGGAATGGTAGCAACTTTGGTCTTCTTTTGAGTTACAAAATTTCTGTTATAACCAATACTGGTTCCTTTTTCTACCGTTTTTAATAACGTTATTTTAGATTGCAATTTACAAACTGGCTTTAAATCAATTTTATCTAAAATTCCTTTTCCTGATTCATAACCATATAAAATCATGCCTGGACGAACTAAAGTATAATGTGCTTCTGGAAAATGAATCATTCCATTGGATGCTGCCATATGAATATATTTCAAATTCTGTATTTCTTGTTTGGCAATCGCCAACACATTTTCAAAAGATTGAATTTGTTTTTGGGTATATTCAAAATCTATATCCGCAGATGACATATGTGTGTAAATTCCTTCTATTATAATATTTTCGTAATTTTTAATCAGCGTAATAAATTCTTTGATACGATTTGGATGAATTCCTGTTCTGCCCATTCCTGTTCCTATTTCAATATGCACTTTGACTGGTTTTTTTTGCTTTCCCAATTCCTTAACAAATTCTGTGCTACATACTCCAACACTCAAATTATTAGCAACAATTTTTTCTATTTCTTCGACAGCAGGTTGGTTTAAAATAAAAATTTCTTTTTTATATCCCATTTTTCTAAGACTTTCGCCTTCTTGAGCAATCGCAACTGCAACGATTTCAAATTGATGTATTTTATCAAGTCTTGTATTAAGATACGTTCCATATGCATTTGCTTTTATAACTGGCATTAGCTTGGTTCCTTTTGCCAACTTTGATTTTAACCTTTGTACATTATGCTCAAAATTTTCTAAATTAACTTGCATTTTAGTTGGTCTCATAAAATCTCTCCTTAGTTACCAAGATATTCAGCTTTTTTTATTCTATACAAAAAAGCTATAAAAAACTCTAATTGCTCAAAGAAAATCGAACGAAATTTGGGGCTTTACCCAAAATTTCTCACACAATATACCTAAGTTTTTTACAGCTCTTTTTTTAATAATTTTCCGCTTTTACTTCAAAAAATGCTTTTGGATGATCACATACTGGGCAAACTTCTGGAGCTTGTTTTCCAATATGAATGTGTCCACAATTTCTACATTTCCAAATTTTATCTCCATCTTTGCTAAATACTAATCCATTTTCGACATTTTCTAATAATTTTTTATATCTTTCTTCATGCTCTTTTTCTATTTTTCCAACTGCTTCAAACAAATAAGCGATTTTATCAAATCCTTCTTCTTTTGCTTCTTTTGCAAATTGGTCATACATGTCTGTCCATTCAAAGTTTTCGCCTTCAGCAGCTGCTTTCAAATTCTCTACTGTTGATGGAACAGCACCTCCATTTAATAATTTAAACCATAATTTGGCATGTTCTTTTTCATTATCTGCTGTCTCTAAAAATATAGAAGCAATTTGCTCATATCCTTCTTTTTTAGCAACAGAAGCAAAATACGTATATTTATTTCTTGCCTGTGATTCTCCAGCAAAAGCCTCCATCAAATTTTTTTCTGTTTTGGTTCCTTTTAAATCTGCCATTTTAATACCTTTCCTTTCTGAGATTTTTTAATCTCCGTTTTAAATTTTCTTCGAGCTCTTTACACGAATTACAAATTCCTTTTACCATCATCTCACAATCCGAAACTTCCATTTTAGTTTGTTTTTCTATGCTATCTTTTAGCTTTTCAAGTTCTACATCATAACAAAAATCACAAACTTTCCCACAATTTTTACAAATCACATGTCCGTGTTTCTTACGACTGACTATATAATCATATCGATCTGGACCATTTGAAATCGCAATTTGCAATAAAATTCCTTTTCGTACCAACAAACCTAAATTTCTATACACAGTACTACGACTAACCGATGGATCTTTTTGTTTGGTTAAAAAATAAATTTCTTCAGCAGTTGGATGATTATACATTTCTTGCACAATTGCAAGAATTTCTTCCCTTTGTTTTGAGTAATTCTTCATAAAAAACTCCTCCAAAAATAGGACTTATTCCTATTTTATTTTTTTATTATATCACATTACCAAAAATTTGCAAGTATTTTTCGATTAAAATTTTATTTTTTAGTTTACCACTAGAAATCAAAAAGACAATTTTTGAAATTGCCTTTTCTACACTTTAATTCATATAATCTTTTAATCTTTTACTTCTACTTGGATGTCTTAATTTTCGAAGCGCCTTTGCTTCAATCTGCCTAATTCTCTCACGTGTTACATCAAATACTCTTCCTACTTCCTCTAATGTACGCGCTTTCCCATCTTCTAAACCAAATCTCAATTTCAACACTTTTGCTTCACGAGAAGTTAATGTACTCATCACTTCTTCTAATTGCTCTTTTAGTAAAGTATACGCTGCCGAATCATGTGGTGCAGGTGATTCATCATCTTGAATAAAATCTCCTAAATGACTATCATCTTCTTCACCAATCGGTGTTTCTAGTGAAACAGGATCTTGCGCTATTTTTTGAATTTCCATCACTCTTTCTACAGAAATATCCATTTCTTTTGCAATTTCCTCTGGCGTTGGCTCTCTTCCTAAAATCTGTAGCAAATGTCTAGATGTACGAATCAATTTATTAATGGTTTCAACCATATGCACTGGAATTCGAATTGTTCTGGCTTGATCAGCAATTGCTCTTGTGATAGCTTGTCTAATCCACCAAGTCGCATACGTACTGAATTTATAGCCTTTTGTATAATCAAATTTTTCAACTGCTTTAATTAATCCCATATTTCCTTCTTGGATTAAGTCTAAAAATAACATGCCTCTTCCTACATATTTTTTAGCAATACTAACAACCAATCTTAAATTTGATTCTGCTAATTTTTGTTTGGCTTCTTCGTCATTTTCTAAAATTCTTTTAGCTAGCTCCAATTCATCTTCAAAAGATAATAAATGTATTTTTCCAATTTCTCTTAAATACATTCTCACAGGGTCATCAATATTAACACCTTCAATATTAACTAAATCAACTTCTTCTAATTTAACTTCTTCTACATCTTTTAAATCATCTAAATCTGGTTCCATTAAATCACTATCTTTAGCAATATTGATTCCCATTTCTTCAAATGTATCAAACACTTTTTCCAATTCTTCTGGATTGACTTCACCTAATTCTGCTGCAAGTTCGCCATACGTAATTTTTCCATTTTGTTTTGCTTTATCCAAAATACTCAAAATCTTTTCTTGCTCTTTGCTATTTTGAGTTTCTTTTTCTTCCTTTTGGCTTATATTTGTTTCTTGCTCAGAAGTCATTTTTTCTTCTAAATTTTCTATCTTTTTTTTCTGTGTTTCTTGTTTTTTATCTGGATTAGATGCTGTTTTCTTAGCTACGACTTTTTTTGTCTCATCTTTTTTGGTAACTTTTTTTTCTTTCTTCACTTGAATTTCATCTTGATCAGATTTTTTCATTCCTTTTCTTTCCTTTCTTCTAAGGAACTAGCTTGTTTGAAAAGCAGTTTAACTTTCCAAACTTTCCCCCATTTATTTTATTTTTGCCATTTTTACAATAATATCACTTAGCTCCATTTCCAAATTTGTTATGTGTTCTTTTGGCAAATCTGGATTTTCTAATTCTTTCACAATTTGCATTTTGCGATTTTGCAATCTTTTTTTATTATAATGAATAATAACATCCTCTATACATTTTTCAACTGAGGTAATTTCATAATCAACAACCATAATTTCACTAATATGTGTTTGAATTTTTTCATCTTCCATATTAGCAATCATTTGCACAATTTTTTCACTTTCTTTTTCGTCAGAATTCATTATTTTTTCAAAGATAATTTTATTTTCTGCAATTTTCAAATCTTCTATACCAATATTGGCTCTGATTAGTTCTTTGGTTTGCTCTAAATAATTAATTAACAAATAAAGAACCATATTTTCTCTTTTTATAATTTTTTCATCTAGCGTAAATTCTTCTACTTTCTCAAGCTTTCTAGTTGGCTTTACCAAAATTTTTTCTGGTTTATTAGCATAAAGCGCCTTATTTACTTCTGCATAAATTGCCTGTTTTGAAATATCGTATTGCTTAGCTATTTTATCAATATAAATTTCTCTTTCGATTTTATTATCCACATCAGATAAAATAGTCGTTATTTTTTTCAAAAATGCAATTTTATCTTTTGCATTTTCTAAATGATATTCCTGTTTTAGCATTTTTATTTTAAACTCAACTAAGGATATTGCCTGCTCAACCAATAATTGAAATCTTCCACTACCATATTTTATGATGTATTCATCTGGATCTTTGGCGCCTTCCATTTGCAAAACTCGTGCATCGCAATTTTGTTTTTCTAATACTTCAATTCCTCTTTTAATCGCATTTTGACCTGCTCCATCTGAATCATAAGCAAATATAATTTGTTGACTATATTTTCTAAGCAAACGTGCTTGTTCTTCTGTTAGCGCTGTTCCAAGAGAAGCAACCACATTGTCAATTCCTCTTTGATAGAGTGAAATGGCATCCATATAACCTTCTACTAAAATGATATTTTTTGATTCTGATTGTTTTGCAAGATTTAAAGCAAATAAATGCTTCTTTTTAGAATAGACTAAATTTTCATTTGAATTTATGTATTTGGCCAATTTGTCATTATTTTCTAATCTTCTACCACCAAAAGCTACTGGTTTACCATAAACAGATATAATTGGAAACATCAAACGTTTTCGAAAACGGTCAATAAATTCGCCTCTGTCATTTTTGTTCACCAAGCCTGACATTAAAATCTCATCATCTTTAAAACCTTTTCCCTTTAAAAAAGTATATAATTCATTATATTCCCCAGAATATCCGATTTTAAACGCTTTTAACGTATGATTATCTAATTTTCTTTGTTTTACATAATCTTGTGCTATTTTGGCTGTTGGCATATATAGCCTTTCGTGATAAAACATTGTTGCTTCCAGGTTTATTTTATTCATCCTGCTTAATCTATATTGTTTTTCGTTAAATTCTTCATCTTGTACTTCAGGCAATTTGACATGTCCTCGTTCTGCTAAAAATTCCAAAGCTTCTCGGAAAGATAATCGCTCCATTTCCATAATAAAACTAAAAACATCTCCGCCTTTGTGGCACCCAAAACAATGATAATATTGCCTATCTGGAGAAACAGAAAAAGAAGGTGATTTTTCTTTATGAAATGGGCATAACCCCATAAAATTCTTTCCACTTCTTTTCAAGATTACATATTGTGATATTACATCTACGATATCATTTGCATTTCTTATTTCCTGCTTCAAATCATCATTATACTGTACCATCTTCTAAACCTTTCTTTTATATTATTCGACGAAAACTCATCAAATCCTTCTTTGTTTGCCAAAAAGTAAACATAATTTTAAAAATGCTGTAGATTCATGTGTTTTTAGACAAAAAAAGAGCAACACATTCAAACTAAATTGTGTTGCTCTTTCCTCCTTAATTTACCAGTTCACTTTTGCAAACTAGCACAATCCATTCTTCATAACTATGTGGAAAAATGATTCTTGCTCTTACAGCAGGACGTTTCTCGCTGTTTAATGTAATACCAGCCAAATGCTCATAAAACTCATTCTCAATATCACACAAATCCAAAGGAAAAACGACTTCCGAGCATTCCCCCTTTTCTTTTTCAAGTATTTCTACTATAATAGCAACTGGCAATACTTGCATGATCTCGAATTTTTCCGTAAGCTTGATTTGCCTCATTGCTTTTTCCAATTCTTGTTCCAAAAAAGAGTTTTCCTCTACTGCTGTAACCCGTGTGTTAGGGTGTAAAAGTAAATCTTTCCATGTCATAAAATTCCCTCCTTGTTTTTGCTTACTCCATTATAATGGAGTATTGGTGTTTTTTCTATTATTTTTAACAATTATGTTATACAACATTTACATAATTTTTTCAAGTAAAAAAGCCCTAGATTTTTCTAGGACTGTTATCTATATCTATGTTTGAATAAACGTTTTTACAATTCCGTTCATATCATCCTCACCATTATTTCCTGTTTCTTCATCATTTTGTTCTACAATATGTAATTCATATGAACTATTAATTTTATCATCAATCAAAGATTCGATTTCATCTTTTTGTTTACTTTCTGCTAACATCAATTCACTTACCAAAATCTGTTTTGCATTTAACAACATTTTTTTCTCTGTTGTTGACAAGCCTTTATCTTTTTGCTTGAAACTTAAATTTCTAACAATATCTGCTACTTCAAATACATTTCCAGATTTCATTTTTTCAACATTATCTCGATATCTTTTGTTCCATTTCATTGACATTTCAGTACAGTCTTGCTCTAGAACATCAATTACTTTTCCAGCTGTTTCTTTATCTATGATGTTTCTAACACCAATTTCTTCTGCTTTTGCGGTAGGTACCATGACTTTCACTTCACCTGGCATTTTGATAATATAATAAGCTTGTTTTTCGTTCAAAACTGCCCTTTCTTCTATCGTTTCAATTACGCCAGCTCCATGCATTGGATACACAATTTTATCTCCCACTTTAAACATTTACTTTAGTCACTCCTTCCAAGTAATAGAAAATTACTACATTTTTATTATAGCACAAATTTTACCAAAAGTCAAAAGTTTTTTTCCTAAATTTATCCAATTTTTAAAATGAGAAATCAGATTTTATTTTTCTGAAACATTGGTTGAACCAAAACCGCCAATTCTCTGACCTTCGGCTACATCATCATCGGTTAACAAATATTTTTGAAAAATAGCTTGACCAATTGCATCCCCTTTTTGAATCTGGATTGGCTCTGATTTTATGTTAAAAAATGAAAACATAAAATGTCCATCATTGTCTGGATTTCCATAATAATCTTTATCAATTACACCAACGCTATTTGCCATAACTAAGCCTTTTTTGCTTGGGTTTGAACTTCTGTTATACAATAATAACACTTCGTCATCTTGCATATACGCTTTCAATCCTGTTTTGATTAAAGTTGGCTTTTGCCCTTTTTCAAATGCTGGAATAACGCAATCTTCTGCGGCTTCTATATCATATCCTGCTGAAAATTTTGTTTTTCGAACTGGTAAATTAATGTTTGCATTTTCAAATCCTTTTGCTATTTCAAATCCTCTTTTTTTCATTTTTTATTCTATCCTTTCTTACATTTTTATTTATTATATCATCCCAAAAAAATTTTGACAAGTCAATTTTAGAACAAAAGTGGACACTTACGAAAATTGCAAAAAACAGGTTCCAAATATTATCTATTTGAAACCTATTTTTCTTGTGTTAGCAAATATTCGGCAAGCAAACCCAATATACATTGAGTAAGCCCGTTCTTTCAAAGTCCAAGCTTTTTTCTTCTAGATGTGCGACAACGCGTTCTCGCAAGTCAGTATCCCACTTTTCTTTCGAAATGCCAGGCACTTTTTCCCAGTGTTCGCCAACTTCTACTCTGGGATAGTTTTGATCAATGGCAAGCCTAATCGGATTCAAAGCCTTGTGTTTCTTTGCAACTTTCCGGATGGTATCAACCACCGCTTCTACTTCATTCTGCCGATTTCTTTCCATGTTTTTTCCTCCTATTTTAGAAAAAATTACATAATTAGTTACGATTATATTATACCATGTTAGGAAATATTTGTCAATTTTAATTTTCAACTAGTAAGTGTCAATTTTTTTCGGGCAAATCTTATTTTCTTTTAACAGTTTTTATTTACTCCTATTATCTATACATTTTGTTTTTGATTCCATTGGTCTTTATATTTGTAATTCCATTTTGTATATAATAAACTTGACACAATAAAAAAGGAGGAGGAATGATTCCTCCTCCTTGGTTAGATGCCCCGACTAGCAGGGCTAAAAATTTTGGTTTTGTCAGAATACCCGTGCAAGGCATTCTGACATCTTCTTTTGGGGTATTAAAAACCGATTTCTCGCCAGCCGGCTTCATGTTTTTATACCACAACTCTTTTTTGTCCAATTTTTTTGGTTCTATCATGGGACACCTCCTTCCAATTTATAGTATAAATAATATAACACATTTTTTACTTAATTTCAATAAAATAAACATAAAATATTTTTCATTTTGAACATTTCATCTAAAACTAGAAATAGTCAAAGGATTTACATTTCTCCTTGCTATACAAATTTCTAAATGAAGTCTGAGTAGTAGGAAAATTACGTTTTTCAAAAAAAATTACACACTTAGACTTGACAAAATTAAGCAAAATAAAATTCACCATTGTTTATTTTGGAAATATAATTGTAATCATCTATATGCATTAAGTAAATATCGATTCCTTTTTGTTTTAAATTCTGAAGAATATTGATAATATCGATAAACTTCATATGCACATCACTATTTTTAGATACATCTATATATAACTCACTTACATTATCCATATGTTTTAAAAAAGGCTCAATAATTTTTGTGTCGCCTGTATAGATTATATTTTTTCCATGTATCTTTGCTTTAAAACCATAGCAATCTAATTCCTTAACATGCTCTGTTTCAATAAAAATGATATCTTTGTATTGGTCTGTTATTTCATATGCTTCCTTTGTTGTTCCTGTAATCTCTAAATATATACCTATATTTTTACATTTGGTGATAACTCGTGTTTTTTTCCCATATCTAAACCATAAAAATAAAATCAATTGACTTAATGAACCACAATGATCATGATGCAAATGTGTAATAATCACATTTATAAACCTATATTTGCTAAAATCAACTTTGTCTCTTAATTTTTCAAATACAGTAAATCCACAATCAATTAATATAAATTCGTTATTTTCCTCATAATAAGCAGCATTATTTGATTTACCGAACCCTGCATCTGTTCCTATAAAATTTAATAATTTATTCATTTTTATTTTTCTTTCATTTATTATATTAAATAGCCAAGCAACCAAGTTTCATTAGAAACCAGATTGTTTGGCTGTAGCTTATAATTTTGAAATATCGTCCCGAATAAATTTAGGCAAATTCTGTGCTTTTAATATCTCTGGATAGCAAACTCCATTTTTTAAAAGATATTCCTTTACAATTTCATATTTAAATCTTCTTTTGGGTTGCCATGGTATCATCATTCCGTATAGAATGAAATTTGCTTCTGCTGGGCAAATAGGAATACCTTTAATATATTCTATTTCTTCTTTTTTTAGTTCATAGCAGTATGATGTCCCATAGGTTGTAACTGTAAAACCACTAATAAGGTCAAACTCTACTCCATCTATTTCCCCAAAACCAAATACTTTAGAATTGAAAAATGCTTCTTTACCATTTTGTCCAAATTCTATTTTGCCACCCATTGTTTTGAAAATCTCAATAAACTTGTTCACAGAGTCATGTTCTATTAACACATCATAGTCGTGGTATTCATCTACTACTCCACGGAAGTAAATCGCACAAAAACATAATAATGCCCAAATCACGTTTTCTTTAGACGTCTCTTCTATAAGCCGTAACAAGATGTTTCTCTTTTTCTCCATTTCATCATCTGTATAAAATGATAACAAATTGGCATTTTGCTGTCTCTCATAGTCCATCTATTAGACCTCCTAATTGCTTTATAATTTTATTATATAATAATTTACATAAAATGTCAATAAATGTTTTACTATCATTTTGTATAAAAAAAACTATCCAAGCAAAAGAAATTGAAAAAGTCCAATTTGCATAGCTTTTGTGATAGTTTCTACTTTTTTACAAAGTCCTATTTTTCCTTAATTTACGCTACTTCTAGTCTTTGTTATCAGGCACTGGTGCTTCAACTGGGCAAACACCTGCACAAGTTCCACATTCAATGCAGATTCCTTCATCTATTTTATATTTATCATCTCCTTGTGAGATACAAGACACGGGACATGCTCCTGCACAAGCTCCACAACTAATACATTTATCTGTAATTTTATATGCCATTTTTAAATCCTCCTTTTTATAATTTATTTTATTATATCAAATTTATGCCAAATGTCAATCTTTTTTTACGTATGTTCTAATAATCGTTTTGCAATTTTTTTGACTTGCCTCATGACTTCTTTTTCATTTAAATTAATCATTTTTCGGTTTTGCATAATTAATTGACCATCAATCATAACAGAGTCGACATCTGCACCATTGGCAGAATACACAATATTGGTACAAACATCATTATTGGGACACAAATGAATTTTGTCTGTTTTGATGAAAATCATGTCTGCTTTTTTTCCTACTTCTAATGTGCCAATTTCGTTTTCCATTCCTAGCACTTTTGCGCCTTCAATGGTTGCCATTTTTAGAATATCATAAGCACGAATTGAGGTTGGTCTTTTGGTTTTTACTTTTTGCAAATAGGCTGCTGTTTTCATTTCTTCAAACATATCCAAAGTGGTTGTACTTCCAATTCCATCTGTTCCTAAACCAACTGGAATTCCGTTTTTGCGTAATTTTACAACATCACATATTCCAGAAGATAATTTGCAATTACTGATAGGATTATGTGAAATTCCGCCTTTTATATTTTTCAAAATTTCGATATCACTATCTGAAATGTAAATTCCATGTGCTAAGACAACTGGCACATCAAAAACACCCAAATCATTTAGATATTCAGTACCACGTTTATCGTATCTTTCATAAATAGTTCTTTCTTCATCCATGGTTTCTGATAAATGAATATGAAGCCCTGTGTTTAATTCTTTTGCTAAATCTACACATAATTTTATGGTGTCTGGATTGCAAGTATACGGCGCGTGAGGTGATGTAAATATTTTAATTCTGCTTTCTGGAACATTGTATTTTTGAGCGTATTCTCTTGTTTTTTGCGCTTTATCTCGAATTGCATTATCAGTCATACACCAAGCAACAACTGCTCTTAACCCAGTAGCTTCAATTGCTTCAATGACTTTGTTCATGCCAAAATACATGTCATTGCATGTGGTTGTCCCTGATTTTATCATTTCTAAGCATGACAAATAAGAATTCCAGTAAATATCTTCTGGCTCTAATTTATCTTCTACTGGAAAAATCGCATTTTCTAGCCAATCCATTAATTTTCGGTCATCTTTATAACCTCTAAAAATGCTCATAGCTAAATGTGTATGCGTATTGACTAAGCCTGGCATAACAATCATATTTTTGGCATTTATTTTTTCGTCTGCTTGTGTTTCATCAATCACAACATCGATTTTTTCAATTTTGTTATCTTGAACCAATATATCTGCTTTTCTAATGTTTGGCACATCTCCAACCATATCTAATACATAAGCATTTTTTATCAGTTTTCTCATTCTCCTATACCTCTCCTATTTTTGTTTTCTCTTTTGTTTTTTATTTTTGGATTCTTCTTTATCAAGCTTTTCCATTTTCTGTAATTCTTTTAAATCTTCTTCATTTTCTGTTTCTAATTTTTCGGTTTCATTTTCTGAATCTCTGATAACAACAATATCTTTTGCATTATATTTTTTATAGAAATTTTCTCCATTTTCTTGAAATTTAACTCGAACTGTTTCTTTCAATGTTTCAACAGAAGATACTTCTCCAATGCCATCTTGTGTTTTCACTTCTGCCCCAATTTTAGGCAAACTTTTTAGTTTGTCACAATAAACATTATGCTCGTATTTTAAACAGCACATAAGCCTTCCACAATTTCCAGAAATTTTAGATGGATTCAGCGACATATTTTGGTCTTTTGCCATTTTAATGGAAACTGCTTCAAAATTTCTCAAAAAAGAACAACAGCATAACTGTCTTCCACAAATTCCATTTCCGCCTAATCTTTTGACTTCGTCTCTTACACCAATTTGACGCATTTCAATTCTTGTCTTAAAAATAGCTGCTAAGGATTTTACCAATTCTCTGAAATCGATTCTTTTATCGGATGAAAAATAAAATGTTAATTTGGTTCCATCAAATTTATATTCTGCTTCAATTAACTTCATTGGCAATTCATATTCTTTTATTTGTTCTAAGCATTTCTGATAAGCCTCTTTTTCTTTTGCTTTAAATTCTTCATACAATTTTTTATCTTTGGTTGTTGCAATTCGAATAATTTTTTTTAAGGTTTCGGCAACTTTATCATCCTCTATTTGCTTATTTTCCATTACAACTTCTGCTAATTCATCTCCGCTGGCAGTATCCACAATCACTTTTGTTCCCACTTTTAGTTCCAAATTTTCTGGGGAAAAATAATACATTTTACCAGAAGATTTGAATTTCACTCCCACAACTTGTTTCATTTTCGCTTTTTCCTTTCTACGCATTTTGCAAAATTTCACTCATCTCAAAAAACAAAGTATCTAAACACATATCAAAATTGCAGTTTCTTTTTAAGCGAGCTAAACAATCGCTGATTTTATCAATGCATTTAATATAGTTTGGATTTTCATCTTTTTTAGCATACATGCTAATCATCATGTATTCAAGTATTTTATCAATGTTTTCTTTATCGTATAGTATTTTTGCTTCATTCATAATATAAATCACATCTTTGGTTGCAAAATTATGTATAATATTTTCTATTTTTTCAAACTTCTCTTGATTGTTTTTTTGCTCAATTGCTTTACCAATACTCCCTTGAAATGATTGTAATAAATTTTCTGTAACTGTATTATATTCAAGTTGTTCAATAGCATATTTTTGCAACAATTCATTTGCAATATTTTTAAATTTGATAGTCATACATCTAGATTTTATAGTAGTCAAAATTGCATTTTCATTTGAACTAATCAATATAATAACCGCAAATTGTGGCGGTTCTTCTAACGTTTTTAAGAAACAGTTTTGTGCTTCTTTAGTCATTTTATCGCAATCATTGATGATATAGACTTTCTTTTGCGAAATAATAGGCTGCTGAATAATTTTACTCGTAATTTCTCTTATTTGCTCAATTTTAATGGTCTGGCCATGTTCATTTACAAGCAAATAATCTGGATGATTTCCTCCTTCAAAACAATGGCAAGATTTGCATTTTTCTTCCTCATCTTTTTGGGAATCGAAACATAAAATTCTTTTGGCAAATTGCTTTGCAATTAACAATTTGCCAATTCCCTCTGTTCCCACAAAAAGATAACTTTGCGAAATTTTATTTTGTTGGATGCATTCTTCTAAATATTTTCTTATCTCTTCATTTCCAATGATATCCTCTCGTTTCAAAATGCTACCTCTATTGTATTTTTCCAAATTGGTTAAATGGCCAAAAACGGAAACTTACAATTCCTTCTACTTTTTTTAATGGTATGCAACCAAGTTCTCTGCAATCCGTGCTTTTAGAACGATTATCGCCCATTGCAAAAATATAACCTTCTGGAACAATAAAATCATAAAACACATTTGATTCTGTTATCACATCTGGTTTTAAATACGATTCTTCTAATTCTTTTCCATTAATCAAAACTTTGTTGTTTTCAATTACTACATGTTGACCTTCTACTGCAATCACTCTTTTGATATAGCTTCTTTTGGTAATTTCTAAAACATAATAAGCAAATTTAGAAAAAATATTTTTGGGCTGATTGTCATAAATGGCAACAGGATTACTTTGATTTGCTTCTACATTTGTGTATGCTTTCGTTGGCGCTTCAAATGTTATAATATCTCCTACTTTAGGAGCTTTTTTTGTAATTCTTGAAGTTCTATTTAGAATTAATCTTTGGTTTTCTTGTAAAGTTGGGTACATTGACCTTTGTTTTACAATGGTTGGCGTGGCAATAAAGTATCTAAATATTAATGCCAACACCAACGCAATTATAACACAATATATCCATTCTAAAATATTTCGAACATTTTCATTCATTTTGTTTTCCCTTCTAGGCAATTTTATTGTCTTTTATTAAACTATTCTTCTTTTTTAGTAGCTTTTCTAGTTCTTCTTTTTGGCTTTTCTTCTATTTCTGATTCTTCTGTTTTAGCTACTTTTCTGGTTCTCTTTTTTGGTTTTTCCTCCACTTCTGGTTCTTCTGTTTTAACTACTTTTCTGGTTCTCTTTTTTGGTTTTTCCTCTATTTCTGATTCTTC